>NZ_BACU01000086.1 GCF_000333275.1 Azospirillum sp. B4 | reverse complement strand
GGTGACCATGACGGCGACGCGGGCGCCGAGCTCTGGCGGATGACCGGCTCACCCTTGCGGGGATGACCAGGTCGCCCGTGGCGCGGCCGCGGGCCGCGTCGTAGTTCACGTTGGTGAAGCCGATGCTGCTGTCGCTGTTGGCGGGCAGGCGCAGGATGGTCCCAGGGTTGTCCAGCTGCACTTCCATGCCGGCCGGGGCGCCGGCGTCGGCCAGGGCCTTGGTGAAGGCGGCCTGGATCTGGTCGGCGGTGACATCGACCGATGGGCGGCTGACGACCACGCGTTCCGTGCCCTTGGCCTTCCAGTCCACGCCGTTGGCGGCGGCGATCCGCTCCAGGATGGAGGCGTCGTAGGTGATGCGGTGGCCGGGGGCGGGGGCCTGGCCGATTACGACGGCGGCCTGGTTGGGGCCTAGCGCGTCGAACAGGTCGCCCAGCCGGATGGTCTCGGCGTTGACGTCCGTATCCCCGTGCAAGGTGGCACCGGGCAGGTCGGCGGCCGTGGCCGCGCCGGCGCCGAAGAGGATGCTGGTGCCCAGCAGGATGGTGGCCAAGGCTTTCATGACTGATCTCCGGTATCCCGCGCTCATCACTTCATGTTCGTGATGGACTGCAGCATCTGGTCGGTCGTGGTCACGACGCGGGAGTTCATCTCGTAGGCGCGCTGCGCCTGGATGAGGTTGGTGATCTCGGTCACCACGTTGACGTTGGAGGTTTCCAGGGCGTTCTGGGTCAGGCGGCCGAAGCCGGTGGAACCGGGGACGGCGGTGGCCGGCTGGCCCGAGGCCGGGGTCTCCAGCAGCAGGTTGTCGCCGATGGCCTCCAGGCCCGCCGGGTTGGGGAAGTTGGCGAGGTTGATCTGGCCGACCGTCGCCGGGGTCACCTGGCCGTCGATCTTGGCCTGCACCTGGCCCGAGGCGTCGACCGTGATGTCCACGGCGTTCTGCGGGATGGTCAGGCCGGGGTTCAGCAGGTAGCCGTCGGAGGTGACGATCTGGCTGTTGGCGTTCAGCTGGAAGGAACCGGCGCGGGTATAGGCGATCTGGCCGCTGGGCAGCGTCACCTGGAAGAAGCCGTTGCCGTTGATCGCCAGGTCCAGGCTGTTGCCGGTGGTGGTGATATTGCCCTGCTCGTTGATGCGGTACACGGCCGCCGTCTTCACACCGGCGCCGATCTGGATGCCGGTGGGGACGATGGTGCCGGCGTCCGACGAGTTGGAGCCGACGCGGCGCATGTTCTGGTAGAGCAGGTCCTGGAATTCGGCGCGTTCGCGCTTGAACCCCGTCGTCGTCATGTTCGCGATGTTGTTCGAGATGACTTCGACGTTGGTCTGCTGGGCCTGCATGCCCGTGGCGGCGATGGAGAGGCTACGCATGGTCTGTTGCTCCTGCTACTTCGTCGTCACTGGGCTTTGGCGAGGTGAGTGATCGCGTTGCGGATGCGATCGTGTTCCTCTTCCACCAGCTTCTGGGTGATCTGGTACTGGCGCAGCACGTCGATCATCACGGTGGATTCGACGATGGCCTGGACGTTGGAGGCTTCGATTGCACCCTGCGTCACCTGCGGGTTGGCCGAGGGCTGGGGCGTCTGATTGGTGGTCATCAGGCCGCCGCCGAGGGTCTGCAGCTGCTGCTGGTCGTCGAAGGTCACGATCTTCAGCTTGGCCAGCTGGGCGCGGTCGGCCATGACCGTGCCGTCACCCTGGACCTTCAGGTCGGTGACGCCGTCGGGGATGGTGATGCGGTTGTCGTTGGTGTCCAGCACCGGCAGGCCGTTCTGGTCCACCAACTCACGGCGGTCGTTCAGCTGGAAGTTGCCGGCGCGGGTGTAGCGGGGGCCGGACAGGGTTTCCACCGTGAAGTACCCGTCGCCCTTCAGCGCCAGGTCCAGGGTGTTGTTGGTCACCTGCAAGGTGCCGGCGCGGGTGTCGCGCATCAGGCCATAGTCCTGGACGAAGGAAACCCGTTCGCCGCGGGCCGGCTTCTCCAGGTATTCCTGGAACAGCATGCGCTGCTGCTTGTACCCGGTGGTGTTCATGTTGGCGATGTTGTTCGCCACCACATCCAGCTGCCGGGACAGCGCTTCCTGGCGGGACAGCGCGACGTAAATCGGGTTTTCCATTTTCGCCTCGAACTCGTTGCCGTCGGTCGATGCCGCCGGCTTGTTAGTCGCCTCCCTATATGCAGGGGTTGTGCCAACATTCGAGGTGATGGAAAATCAATGGCTTAGCTAAGGAGGGGGCAGGCAGGCAGGGCAGGGTCTTCCTCTGGCGGCAGTTTCTGCCGGACCGGGCGGTTCCATCTCTCCGCCGGGGGCGTTTTTTGCCCCGTGGATCGCCCTATCCCCAAAAGCAGACCGCCCGCCCCTTTAGGGGGCGGGCGGTTAATGGCGGCGGCGTCGGAAATCAGGCGGCGTCAGCGGCGACCTGCATCTTCACGATGCGGTCGGGGTTGCTGACGCTGCCGTTGTTGGTCCGGCTGCCCTTCTTCAGGGCGTCGACGAATTCCATGCCCTCGGTCACCTGGCCCCAGACGGTGTACTGGCGATCCAGGAAGGTGGCGTCGTCGAAGCAGATGAAGAACTGGCTGTCGGCGCTGTCCGGGTTCATGGCGCGGGCCATGGAGCAGACGCCGCGCACATGCGGCTCGGTGGAGAATTCCGCCTTCAGCTTCTTGCCCGAACCGCCGGTGCCGTCACCGGTGGGGCAGCCGCCCTGGGCCATGAAGCCCTCGATGACGCGGTGGAAGCTGAGGCCGTCGTAGAAGCCGTCGCGGGCCAGTTCCTTGATGCGGGCGACATGGTTGGGGGCCAGGTCAGGGCGGAGTGCGATGACGACGCGGCCGGCCGGCAGGTCGAGATACAGGGTGTTCTCAAGATCCATTTTGGGAAGCTCGTTCTTGATGATGGGCGCGTCCGTGTCCGGCTTTGCCGGTCGGCGGACCATAGCGCCCCCGCCCACCGATTTGAACCGCCCTTGTGGCGGAGCCGCCCCCCATCCGCGGCAAAATTCCCCGGCGGGAAGCCTTGAACCGGCAAGGTGCTTGCATGGAGAGGGGATCGAGGTCCGCGACCAGGGCGATATTGCCGCGCACAGGGGGCTGTGCCGCGGCTTGTCGCGGGTCGCGGGACTTGCCACTCTCCACACGGGTTCCGGATGCATTCCGGCCTGCGAAGGGATCGGTGCGTCTTCATGTCCATGCCGCCGTTACGGCCGCCGCCGGGGATGCGGCCACCTGATTTGCGGGCCAGCAAGGCCCACAAGATGCGTCCAGGGGCGCGCCCGGGGGCGGGCGCATGGCGGCGCCTGCTGCCCCGCGTCTGGCCGGTGGGTGGCTGGCGGCCGCCTCCCTGGGGTGCCCGGTGGCTGTGGGGCCTGATTCCGCTGGCCGTGGCCATGGCCGGGGGCATTCTTGCCGGCCGGCTGATGCTGCCGGGCACGGCGGCGCGACGGCTGGTGGCCGCCCTGGCCGAGGTCGGCTATCCCGAGGCCCAGGTCACCGTGCGGCATGCCGGCTGGGGCTGGCTGGAGGCGGGGGTGCGTCTGGAACCAGGGCTGGAGGTGGATACCGCCCTGGTGAGCTTCGCCGGGCTGCTGCCGTGGGGGCCGCCGGCGCGCCTGGCGCTGAACGGGGTCAGCCTGGATGCCGGCCATGTTGGCGGGCAGGCGCTGGCCCGGCTGATCGACATGCCCATCGGTCATGTCGAAATCGGCGCGGTTCAACTGGCCTACGGCCCCTGGTCCGTGCCCATGGACCTGGACGCCGTGATGGATCATCAGGATGAGGGCTGGCGCGGCCAAGCGGTGCTGCACCCAGCGGATGGATGGCCGGCCCTCGCCCTGACCGTCACCGTGGACAAGACGCCGGCCGGTCCCGCGCTTCATCTGGAAACCGCGGCGGACACCCTGCCGATGGTCAGCGGCACGCTGTCGGCGGGCCCGGAAGCGGGTGGCGGGCAAGGCGGCGCCAATGCGGAGCTGACGGTGAAGGGCTTGCGCGTGCGCGATTGGCCCGGTCCCATCGGTGGCCATCTGGTGGCGCAAGGCGGCCCTGGCCGCTGGACCGTCAGCGCCATGGCCGACACCCCCAGCCTGCACCTGGTGGCGGAGGGGGCGAGACCCTGGGTCGCCGCCCCGCAGGCGGCGCCCTGGGGTGTGAAGCTGACGGCCCGCGGGGCGGGGGATTGGGCTGGCCAGGGGACGCTGACCGTGGCCGCCGCCGCCGACAGCGCTTCCCTGGCGCTCAGCCTGTCGGCATCGGACATGACGGCGCCGGAACTGCCGCTGATGGCGGCCTTCNTGGCAGGCAGCGCCATCCTGCGGCCGCAAGGGGACGGCGCCTGGCGCCTGGACCTGACCGGGCCGGCACAGGCGGGCGGGCGGCTGCGGGACGGCCAGGGCACGCCGGTCAGCCTGGGCTGGGATCCCGGCGCCGACGGCCACCTGGCGCTGGACTGGCGTGGTGGCTGGGGGCGGGAACGGCGGGGGCATGCCGATGCCCAAGGTGCCCTGGTGGGGCGGCTCGGGGCCGCGGCCGCGCCCTTGCTGGCCGGTGGCACGACCGGCTTGCACGCCAGCGCCGATTGGGACGTGGCCGGCCTCACCGCGTTCGAGGCCAGCGCCGCCGAAGTGCAGGCGCCCGTCCTGCTGGGCGGGCGGCTGGAAGGCGCGCGCCTGGTCGCCGGTTTCGACCGCACCAACCGGGCCGCCCCTTGGACCGCCACTCTGGACGGGGGGCGGGTGGAGGGAACGGGACTGCCGCCCCTGGCCTTAGGCGTCACCCTGTCGGGCGATCCCGCCAGGACCGTGTCCCTGGCGGGCCAAGCCAAGGGGGTGGATACACCCCTGGTGCTGGGCCTTACGGGGGAATGGGTTGGGGCGGAGAAGCGGGGACAGGCCTCGGCCATCCTGGAGCCCTTGGTCCTGGCCGCCATGCCGGACCTGACACGCCTGCTGCCGACTGCCGTCCTGGCGGGGCCGGTGCAGGGTGAGGGCACGGTGGCAGGTGGGCTGAATCTCACCTGGGAGGAGGGGCGCCTGAACGGAACGGGGGAGGTGCGGGCGGACGGCGTCGGCCTGGCCGGGCCGTTGCTGGCGGTGGAGGGGTTGCGGGGCAAGCTGAGCCTGGATGGCCTGTTCCCGCTGCACAGCCCGCCGGCCCAGCATGTCGAGGCCAAGGCCGTGCGCGCCGCCCTGGCGTTGGCGGACATCGGCCTGGATTTCCAGGTGGTGGACGGCCGCGTGGTGTTGCAGGGTGGCGGCCTGAGCTGGGCGGGGGGCCAAGTGCGCCTGGCGCCGGAGGAGGGGGGCGGTTTCAGCGCCACGGTGGCCGGTGCGGATCTGGCCCAGGCGCTGCCGGCGTGGAGTGCGGTCGGCTATAGCCTTCAGGCCACGTTGAATGGGCGGCTGCTGGGACGGTTCGACGGATGGGCACCGGTGCTGGCCTTCGGCGGCCTGCAGGCGGAGACCGGCCATATCGGTTTTACCGATACCGGTGCCGGCGTGCCCGTGGTGCTGAACCCCGACCGTAACGGCAAGGTGGCGCTGGTGACCCGGGCGCTGGCCAACTACGACATCCAGGCCCTGACGCTGGAGCCCAAAGGGGCTTTCCTCACCGACCCCAAGGCACGCCTGCTGCTGCGCGGCTTGAACCCGGACTTCTACGGCGGCTATCCTGTCGACCTGGACCTGGAATTGGATGGCGGCGACCTATCGGCCGCCGGCGCCAGGGACGGACGGTAGCGGGCCTCGCCCGGCGCTTGAGGCAACCTACCTCAGGGAAACGGGCAATGGTCGCCCACCACGTCGACGAAGGAGCGTGAACCGGGGCTGATCTTGAAGCGGTATTCGGTATCCTCGATGATCACCGAGTGCTGCAGGGGCAGCATGCCGGTGGTCTGGGTTTCCTTGCCGCTTTTCTCGGTGAATTTCAGGGTCACCGGCTTGGCCGGGTCGAACCAGGACTGGGGCGCGCCATCGGGGCTGCGCGACGTCGCGCCCTCGCCGGAGACGACCACGGCGCCGTCGGCGAAGCCGGCCGAGGTGTTGGGCCCCTTGTAGAGCGAGGTGGACAGGACGAACCGCTTGGTCTCGGCCTTGCCGCAGGACCGGGGCGTGCCTGTCTGCTCGATGATCAGGGCCAGGCGGCCGGCGTCCACGCCCTCCACCATCTTCTTGGCCAGCAGATCCTTCAGGCGCCCCAGGTCGCCCGTGGGCACGTCACGGTCGTAGCGCACCTGCAACTCGCTAACGCGCACCTCCGCCGTCTGCAGGCTGGCCTGCAATTGGGTGACCTTGCGCTCGACCTCTTCCTTGGCGGCCTGGGTCTGGGTCAGCTGGGCCTGCAGGTTCTGCTCCCGGCGGATCAGCTGTTCCTGGCCCACCTCATAGCTGAAGGCGCAGGCCACGCCCACGACGCCGGCCAGCAGCAGGAACTTTCCCAAACGCCCCCAGAAACGGCGGCGGGCCCGGCGGCTGTGATCATAGAGGCCATAACTCATCGCGGCGCCAACACCCAGCAGAAGGTAAGGGAGAACAAGGTATTAGTGAAAAGCCCGGGAGAACTGGTCTCCCGGGCCTGACCCTAGCGGGGCCGCTCCCCAAACTCAAGCGGCTGTCGGATTTATACCACCGGCGTTTGATCATCGCGGACCAGACGCCCCGGCCGTCTTCAGCCGCTGTGCGGCAGGGCGGCGTCGATGGCGGCCTTCAGTTCGGGCGATTCCGGCTCCACCTTGCTGGGGAAGGCGGCGATCAGGGCGCCTTCCGGGCTGATCAGGTACTTGTGGAAGTTCCACTTCGGCGCGCCCTTGGCGGCGCTCACCCACTTGTAGAAGGGGTGGGCCTTCTCGCCGGTCACCGTTTCCTTCTCCGTCATGGGGAAGTCGACGGCGAAGTTGGTGTCGCAGAAGTGTTTGATTTCCTTGTTGCTGCCCGGCTCCTGGTCATGGAAGTCGTTGGCGGGCACGCCCAGCACCACCAGGCCCTTGTCCTTATAGGCGGTATACAGCGCCTCCAGCCCCTTGTACTGCGGGGTGAAGCCGCACAGCGAGGCGGTGTTCACCACCAGGATGGCCTTGCCCTTGAACTGGCTCAGCGGCAGCGGGTCGCCATCGATGGAGATGAACTTGTAGTCATAGGCCGAGCCGGCCGCGGAACTGGGCAACGGCGCGGCGGCATCGCCGTGGCGGGCGGCGGCGGTCAGGCCGGCGATGGCGACGGCGGCCACCGCCAGCCCCCGGAACAGGACGCGGCGGTTCAGCGGGAATGCGGGCATCGGTTCTCTCCCTCGGGGGCATCGGCGGCGGGCCCCTCTGCCTGGGAGCGTCGCCTGATCGCGATCATGGAATTATATCCCCGGGGCCAGCATTCCCCCACAGACTAATGCGAGGTGCCGGTGAACGCGGGGCTTACGAACATGCCAAGCTTGTTGAAGATCATGCGGAAGTAAATACGGTTACCTGACGCAAGGCCGATGCGCGAAGCGTAGTCGCGTTCCATGATCAGCGAGAAGGTGTAGCAGTCGTCCTGATAGGTGGTGGTCAGGCTGGTCGAAACGGGACCGCCGCCTTCCGCCAAATTGTATCGGGTAGAGAGGCCCACCGTGTAGTACTTGAGGAAGGACGAGGTGACGCCGCCACTGATTTCCTGCAGGTTGGTCGTGGTGTCGGCGACCGAGCCGTTCTGCAGTTCCAGCTTGTTGATATAGAGGTAGCTGCCGTTCACCCGGAAGATGGACGGACCGAACGAGCCGGTGAAGTCGTGCATGCGCTGGGCGCCGGTGTTCGGATCCAGGCGAACGCCGTAACTGACATCCATCCACGGGCTGGGGGTCAGTTCCAACCGGCCGACATAATCGGACTGGCGACTGTACAGGCCGGAATTGGTGGCGAAGTCGGTGTTGTGCTGCAGACGGTAGCTCTGTCCGAAGAACAGCGTGCTGCTGCCGCCGCCGTTGCCATAGACACCGGCGCGCACGCCATAGGTCACCCGCTGGCCGCCATCCAGGATGTCGACGCCGGGATACCGGCTGAGACGGAACAGGTTGGTGGAATCGAATTCGATGTCCTGGCTGTCCTCGTTCGGCAGATCCTTGCTGTTGTGGTAATTGGGCGCGGCGGTGAAGGCCACGATGGGTTCGATCATCTCCGACACCGTGCCATCCTCGCGCACGAAGGGCAGGCGGGTCATGATCTGGCCTTGAGGGAAAACCCGGAAGCGGGTGAAATCGTCCCTGGGGCCGCCGTAGGTGGCGTCCTTCATGTTGCCGATGGCATAGGCGTCTGTGCGCAGCAGGGCGTTCACCGTGGTGACCATGCCCAGGCTGTTGGTGTAGTCGCCCTGCCAGCCCGCCACCTGCGAGGCGCGGCGGGAGCGGGTGCCCTTTTCGCGCCACAGGTCCAGGTACTGCGCGTCGTAGGACCAGCGGCCGCCTAGGGTCTCGCCGGGTTCCCCCAGGGCGCTGAAGTTCACCAGCGGCAGGGCCACCGGCTCTTCCAGCGTGTTGGCCGGGCGCAGGTCCTGGAAGCCGTAGATGCCGGCGTTGAAGTAGTCGCGGCCGGCGAAGCGCTCGGTGTAGAGCCGGCTGGTCAGCAACTGTTCGGCGCTATAGTTGTAGCGCAGCAGGAAGTTGTTGTCGGTCACCCGATTGAGGTCGAAGCCCCAGCGCCAGGCGTCATTGATGTCGAACCGGCCGATGCCCTGCGCCCAGCCGCGCAACTCGCTGGGGCTGATGGTGCCGGATGAGGAGGCCTGCGGGTTCTTGGCGTAGGTCGCGGCGCCCTGCAGTTCCAGGTATCCGTTGGTGAAGCGCTCACGGTACTTGGTGCCCAGCAGCAGGCCATCGTTGGCGCTGGGCATGATATCGAACAGCAGGTCCTTGTCCGGCGCCACGTCATAATAATATTTCAGGCGCCCGAACATGCCCAGGTTGCTGTTGTATCCGATGGTGGGCGTCAGGAAACCGCTGCGCCGATCCACGCTGGGATCGGGCATCGAGAAGGCGGGCATGTAGGTGATGGGAACGCCCGCCACCTCGATGACGGCGTCGCGGAAGAAGATGTCATGCGAGGTGCTGTCGTGCGTCACCTGCTTGGCCCGGATCTGCCAGGTGGGTGGCTGGGTCGGGTCATCCTCGCACAGCTTGCAGGGGCTGTAGGTGCCGCGGGTGACGCGGGTGTAGCGGCCGTCGACGCGCTCCGCCTGGTAGCCCGCGATGCGGCTGTTGTCCTGCAGCAACATACGCGACTGATCGACGAAGGCCTGCTTCTGATCCTCCGTCAGTTCGGCATAGTCGCCGAACATGACCTCGCCGTCCGGCTGGATCATGACGACATGGCCGCTGGCGGTGATGACGTTGGTGCGCTCGCTGTAGCTGATGGTGTCGGCCAGCACAACGTGGCCACCCTGCGACAGCTGCACGTTGCCGGTGGCGGTGGTGATGCCCAGCTCGTTGTCGGTATCGACCTGGTCGGCCTCCAACAGGACGGGCGGCTGCTCCTTCTTGGGCGCTGCGGGGGGCGGGCTGGCGGGGGCCGGCTGCTGCTGCGCCAGGGCCGTGCTCGACATCAAGGCCATGATCAGGGCCATGCCGATGGCGCGCCGCGCCGCGGTCGAGGAACGTGCGTTCAACGGGTCGCACTCCCCATCCGTTTGCCCGATCTTCCACCCAGGCGCTCACCCAAGGGGGGGCGTGGGGTGGGGGTGCCGCCGCTTTGGGCCATTCGGCCGATGTCCTTGCTCCGCTTCATGGATCACCTTCTTGCCCATGCCGTGGGCCAAGTCAACACGGCTGGCCCGTTCCACGGGCACCTTCTCCCGATATCGTCGCCGGCAACGGCGGGAAACCGGCCCGCGTGGGCCGGGGGAAGGGTCAGGTGAACGCCTTGAAGGTGATGATGGTGAAGGTGTCCTTGACGCCCGGCAGGGTTTGCAGGCGCTGGGTGACGAAATGGCCGATGTCGGCCTCGTCACCCAGGTAGCACTTCATCATCAGGTCGTACTGGCCGGAGATGGAATAGACCTCGGACACCTCTTCCAGGATCTCGACGGCCGAATCGGCCACCTCATAGGCCTTGCCCAACTCGCACTTGATCTGCACGAAGATGGTCTGCATGGGCTCACGCCTCCGGCGCGTCGGTACCGTCCAGGGTCTCGGGGGCAGGGGCTGGGGACACGGGCCGGGCCACGCGCAGCATGAAGGCCGGCACGTCGTCGCCGAAGCCCACCACCGAGGGGCCGTCATCGTCATCCCGCCAGCGGCGGCGCTGCTCGCCCCGGTCAGGCCGGTCGTCCTGGCGCGGCGGGCGGGCCTCGCGGACGGTCTCGCGCGGGGTGTCGTTGCGGGGGCCGTCGCGGTAGCGGTCCCGGCCACCACGGTCGCGGGGGCCGCGTTCCGGACGATCCTGCCGCTCCGCACGTTCCTGGCGTTCAGGGCGCTTGGCCTCCACCGGTTCCACGGCTTCCGGCGCCGCTTCGGCGGTCGGCTGGGCCGCGCGCGGTGCTTCGCCGCTTCCGCGGCGGCGGCTGCCACTCCGTTCGCCCCGGCCGCCGCTGTCACCGCGGCCGCCGCGACGGCGGCGACCGCCTCCTTCACCTTCGCCTTCCGACATGTCGGGCGCTTCCAGGCCGTCGATCTCGATGCGGGGGATTTCGCGGCCGATCAGCTTCTCGATGGCGCCCAGGGTGCGGGCGTCGTCCGGCGTGGCCAGCATGAAGGCACGGCCGGTCTTGCCGGCGCGACCGGTGCGGCCGATGCGGTGGACGTAGTCGTCGGCGTGATGGGGCACGTCGAAATTGAACACATGGCTGACGCCGGCGATGTCGATGCCGCGGGCGGCCACGTCGCTGCAGCACAGCAGGGCGATCTGGCCCTGGCGGAACTGCTCCAGCGTCTCGGTGCGCTTGGACTGGACCATGTCGCCGTGCAGGGCGCCGGCGTTGAAGCCGTGCTTGGTCAGCGACTGGTGCAGGACGGCGACGTCGCGCTTGCGGTTGCAGAAGATGAAGGCGTTCTTGACGTCTTCCGTCCGCAGCAGGTGGCGCAGGGCCTCGCGCTTGTCCTCGCCCCGCACCATGGCGACAGCCTGGGTCACCGTGGCGGCGGGGGAGGCCGGCGGGGCCACCGTGATTTCGCGCGGGTTCATCAGGAAGGCATCGGCCAGGCGGCGGATCTCCGGCGGCATGTGCC
>NZ_BACU01000087.1 GCF_000333275.1 Azospirillum sp. B4 | reverse complement strand
CGCCCTGCGGCTCTTGGCGTCGCCCAGCGTGCCGACCTGCACGTCGATGCGCGTGCCCTGCGCCGCGAACGGGGGCAGGGTGGCCGTCACCATCACCGCCGCCACGTTCTTGGTGGTCAGCGTGGTCCCGCGGATGTTCACGCCCAGGCGTTCCAGCATGCCGTACAGGCTTTGCTGGGTGAACGGGGCGTTGTTGATGGTGTCGCCAGTGCCGTTCAGGCCGACGACCAGGCCGTAGCCCACCAAAACGTTGTCGCGCACGCCTTCCACATCCACGATGTCCTTCAGGCGCGATTGCGCGCTGGCCGGCTGGGATGCGCCCAGGGCCAGCAGCAGGGCGGCGGCCATCACGGCGGCGGCGCGCTTCAGGCGGGCGCCCAAGGCGGCGGGACGGTTGGGGCTGTACGTGAACACGGGCGGGATACTCCCTGAAACAGATGCCGCTCCCCTAGCGAACTTCATGCCAACTCCACCATGCGCGCAAATCCGCTGAAATCCCAGCCGCGGCCTGGGGAACAAGGGCGGCACGCCGGCGGTTGGTGGGGCAAGGCGCCGGGAATGCCGGTCCCGGCGGCGGAATATCCCCGGCAAAATTTGCCCTATGCGCATCTTCCCCACGGGTGGTAACAATAAGACAGGCCGCAGGTCCGCCAAACCGGTGGAGTTGCCCCGTTTTCAGGTCCGCCGGGCCCGGATGTGGGGTGATGGCCCCGGGTTCGTCCGGGCGGCCGGCACAGATTGCGGTGGCGGCACGATATGAAGATCCAAGGTCCCGGTTCCTCCCTCCCCACCAGCCAGACGCGCAAAACGCAACGGGCCGGCGGCGACAGCTTTCGCGCCCAGGTGTCGGAAGGCGACGGTGATGAGGGCGCGAAGTCCGTCACCGGCGCGCAGACCGCCATGGCCATCACCCCCCTGCTGGCGTTGCAGGAGGTGGACGATGCCCTGAATTCCAAGCGCAAGGCCCGCCAGCGGGCGGAGACCCTGCTGGACAAGCTGGAAGAGTTGCGGCTGGGCCTGCTGGCGGGCACCTATCCGCGCGAACGCCTGCAGGATCTGGTGCGCCTGGTGCAAAGCCGGCGCGACACCGTCACCGATCCGCGGATGCAGGAAGTGCTGGACGAGATCGACCTGCGGGCGCAGGTGGAACTGGCCAAATTCGAATCGGCCTCGCGCTGACGGGGATTTGGGGGCCTGCCGCCGGGCACTGGCCCCCCCGTGGCCGTCGTGCGCGCCAACCACAGGCGAACAGTCCTATCCTCATGAGCTTAAGCCCGTCGTCCAAACGGACGGGCCCATCGGGCTTTGGGCGGGTATCCTCACAATTTCCATCCGTTTCAGTGACTTAAACCTCGCGTGCGCGGCCTGCGCTCAGTATTGCGGGTTGCGCGCGCTCTCCCTATACTCCGCGCCGTCTCGACCACACTGGACTCGGACCAAAACATATGTCGTCTCCGATACTTCCCCCGGATTACCGCCCATCCGAGGATGAGCCGTACATGAGCCCCGTGATGACGGAGTACTTCCGTCAGAAGCTGCTGCAATGGCGTTCGGAACTTCTCAAGGAGTCCACCGAAACGCTGGTGAACCTGCAGGACGGTGGCATCCAGGAGCCGGACATCGCCGACCGCGCCTCGGCTGAAACCGACCGCTCGCTGGAACTGCGCACGCGGGACCGTGAGCGCAAGCTGATCAGCAAGATTGACGAGGCCATCGAGCGAATCGAATTGGGCGAATACGGCTATTGTGAGGAAACGGGTGAGCCCATCGGCGTCCGCCGTCTGGAGGCCCGCCCCATCGCCACCCTGTCCGTGGAAGCGCAGGAACGGCATGAGCGCATTGAGCGCACCCAGCGCGATGACTGACGGTCGCTGGCGGACAGAGCCTGAATAAAAGAAGAGGGCCGGTGCATATGACACCGGCCCTTTTTTAGTTTGTTCGAGGTCAGCAGATGTCCACCCAAAGCCCCGTGGACGTGAGGGCGACTAACTCAGAGCGCCTAACCAGGCGAAAATGGAAGGAAGGGCCCGGTGGTGGGGGCGCCGCCGGGTGGACTATCGTCAGAAGGGCAGGAGGACATCCAGCAGCTGCTGGCCATAGCGTTCCTGCTGCACGTCGGTGATTTGGCCGCGGCCGCCGTAGGAGATGCGGGCTTCGGCGATTTTCTCATAGGAGATGGCGTTGGTGTTGTCGATGTCCTCGGGCCGGATGATGCCCTGGATGGTCAGCTCGCGCAGTTCGTAGTTCACGCGCACCTCCTGCTTGCCCTGGATGACCAGGTTGCCGTTGGGCAGCACCTGGGTGATGAGGGCGGCGATCTTCAGGTCGATCTGTTCGGAACGGGCGACGGTGCCCTTGCCGTCGGATGCCTTGGCGCTGGTGGTCGACACCAGGCTGGAGGCGGAGGTGGCGGAGTTCAGCACCTTGGGAATCTGGGCTTCCAGGCCGAAGAAGTTCGGCATGCCCATGCTGTCGGAATTGGCGCGCGACCGCTTGGTCTCATCCGACACGTTGGCGCTGTCGTTGATGGAGATCGAGATGGTCAGGATGTCACCGGTCTGGCTGGCGCGCTGGTCCTTGAAGAAGGCGCGGGCGCCCGGACGCCACAGCGAGTTGGCCTGGCGCTCCAGCACCGGCGGGGTGGGCATGGGCATGCGCACCGGCTGGTAGCCCTTCTGCGCCGTCGGGTCGGATAGGTTGCTCATGTCCGGCGCCTTGCCGATGTTGTTGATGCGGTCGACGGCGCCGCAGCCGCTCAAGGCCACGGTGGCGACGGTGGCGATGAGGAGAGCGCGGATGGTGGAAGGCACAGGCATGATGTCTCTCCTCAATTCAGGGCGGCGGTGCGGGTGGCGCGGCCGGATTGGTACTGGGGGGCCTGACCCACGGGGGCTTGGGCCGTGGGCTGCACCATGACAAGGTCGGGGCCGGCGACCCGGGCATCGATGGTCCGGTTGCTGGCTGTGTTGGTGACGCGGATGATCTCGTTGATGCCGCCTTCGGTCTGGGCGCGGCCCTGGACCGTCAGGGTCATGTTGCCGGACCGCAGCATCATGGTGACCAGGGCGCCGCGGCTGACCACCACCGCGCCCGCA
>NZ_BACU01000088.1 GCF_000333275.1 Azospirillum sp. B4 | reverse complement strand
ACTTCGCCGCCTGGCTGCGCAAGGGCAAGACGCCCATCATCCTGGTGGCCAACAAGTGCGAAGGCAACGCTGGCAAGCCCGGGCTCCTGGAGTGCTATGAGTTGGGTCTGGGTGATCCCGTGCCCCTGTCCGCCGAGCATGGTGAGGGCATGGCCGACCTGGTCGACGCCCTGACCCCCTATCTCCCGGAGGAAGAACCGGAGGAGGAGGAGGCCCAGGACGAAGGCCCCCTGGATGATGAGGCGGCCGAGGCCCGGGACAACGCCAAGCCCCTGCAACTGGCCATCGTCGGCCGGCCCAACGTGGGCAAGTCCACCCTGCTGAACAGCCTGTTGGGCGAAGAGCGTGTGCTGACCGGTCCCGAGGCCGGCATGACCCGCGACGCGATCGCGGCGGAGTGGACCTGGCGCGACCGCCCGGTCAAGCTGGTGGACACCGCCGGCCTGCGTCGCCGCGCCCGCGTGGAAGACAAGCTGGAGAAGCTGGCGGTCGCCGACACGCTGCGGGTCGTGCGCATGGCCCATGTGGTGGTGCTGGTGCTGGACGCCGACGCCATCCTGGACAAGCAGGACCTGACCATCGCCCGTCAGGTGATCGAGGAAGGCCGCGGCCTGGTCATAGCCGTCAACAAGTGGGACGCCGTGGCCAACCGGGCCGAGGCCCTGCAGCAGCTCAGCGATCGGCTGGAAACCTCGCTGCCGCAGGTGCGCGGCATCCCCACCATCACCATCTCCGCCTTGAAGCAGCAGAAGCTGGACGTCCTGCTGGACGCTGCCTTCGAGGTCTATCGCCTGTGGAACCGCCGGATTCCGACGGCCCAGCTGAACCGCTGGCTGCAGGGCATGCTGGAATCGCATCCGCCGCCCCTGGTGGACGGCCGCCGCCTGAAGATCCGCTACATGACCCAGGTGAAGGCGCGTCCGCCGACCTTCGCCCTGTTCAGCAGCCGGCCGGTGGAAATACCGGAGCACTACACGCGCTATCTGATCAACGGTTTGCGGGAGACATTCAAGCTGCCGGCCGTGCCATTGCGTTTCCTCTTGCGCAAGGGCAGCGACAACCCCTTCGATTGATCTTGTCCTTCGGTTAATTCGGCGAACGGATAATTCGCCATGAAAAAGGGAAGCGCTTGACCGCTTCCCTTTTTTCTTTCACGGCTGAGACCGGGACCGCTTTTTCTATTTTCTTCTGAGGATGCGGGCGATCCCCTATAGTGTGGTGGGGAACCGATTCCGGGCGGCCGGGATCGTGAAGCGGGGTTGGGACATGGGTTTGAAATTCCGCAGTTGCAAGTTCGAGCTGTTGGGCCTGCACGACGGGCGCTGGACCATCCTGTTCATCGGCGACACCGAGGAAGCCGCCGTGGCGGAGGCCAACCGCCGCCTGGCCTCGGGCAAGCTTAAGGCCGTGCGCGTCATGGCCGTGCGCACGGTCCTGAACGCCTTTCCCACCGGCACCCTGGTGTTCGAGAAGGACGCGCCGCCGGTGGTGAAGACCGATGTGCTGCGCGAGGCGCCGGACGGCACGCCGTTGTGCGTCTCCGTTGCCGACCTGTATGGCCGCCAGGCGCGCCGGGCCATCAGCCTGATCCTGCGCGATTATCTGACGCGCCAACAGATTTGCCCCCTGGAACTGCTGCACGGCGCCACCCACCTGCGGCGCCTGCAGGATACCGGCGCCATGCTGCAGGCGGCCCTGCACAAGGCGGCGACCGTGCAGTCCAAGCTGACCGGCCAGAACACCCGCGCCCGTATCGCCGAGTTGGACGGTTATGTCGACGCCATCGCCCTGAAGGCCCGGGAATTCCAGGCGGCCAGCCGCAAATGGTCCGTGCCGCTGAATGGCGCCGCCGCCGAGCTCAGCGCCAAGGTGGAGCAGCTGGTGGGGGTGGAAGGGCACGACCACGCCTTCTACAGCCTGATGACCGTGCGCCTGGCCGGCATCCGCACCCTGGGGGGCAAGCTGGAGGAAGTGCTGGGCCTGATGACGCCGGAGACGCCCTGGCGCCTGCAGGAAATGCTGGGCGGCATCGCCGCCGATCTGATGCGTTTCCCTGACGTCATCCAGGATCTGTTCGGCAATCAGCGCTGTCTGGCGGATTTCCTGGTGGCGCTGATCGACCTGCTGCGCGACCCGGTGAGCGTGGCGGCCAAGGTGGAGGCGGCGTCCAAAGTGCCGACCGCCATGGGCCTGCTGGCCCGGCTGCTGGCCGATGACCGCCTGCCCGAGGGACGGGAGGTCCTGCTGGAATGGCTGAGCACGGAGCTGGCCAGCGAGCATCCGCTCAATCGGCACGATCCCAAGGGCGAGTCGGGAGAGCTGAACCGTATCGCCACGGCATTGGCGGCCAATGGCGTCCTGGTCGGGGGGGAAATGGTCGAAAAGGCCCTGGCCGAGCGCCGGCTGGTGCTGCGGCGCCAGACGTTGCGCGGCGAGGGCTTGCATATCGTGGCTGACAGCCTCAAGCCCGGAGCGTCATAAGCGCGCCACGGGGAACAGCGGGACTTCAGCCGGCCACCGCTGACCGGGGTGGGTCCTGTTCGTCATCCAGGCCGCGGCGATAGTCCTGCAGCCGGGTGGTGCGCAAGGCCCGGGGGCCGTGGGCGTCGATCAGCCGCTGCCAGGACAGGAACTCCTCCTCGGACAAGGTGTAGCGTGTACACGCTTCCTGCATGGTCAGAAGGCCGCAGCGGACCCCGTCCACTACCTGGGCCTTGCGCCGCATGACCCACCGCTTGGTGTCGGGTGGCGGAAGGTCGTCCAAGGTCAGGGCCTTTACCCCGTTGATCAGCGCGCGGGGGCCGCGTGCGGCGTCGTTGGCCGACATGCCTTACCTCATACAGTGCGTGCAAGTCCCGGTTCACACCGGGGGACTGCATCACCATAGGGGCGGGGACGTTAAGAAGACCTGAACGGGACTATCACTTTCAGACAGGTCGGGGTGCGACGTTTAGGACGACAGCACCATAGTGACGTCGCTCATGTTCACGGTCATGTCGCCCATCTGCAAAGTCGGCGTGTCGCCGGACATGTCGACGCCGGTCACCTTGCCCGCAACCTTCACGGTGGTGTCCACGGCCTTGCCGCTGGCGTCGGTGGCGGTCACCTTCACGCTGTAGATGCCATCCGCGAGGGTGTTGCCGGAGCTGTCCTTGCCGTCCCAGGAGTAGTTGTGGGTGCCGGCCGCGCCGGAGACGTCGGTGGTGCTGACCAGCTTGCCCGTGCTGTCGTAGACCGACATGGTGGCGTTCGCCGCCGCACTTCCATAGGTGACAGAGACGTTGGCGGTGCTGTTCTGCAGCGGGAACTGGTCGCCCTCCATCTCCACATACTTGCCCAGGTAGTTCAGCGCCTGGCTGGCCTGGCCGCCCGCCAGTGTGGACTGGATGGCCTTCAGCTGGTTGTTGGCCTCGATCTGCTGCTCGACCGAGCTCATCTGCACCAGCTGCTGGGTCATCTGGTTGGTGTCCATGGGCGACGTCGGATCCTGGTTCTTCAGCTGTGTCGTCAGCAGCGTCAGGAACGTCGTGTAGTTGTTGGTCAGGTCGCTCAGTGGATTGCTGGTCTTGGTTCCGCTGGTGTTGGAGGTGTTCGAGGTGTTGCTGGAACCGCTGACGGAATCGGTCATGATGGCTACTCCCTGAAATCTATCGTCAGATCCGCACGTCGACGCGGCCGAGCGAGGGGATGATGGTGTTTTCGGACGGCGCCGCCTCAGTGGCGGTGGTGTCGTCAATGGAGAACTGGGCGCCGGACTGGCCGCTGCGGCGTTCCTGCTGCTGCTGCGCCTGGTCATCGTCCTTCAGGTTGAAGGACAGGCTGTCGTTGTCGGTCTGCAGGCCGGCATCCTGCAGGGCGTTCTTCAGGTCGTCGGAATTGCGTTGCAGCAGATCCAGTGTCTTGGCGTTGTCGGCCGTCACGGTCGCGCGGACCTTGCCGTCCTTGTGGAAGTCCAGCTTCACGTCGATGCTGCCCATGTCGTCCGGGGTCAGCTGGATGGTGACGCTGTCCATGCCGTTGCTGGCCGCCTTCTGGAAGCCCATGGTCACTTGCTGCAGCACTGGCGGGTACTGCACCTGGCGGGCCGCCTGTCCCGTGGCGGCAAACTGGGCGGCGAAGCCACCGGTGGGGAAGGTATGCTGGCCGTCAACCAAGCCCATGAAGCCGCTGGCGTTCAGCGCCGCGTCGCTGGCCGAGGTGGTGGCGCCGGTGGCTTCGGCGCCGCTGGCCGGCAGCAGGCCGTTCTCCGCCGTGGTGATCAGGCCATTGCTGGCTGTGCCGGCACGGGCGGCGGTGCCGGCCTGTTGCTGCTGCAACAGGGCCTGCAGGGTGGCCTGGGCAGTCGTCGCGGCACCGGTGTTGGCGTTGGCATTGGGCAGCGTCATCGCCGCCGCTGGGGTGGCGGTATCGCTGATCTTGGCGCCGGGGGCGGCCATCGGCGCAATGGTGGCCGCGTGGGCATCGGCATAGAGCATGCCGTCGGTGGCCGGCGCCGCCAGGATGCCGTTGCTGCCGTCGCCGTCGGTCGCGGTGTCCGCTGCCTGTTGGCGGGCCTGGTCGGCGGTGGCGGTGGCCTGGAGCTTGTCCTGGCTGGCGGTCGTCACGCTGACGGTGGTGGCCGCCAGCTTCACGCCATCGCCCTTGGCCACACCCTTCGCTTGCCCGCCGGTCTTCAGGCCGGAGCCCGAGGCGCCGTCCGTCTTGGCGGCCTTGGGCGCGCCTTCGATCGCGGCTGCGGCGGTGGCGGCCAAGGTGGCACTGTCCGCCGCTGTGCCGGCCTGCGCCTGGGTGGCCAGGGCGGTGTTGGTGGGGGCGGTCGCAGTGGCGGCGGATGTCCGCGTAGAGGTTGGTGGGGTGCCGGTCGCCAGCGCCGCCGCCTTCTGGTCGGCCACCGCCAAGCTGGCCGCGGCGGCGGCCGCGGCGCTGCCGTTGGCGGGCGTGGCCGGGGGGATGTCGGTGGGCTTGGCATTACCCGGCTTGGCGTCACCCTGGCTGGCCTGAAGCGCCTGGACAGCCTGCGCCGCCAGGGCGGCGTCGGCGGCGGTTGGCTCGTCGACCGGCGTCATTCCCGGCAACGGCGGTGCCGATAGGGCCGTGGCCGGTTGGGCTGCGGCCTGGGCTGTGGCTGGCAGGCCCGCTGCGGCGGTGGTCGTGGTGCTGGTGGTCGTCTGCGACGGTTCGGCCGCCTGGACCGCGGCCGTGCCGGCTGACGCCGCCTGGGGCACGACGGCCGGTACGCTCGCCGCCTGGGTAGCCACAGGCGCGGGCGGGGTCGGCGGCTGCTGGGTGCCCATGGCGGCCAGCGCCGCCAGTGTGGTGTCGGCGGGCGTATCATCCTCGACCGCCGTGCCCGTGCCCGTGTCGGGGACGGTCGCCGTATCCGTGGCGTCGGTCTTGGCCGACCAGTGTGTCTGTGTCCAGCCGGCGGCCGGTTGCAGGGCGGCGGGACTGTTGGTCGCCATGCCGGTCATCAGGGCGGCCACGGCGGCGCCGGTGGTGGCGCTGGCTTTAAGGGAAGTGCCGCCGGCTGTCTTGCCGGTGGCGAAGGGGATGGTGGACGACGTGAACTGTCCGCCGCCCTTGGCCGTGCCGGTGCCCTGGCCGGCGTTGAGGAAGGCGCTGGCCTGGCCCGTGGACTGGCTGTCGGCGGCGGTGGTGTCCACCATGCCGCTCAGCAACTGGGTGAACAGATCGGCGGCGCCCTCGCCAGTCGTTCCTGTACCACTCAGGCCTGTACCATTCAGGCCCGTACCGCCCAGGATACCGGACGCGGAAGCCCCCTGATTGGGGAACAGGGACTGAACGGGCTGGAAACCGGTCATGTATCGCTTCCTCGGGACCAAGGCGCGTCCCTTCCTGACGGTCGGGACGGTGGCGGGCGGAACTGCCCATCGCCTGGAAAAGCAATCGACGTGCCAGCCCGGCATCGACGCCAACGCCAGGTTTCCGGCGGTTTGGCGGCCTTGGGGCCGCCTGCTTTGGGGGAAAGGTGTCCCCGGGGGTGGAACTTCTTGCCGCAGGGGGCAGAATCTGCCGGCCGGGCCCGGCGCCGATGCGCCATCGCCCGCCGCTGGCACGCCGGCCAGGGCGGGCTATCGGGGCGGGCAGGTCAGGGGGCGGGAATCAGAGGCACTGGTTCACGGCCATGGGTGGTATGCCGCCGCGGCGGTATCCGGCGGGCCGGGCCGCGCCATGCTTCGCGACGTAACCGTTCTCCTGGTTGCGCTGCTTGTTGATGGCGTTGACCATGATATTGACCACCGACTGGGCCACGGCGGCGGCGGCGCGCAGGGCCGTCGCGTTTTCCAGGGATTCGCGGTGGAAGACGTCGGCCACGCTTTTCAGCCGGGTCTTGAGTTCCGCGTCCAGCCCGCGCAGTCCCACCAGGTCCAGGCTGATGATGCGCACGGCGTCGTCATAGCTCTTGGTCAGCAGATGCTTGCGCTCCACCAGGGCCAGCATGGCCTTGATGTCGCGTTTTTTCAGCAAGGCCGTTTCCTCCTGGTACAGCGCCATCAACCGCTCCATGGCGCTGATCAGCGAAAGGGCGCGGGCTTCGGCGGTGTTGGCGGAGGTGGGGGGCCTGTCGTCGACAGGCGGTGGCAGGAAGGGGGCGGTTGGGATCATGGCGTCTCCTCATCCGAAGCGGCGTCGGGGGTGGCATCCAGGGGCAGGTGCTGCGCCAGGGACGCCTGGGCCTGGGCGTAGGCGTTTCCGGCGGCGCCCTGGGGCCGCCGCAGCGGGTCGGCGCCGGCGGCCTTTTCCTGCATGCGCACCATTTCCTGCTTGATGGCGTTGGCGATGCCCAGGCCGCCACCCTTGGTGATGGCCTTGGCCTGTTCCTCGATCATCATACCGCGGAACATCTCTTCCGCATGGCCGCCGCCGAAGTTCTCGTCGACCTTCACGCCTTCCCACATGTGCTGCAGCATCTGGCTGATGAAGACGGACTCGAACTCCTTGGCCGCCTTGTCGATGGCCGCGTCGTCCTTCATGCCGTTCCCGGGGCCGCCGCCCTGCAGCTTGGGTGTTCCCTTGGCATCCGCCAGGGCCTTGGCGTCGAAGCCGGGGGGCGACAGCTTCATGTCGTCGCTCATCACATCACCTTCAGTTCGGCCTGCAGGGCGCCGGCGGCCTTGATCGATTGCAGGATGGAGATCATGTCGCGGGGGCTGACGCCTAGGGCGTTCAGGCTCTGCACCAGATCCTGCAGGGAGACGCCTGAAGGCAGGATCGCCAGCTTCTTGCCCTGTCCGTCATCCACCTGGATGTTGGTGCGGGGCACGGTGGTGGTGGTGCCGTTGCTCAGGGGGCCGGGCTGGGACACCTGCGGCGTCTCTGTGATCTTGATGGTCAGGTTGCCCTGGGCGATGGCGACCGTGTTGATGCGCACGTTCTCACCCATCACGATCACGCCGGACGCCTCGTCGATGACCACCGTGGCGGGGTTGTCGGGGGCCACGCGCAGCTGTTCGATGTCGCGCATGAAGCCCACCAGGTCGGCCTTGCGGTTGGCCGGCACGTTGACCGTGATGTTGGACGGGTCCATGGCCATGGCGGTGCCCGTACCGACGGCGGAATTGATGGCGTCGGCGATCCGCTTGGCGGTGGTGAAATCCGGGTTGTGCAGGGCCAGGTGCAGGGCCTGCATGTC
>NZ_BACU01000089.1 GCF_000333275.1 Azospirillum sp. B4 | reverse complement strand
CTTGGCGAAGGCGTAGAGCGGCTTGCCCTTGTAGGCCCATTGCTTGGCGCCGTCGTCGCGGGTGATCAGGGTCCAGTCGCCGCTGGCCTTGGCCTCAGCGCCGGCCTTGAACGCCGGCCAGTTGGCGGCGCACTGGGCGATGCAGTTGGACTGGCCCTCCGTGTCGTGGTCGAAGGTGTAGAGGGTCATGCCCCGGCCGTCGACCAGGGCCTTGCCCTTGGCGGTGTCCGCCACCTTGGCCTGGGCCAGGGCGCCGGTGGCGACGGCAAGGCCGGCCGTCAGCGCGGCGGCGGCGATGATCTGCTTCAGCATCTGCGAGTCCTCCCGATTGTTTGGCCCTGGGGTCGCCCCAGGGCCGCATGAATGACGTCGGTCTCCCTCGCTTTATTCCAAGCGTCCCCGCTTTGTTTAAATCGGCTCAAGCGGGGCGGTGGAACCACCCGCGGACGTGACGGTTTGGCGGGGATGCATGAGCGTCCGGAACCCGTTCGCGCATGACGGTCAGCCATGCCCGGGCGGCACTTGTCAGCACGGCGGCTTTGACCAAATTCTCAAACGGCAGGTAGCGTTTTCCCCGCCAAACCGCTGGTTCCCAGCACTGGTCCCGCACCACCGGCTCGATGAAAGGCACTGTGACGGCGATGCTCGTCGCGCTCATCATATCGTGCGCCCTGTTCATGGAGAACCTGGACGCCACCGTCCTGGCCACGGCTCTGCCGGCCATGGGGGAAAGCCTGGGGCTGAGCCCCATCCATCTCAGCCTGGCCATCACCGCCTACATCCTCAGCCTGGCGGTCTTCATCCCCATCAGCGGCTGGGTGGCGGACCGTTTCGGATCCAGCCGCGTCTTCCGCGCCGCCATCGTGCTGTTCACCCTGGGCTCCATCGCCTGCGGGCTCAGCCAGTCCTTGCCGCAGTTGGCGCTGGCCCGCCTGCTGCAGGGCGTCGGCGGCGCCATGATGGTGCCGGTGGGGCGCCTGGTATTGCTGCGCACGGTGCCCAAGGACCAGCTGGTCCGGGCCATGAATTATCTCACCACGCCGGCCATGGTGGGACCGCTGATCGGCCCGCCCATCGGCGGTTTGCTGACCACCTATCTGTCCTGGCGCTGGATCTTCTTCATCAACGTCCCCATCGGCCTGCTGGGTCTTTATCTTTCCTGGCGCTATATCGCCGACCACCGCGAGGAATCGGTGGCCAAGCTGGATGGCTGGGGCTTCGTCAATTCCGGCGTGGCGCTGGCCGCCTTGATGGCGGGGTTCGAGTGCATCGGCCGTGAGGGCGTGGACTGGCGTGTGGCGCCGGCGCTGCTGGCCTTCGGCGTGCTGGTGGGCGCCGTGGCCGTGCGCCATGCGCGCAGCCATCCCCATCCGTTGATCGACCTGGACCTGCTGAAGACCGCCACCTTCCGCATCAGCGTGCTGGGCGGTTCCCTGTTCCGCATCTGCATGGGCGCCATCCCTTTCTTGCTGCCGCTGATGCTGCAGGTGGGCTTTGGGCTGACGGCCTTCGTCTCCGGCCTGCTGACCTTCGCCACCGCCGCCGGCGCGCTGGTGATGAAGATGACGGCCGGGCCCATCCTGCGCCGCTATGGCTTCCGCCAGGCGCTGGTGGTGAACAGCGTGGTGTCGGCCGTGCTGACCGGCGCCATCGGCCTGTTCCGGCCGGACACGCCACTGCCCCTGATCCTGGTGGTGCTGCTGGTCGGCGGCTTCTTCCGCTCGCTGCAGTTCACCGGCCTGAACACGCTGGCCTTCGCCGACATCCCGCCCAACCGCATGAGCGCCGCGACCAGCCTGTCGTCCATGGTGCAGCAGGTGTCGCTGGGCATGGGGGTGGCCACCGGCGCCCTGCTGCTGCACACCACGCTGGCCGCGCATGGCGGCGCCAAGTTGGAGCCGCACGACTTCATGGTGGCCTTCCNTGACGCCATGGCCATCGGTCTGGCCTCGGTTTTTTTTTTCATCGGCTGAACCCTGATGCCGGCGCCGAAATGAGCGGTCATCACAGCCACCCGCTGAAGCCCGCGACGGAAAGTGCGCCCGGCGACGATTGAGGCCGGGTTTGCGCGGCATCCACGCCTGACCGCAGGCTCGGCATTTCCCCCAATATTTTAGTTTTCTTCACGGCCCCCTTCCTGCGGGGCCGGGAGCTGTCAACCATTGTCATGTCCCGCCCTGATGGCATGGCCGGTATCCGTGTATGTGATGAGTGACGATATTGGTAAATCATCACTCATCGCATATCTTATCGGTACAGCGTGATGCTGCTCCCGCCCATGACGGCGCGGGTTGGTTCCAACAGATGATGCTTGTAGCGCCCCCTATCCGGGTGGCGTTCAGCGTATCGCCGGAGACAGATGATGGCCACCTCGGTCCAAGGGAAGTTGCGTGCGCCGGTCACGGCCTTGATCCTGTTCGGCGCCATGTCCGGTCCGGCGTTTGCCGCGACGGACGGGGACTCGGCGAAAGCCTTCATCGCCTCACTGGCGGGAAAGCGGGAACCGACGGCACGCGATGTCATCATCCCCTCCCTGAACCAGCCCCAGGAGGATCCGGCCCGGCTGTTCATCAGCGGTCTGGAAGGCAAGCATGAACGCCCGTCCCGTGCCGTGTCGACGGAGGTGGACACGCATCCCGATCGGGACTTCATAAACCGTCTCAGCGGCCGGCCACTTTAATTGGCGACATGTCATGGTTTGGTCGGTACGGCGCCGTTTGCGCATGAACTACGGCAGATGAAAATAAAGAGATGATCATGTCCAAATCCCCAACAGTGGTCGTCACCGGTGTGTCGTCAGGTATCGGGCGGGCCACCGCCGAGGTCTTCGCCAAGCGGGGGTGCCAGGTATTCGGCACGGTGCGCAACGTCTTGACGACAAAGCCAATACCCGGGGTCGTTCTGATCGAGATGGATGTGCGGGACCAGGAGTCCGTCCAGCGGGCGATCCAAGCCGTCCTGGTCCAGACCCAGCGCATCGATGTCTTGGTGAACAGCGCTGGGGTGAGCCTCCTCGGCTCCACCGAAGAAACCTCAGTGAGCGAGGCCCAGTCGGTTTTCGACACCAACGTGTTTGGCATATTGCGGACAACACAAGCCGTCCTGCCCTCTATGCGCGCGCAACGCTCCGGAAGGATCGTCAATGTCAGCTCAGTGCTGGGTTTCCTTCCCGCACCCTACATGGGCCTTTATTCGGCGTCGAAGCACGCCGTCGAGGGCTTGTCTGAAACCTTGGATCATGAGGTTCGCAGATTCGGGGTCCGGGTAGTCCTGGTCGAGCCATCCTTCACCAAGACCAGCCTGGACGTTAACGCACCGCAGGCGGCATCCCAATTCGCCGCTTATGACGACGAGCGTGACAAGGTGTTCCAGGCCATCCAGCGGGCTGTCCGTGACGCACCGGGGCCGGATCGCGTCGCGGATACCATCGCCGATGCCGCCTTGGGCACCTGGAAAATGCGGCGCACGCCCAGGGGCGAAGCCTCGCTGCTCAGCAAGTTGCGCCGTTTCATGCCCTTCGGTCCCGTCGATTCCAGCTTGAGGAAGGCATTCGGCCTGGGGGCGTGAACAGCCTACGTGGCCTCATCCCCCGTACCGGTGCTCCGGCAGACCGGGCACATCGACGCGGAAGCTGAAGATGCCGCCGGACTGCGGATGCCTCGCCAGTTCCGCCTCGTCCAGCTTCTGGCGGGCGGTGGTGACATAGGCGGTTTTCAGGTCGGGGCCGCCGAAGGCGATCATGGTGCAAAGGCGGGCGGGGATGGCCACTTCCTCCAGGATGTCGCCAGCGGGTGACAGGCGCACCACCCGGCCACCATCGTACAGCGCCGTCCAATAACAGCCCTCCGCATCCACCGTGGCGCCATCCGGCCGGCCCAGGCCGTGCGGGAACTGGTGGAAGACGCGCTGGTTGGTGATATGCCCCGACGCCAGGTCGAAATCATAGGCGTAGATGACGTGGTTGGGCGTATCCGACAGGTAGAAGGTGCGGTCGTCGGGGGAAAAGGCGATGCCGTTGCTGGTGAGGAAGCCGGTGGCCACTTCCGTCACCTGGCCATCCACGCCCAGGCGGTACAGCGTGCCGTTCCGGTGCTGCTTGGTGCCATCCAAAGTGCCGGACCAGAAGCGGCCCAGGCGATCGCAACGGCCATCGTTGAAGCGGTTGTCGGGCCGGCCTTTCTCCACCTGTGCGCCCAAGGCGACGGGTTCAGCGCTGAAATCCGACAGCAGGGCGAAGCCGTCCTTCATGCCCAGGGCGAATCCCAGGGCGCCGTGGCGGGCCAGGCAGGCCACGGGCTGGATGAAGCCGCGTTGCACGTCCTGGCCGGTCGCCGGGTCGAAGCGATGCAGCGTCTTGGCCGGGATGTCCACCCAGTACAGCACGCCTTCCTCGCTGTCCCAGCGCGGGCATTCGCCCAACTGGGCCTGGGCGTCCAGAACGCAGGTGACCTCACGCATCGTTCGTCCTCTTGACCAAGGTCGCAAACCGGCAGGCACCATACCGGCACCGGGCCGGCCAAGGCCAGCGCTTCGGCATTTGGAGGGGGACGGCATCGGACATCCCGGCATCGGACATAATGACCAGCGGCGCTTTCGGGACTCCCCGCCGCCGCGCAAAAGGATTAAGGGTAGGGCCCGCAAGAAAACGACGTTCCCATCCGGTGTCCACAACGCCGGGTTCAGTCTGGGCCTGACAATGACCGCATCCTCCACGCCGCGCCGCGCCGCGCTGGTATTCATCTTCGTGACCGCGCTGCTGGACATCCTGGCCCTGGGCATCGTCATTCCGGTCCTGCCCGACCTGGTGAAGGGCTTCGTCGGCGGCGACAACGCCCGGGCGGCGCATATGGTGGGCGTGTTCGGCACGCTGTTCGCCGCCATGCAGTTCCTGTTCTCCCCCCTCATCGGGGCGCTGTCCGACCGGTTCGGCCGGCGGCCCATCCTGCTGATCTCCTGCTTCGGTTTGGGCATCGACTATCTGCTGATGGCGGTGGCCCCCACCCTGGGCTGGTTGGTGCTGGGGCGCATCGTTTCCGGCATCACGGCGGCCAGCTTCACCACCGCGTCCGCCTATGTCGCCGACGTGACGCCGGCGGAAAAGCGCGCCGCCGGTTTCGGTATGCTGGGTGCCGCCTTCGGCCTGGGTTTCATCGTCGGGCCGGCGGCGGGCGGCCTGCTGGGCGGCATCAGCCCGCGCCTGCCGTTCTGGGTGGCGGGGGGCCTCAGCCTGCTGAACGCCTGCTATGGCCTGTTCGTCCTGCCGGAATCGCTGCCGGCCGACCGGCGGGGCGCCTTCTCCTGGCGGCGGGCCAACCCCCTGGGCGCCTTCGCCCTGCTGCGCGGCGCGCCGGGCATGCTGGGGCTGGGCGGCATCGTCTGGCTGTATTATCTGGCGCATGAGGCGCTGAACAACGCCTTCGTCATCTATGTCAACGACCGCTACGGCTGGGGATCGGAAACGGTGGGCCTGACCTTGGCGACGGTGGGCATCTGCAGCACGGTGGTCCAGGGCGGCCTGGTGGGACGCGTGGTGAAGCGCCTGGGGGCCCGACGCACGCTGATGCTGGGCCTGGTGGCGGGGGCTGGCGGCTTCGCCGTCTTCGGCACCGCCGATGTGGGGGCCGCCTTCCTCTGTGGCATTCCCCTGGTGGCCCTGTGGGGCATGGTGGGACCGGCGGTGCAGAGCATGATGTCGGCCCAGGTGGAGGCCACCGAGCAGGGGCTGCTGCAAGGCACCCTGGTCAGCATCCGCGGCATCACCGGCATGATCGGCCCCGTGCTGTTCACCACCGTGCTGGCCGACAGCGTCGGGCCGCTGGCCATGCTGCCCCATGGATCGCCCTATCTGCTGGCGTCCCTGCTGCTGGTGGCCGCCCTGGTCCTGACCTTCCTGGTGACCAGGCCCCGCACTGCCGTGGCCTGACAGGCTCTCGGGAGTATACGCCCGCAACATCTCTGGATGATTTGTGGGATATTTAAATCAAAGGCGCTGAATCCCTATAATCAAACTGTAATCTTTCGCAAACCGTCATCTGCAAGAAATAATTGAACGTTAAAACAGGGAGGTTCCGCCCCACGGCGGCGGGCCCGCCGGCTCCTCGTGCTTGTCCGGCGGCGTGACGGACGGAAGGTGGCCGATGTGGGAAGGGGATAGGCCCATCGTGGTGGAAAAGGTGCGGCCGCAGATACTCGTCGTTGACGACACGCCCGACAACCTCAAGATCATGAGCGGCCTGCTGAGGGACGATTATCACGTCCGCGTGGCCAATTCCGGGGAACGGGCGTTGGCCGTCATCGCCGACCACCCCGGCCTGGACCTCATCCTCCTGGACATCGTCATGCCCGGAATGGACGGGTATGAGGTCTGCCGCCGGCTTAAGGCCGACCCCGCCACCCGCGACATCCCCGTCATCTTCCTGACCGCCCGCAATGAGGTGGCGGATGAGGAGCGGGGCCTGGCGCTGGGGGCGGTCGACTACATCACCAAGCCCATCAGCCCACCCATCGTTCTGGCCCGCGTCAGCACCCACCTGCGGCTGAAGGCCATCGCCGACCTGCTGCGCGACAAGGCCGATTTCCTGGAGGCGGAGGTGGCGCGCCGCACCCGTGAGGTCATGGCCATCCAGGACGTCACCGTCATGACCCTGGCGTCCCTGGCGGAGACGCGCGACACCGACACCGGCAACCACATCCGCCGCACCCAGTTCTACGTCCGCGCCCTTGGCGTGCGTCTGCGTTCCCATCCGCGCTTTGCCGACTACATCACCGACGGGCGCATCGACACCCTGTTCAAGTCGGCGCCGCTGCACGACATCGGCAAGGTCGGCATCCCCGACCGCATCCTGCTGAAGCCCGGCCGCTACGTGCCGGAGGAGTTCGAGATCATGAAGCGGCACACCACGCTGGGCCGCGCCGCCATCGAGGCGGCGGAGGACGCGCTGGGCGCCCCGGTGGAGTTCCTCACCTGCATCAAGGAAATCGTCTATTCCCACCATGAGAAGTGGGACGGCAGCGGCTATCCCGAGGGCCTGGTGGCGGAACAGATCCCCATATCGGCCCGCCTGATGGCCGTGGCCGACGTGTACGACGCCCTGATCAGCCGGCGCGTCTACAAGGACCCCATGCCGCATGAACAGGCGGCCGCCATCATCGCCAACGGGTCGGGCAGTCATTTCGATCCCGATATCGTCAAGGCTTTCCTTGAGATCGAGGATGAGTTCCGCGCCATCGCCCTGCGCTTCGCCGACCAGGAATCCATCCTGGAGGAAAAGCGCGAATACCTGCTGATGGCGGCGGACCGGCGATGAGGAAGAGGGGCGCCGGGCTGCCTGGCGCCTGACAGGGGCGGGGCATGCACATGGGCGGCGGGGATAGGGCGGGCGAGGGGGGGGCCGTGACGGCGGTGCCGGTGGTGTACCGCGCGCGGGACATCCTGCAGCCGGCGCGCGGCATTGCCGAGCGCACGCCCTGCGGCGAGGTCGTGCAGATCTTCCTCAACGCCCCCCTGTTGCCCTGCGTCGCCGTCGTCGACGACTGGGGCGGGGTGCTGGGGCTGATCGCCCGCGAATTCCTGCTGTCCACCTTCGCCCATCAGATCAAGTCGGAACTCTACCGTCGCCGGCCCGTCGCCTTCCTGCTGGGGCGGGCCTATCTCTGCGTCGACGTCGACACCCCCCTGGACGACGTCAGCGCCATGATCGCCAGCGAGCATCCCAAGGCGCTGACCGAAGGCTTCCTGATCACCGACCAGGGCCTTTATGCCGGCGTCGGCACCGGCGTGGCGCTGTTGAGCCGTATCGTCGCCATGACCCGCGCCCGCGCGGTGGAGCTGGAGGCCGCGCGCCACACGGCGGAGGCGGCGTCCCAGGCCAAGGCCGACTTCCTGGCCAACATGAGCCACGAGATCCGCACCCCGATGAACGCCGTCATCGGCATGAGCCACCTGGCGCTGAAGACCGACCTGACCCCGCGTCAGCGCGACTATCTGCTCAAGATCCAGCGGTCCGGCCAGCATCTGCTGGGCATCATCAACGACATCCTGGACTTCTCCAAGATCGATGCCGGCAAGCTGGCCATCGAGCGGGTGGAAATCCGCCTGGATGAGGTGCTGGACGGTGTCGCCAACCTGGTGGCGGAACGGGCGGCGGCCAAGGGGCTGGAGTTCGTCTTCGACGTCGACGCCGCCGTGCCGGGCAACCTGATGGGTGATCCGCTGCGCCTGTCGCAGATCCTGATCAACTTCGCCGGCAATGCCGTGAAGTTCACGGAAAAGGGCCGCATCTCCATCCACATCCGCCTGGTGGAGGAGGATGAGGAGGCGGTGACCCTGCTGTTCCAGGTGGCGGACACCGGTATCGGTATGACGGCGGAGCAGCAGGGGCGCCTGTTCCGCAGTTTCGAACAGGCGGATGCCACCACCACCCGACGCTTCGGCGGCACGGGCCTGGGCCTGGCCATCTCCAAGCGGCTGGCGGAACTGATGGGCGGGACGGTGGGCGTGGAGAGCGCCTATGGCAAGGGCTCCTGCTTCTGGTTCACCGCCCGGCTGGGGCGGGTGTCGGCCGGCCAGCCGCTGCTGCCCCGGCCCGACCTGCGCGGGCGCCGGGTGCTGGTGGTGGATGACAGCCGCAACGCCCGGCGGGTGATGGCCGCCATGCTGACCTCCATGTCCTTCCGCGTCGATGGCGCGGCCGACGGCCACGCCGCCATCGCCGCTGTGCGCGATGCCGCCGCCGCCGGCATCCCCTACGACGTGGCCTTCCTGGACTGGCAGATGCCGGACCTGGACGGCATGGAGACGGCGCGGGGCATCGTGGCCCTGGGCCTGGCGCATCCGCCGCACATGATCATGGTGACGGCCTACAGCCGGGAGGATATGCGCGGGGCGGCGGAGCGGAGCGGCATCGAGGACGTGCTGATCAAGCCGGTCAACTCCTCCGTCCTGTTCGACGCCGTCATCCGCGCCATCGCCGGCGCCGAGCCGGCGGAGCCCAAGGTCCGCGCGGACGACGTCTCCCCCAGCTTCGAAGGGCTGAGCGGTCTGTGCGTCCTGCTGGTGGAGGACAACGACTTCAACCAGCAGGTGGCGATCGAGCTGCTGGCCGACGTGGGCGTCGTCGTGGACCTGGCGGAGAACGGCGCGGTGGCGCTGGAAAAGGTGGCCCAGCGGCGCTACGACGCCGTGCTGATGGACGTGCAGATGCCGATTATGGACGGCCTGACGGCGGCGCGTCGCATCCGGGAGATGGGGGAGACGGCGCTGCCCATCGTGGCCATGACCGCCAACGCCATGGCGTCGGACCGGGAGCGGTGCCTGGCCGCCGGCATGGACGACTATGTCTCCAAGCCCATCGATCCCGACCAGTTGTTCGCGGTGCTCCTGCGCTGGAGCCGGCCGCGCGCCGCCGCCCCGATGTCGCCTGAGCCCTTGGCGCCTGATTTCTTGCCGCCGGCCGGCCCGGCGCCGGAGACCCTGCGGGCCATCACCATCCCCGGTGTCGATGCGANGGAGGGGCTGCGGCGGGTGCGGGGCAAGCGCGCNCTCTATGCCGACATCCTGGGGAAATTCGCCGCCAACCAGCGCGCCACCCCCGCCGCGATCCTCGAGCGCTGGCGCGGCGGCGACGTGCAGACGGCGGAACGGCTGGCCCACACCCTGAAGGGCGTGGCCGGCACCATCGGTGCCGGCGAGGTGCAGCGCGCCGCCGCGGCGGTGGAGGCGGCGCTGCGCATCGGGGAGGCGCCGGAGCGGACGCTGTCGGCCCTGTCCCCCCTGCTGGACGGGGTGGCGGCGGGCATCGAGCGCTGGCTGGCAGAGGACGCGCCGGATCCGGCGCCGGCGGCCACCACGGACGCCGACCCGGCCAAGGCGGCGGCCCTGATGGCGCGCCTGCGGGACTTGCTGGCCGACAACGATCCCGAGGCCGAGGAACTGGCCGAGAGCAACCTGCATCTGCTGCGCGCGGCCATGCCGTCCACCCGCGCAGACGACTTCATCCAGTCGGTGCGCGGCTTCGACTTCAGCCGGGCGCTGGAGCTGATGGAGCCGTGACTGGCTTGGTTCTGTCCATCCTGATATAATAGTCAGACAGACCAGTTTTCCGAGGCGGACATGACGCGAGAAACACGTGGGGTGCCAAAGCCTGATGATCGTTGGCCTTTACAGGATGCCAAGGCGCGTTTCAGTGAGTTGGTGCGTCGGGTTAAAAGCGATGGCCCACAGCATGTCACGGTGCACGGTCGCGACGAGGTGGTGGTTATTTCGGCGGAGGAATTCCGCCGGCTGAAGGGAAGCCTTTCCGGGCAGGCCTTGGTGGACGTGCTCCAGGCGTGTCCACATCCGGATGTCGAGTTTGACGTCGAGCGCATGGTGATGCCAGTGCGTGATGTCGTTCTGTGACGGGCTGGTTGCTCGACACCAATGTCTTGTCCGAACTCCGTCGGCCCAAGCCGGACAGGAAGGTCGTTGCCTTCGTGGCTGACCAGCCACTTGATACTCTTTTTATCAGCACCGTGACGCTGGCGGAGATTCGCTTTGGCATTGAGCAGGCAGCCGATGCCGGCAAAAGGTCGGAGCTGACGGCTTGGCTGACGCACAAGCTGCGCCCAATGTTCGATGGCCGCGTCCTGCCTATTAGTGAAGACGTGATGTTGAAGTGGCGTTTTCTGGTGGAGGCAGGCCGGCAAGCGCGGCGCACCTACACGCAGCCTGATCTGATCATCGCCGCGACGGGGTGCAC
>NZ_BACU01000090.1 GCF_000333275.1 Azospirillum sp. B4 | reverse complement strand
TGGTGCTGTCCGACATCAACGTCGGCGTGCTCTATCTCTTCGCCATCAGCTCGCTGGGCGTCTACGGCATCATCATGTCGGGCTGGGCGTCCAACTCGAAGTACGCCTTCCTGGGCGGCCTGCGCTCCGCGGCGCAGATGGTCAGCTACGAAGTCTCCATCGGCTTCGTCATCATCACCGTGCTGCTGTGCGTCGGTTCGCTGAACCTGTCGGACATCGTCCGGGCCCAGTCCCACCTGTGGTTCTGCATCCCGCTGTTCCCGATGTTCGTGGTGTTCTTCATCTCGGCGCTCGCGGAAACCAACCGCGCCCCCTTCGACCTGCCGGAAGGCGAGTCCGAACTGGTGGGTGGCTTCCACACCGAATACTCGGCCATGGCCTTCGCCCTGTTCTTCCTGGGCGAGTACATCAGCATGATCCTGATGAGCGGCATGACCTCCATCCTGTTCCTGGGTGGCTGGCAGCCGTTCCCCCTCCTGGGCTTTATCCCCGGTCCGCTGAATCTGATCATCAAGATCTGCCTGCTGATGTTCGTGTTCATCTGGGTGCGCGGCACGCTGCCCCGCTACCGCTACGACCAGCTGATGCGCCTGGGCTGGAAGGTCTTCCTGCCGTTCTCGCTGATCTGGGTGATCCTGACCGCCGGCTTCCTGGTCTACTTCGACAAGCTGCCGCACTAGGGATCGCCGCCCCGCCTCCTGGGCGCGGGATGTTTCGAGTTGACTTGTGACCGCGGGGGGAGCCGCCCCCCGCATCAAGGAATGAGGTGACGACATGGCCTGGCTCGACCGTACGGCGCGCGGCCTGTTCATGACCGAGCTGGTGAAGGGCTTCGCCCTGACCTTCAGCTACATGTTCAAGTCCCGGGTGACCATCAACTACCCCTATGAGCGCAGCCCGCTCAGTCCGCGCTTCCGTGGTGAGCATGCGCTGCGCCGCTATCCCAACGGGGAAGAGCGCTGCATCGCTTGCAAGCTGTGCGAAGCGGTGTGCCCGGCCCTGGCCATCACCATCGAAGCGGAACCCCGTGAGGACGGCTCGCGCCGGACCACCCGCTACGACATCGACATGACCAAGTGCATCTACTGCGGTCTCTGCCAGGAGGCCTGCCCGGTGGATGCCATCGTCGAGGGGCCGAACATCGAGTTCGCCGCCGAGACGCGCGAGGAGCTTTTCTACAACAAGGAAAAGCTGCTGGCGAACGGCGACCGGTGGGAACCCCTGCTGGCCGCCAACATCGCCGCGGATGCCCCCTACCGCTGATTTCGCCTTAAGTGATGCCCGCGCGCGGGACCGCCCGCGCCAACGACCCAGAGCCAGCGACCCAAGTCCTGGGCCCGGTTACCGGAGAGAAATCTTGATCGCCAACGTCCGCAACCCGCACCGGAAGGAGAGCCGCCGATGATACTGCCCGCTCTCGCCTTCTATCTGTTCGCCGCCGTGCTGGTGCTTGCCGGCATGCTGGTGATCACGGCGCGCAATCCGGTGCACTCCGTCCTGTTCCTGATCTTGGCCTTCTTCAACGCGGCCGGCCTGTTCGTCCTGATCGGGGCGGAGTTCGTGGCGATGATCCTGGTCATCGTCTACGTGGGCGCCGTGGCGGTGCTGTTCCTCTTCGTTGTCATGATGCTGGACATCAACTTCCAGGAACTGCGCAAGGGCTTCCTGCGCTACCTGCCGGCGGGCCTCGCCGTGGGGGCGGCCTTGCTGGCGGAACTGGGCCTGGTGATCTCCGGCTGGGTCTACGCCGGCCCGGCCGACAGCGTCCGCGCCGCGCCCACGCCCGAAAGCGTGGCCAACGCCCAGGCGCTGGGCGACCTGCTCTACACCCAATACGCCTACATCTTCGAAGCCTCCGGCCTGGTGCTGTTGGTCGCCATGATCGGCGCCATTGTGCTGACCTTGCGCTCGCGCAAGGGCACCCGCCGCCAGGTCATCGCCGACCAGGTGTCACGTCGCCGTGAGGACGTGGTGGCCGTGGTCAAGGTCCGGACCGGGGAGGGCGTGTAACCATGGAAACCGTGATGGATATCGGTCTCGGCCACTACCTGTCGGTGGCGGCCATCCTGTTCATCCTGGGCGTGTTCGGCATCTTCCTGAACCGCCGCAACGTCATCATCATCCTGATGTCGGTCGAGCTGATCCTGCTCGCCGTCAACATCAACCTCGTCGCCTTCTCGGTCTTCCTGCACGATCTCGTGGGACAGGTCTTCGCCCTGTTCATCCTGACCGTGGCGGCGGCGGAGGCCGCGATCGGCCTCGCCATCCTCGTCATCTACTTCCGCAACCGTGGCTCGATCGCGGTTGAGGACATCAACCTGATGAAGGGTTGAGCGCCATGGCCGTTATCGCAGCAATCTTCCTGCCGCTTCTGGCGTCCTTCATCGCCGGCTTCTTCGGTCGCCGCATCGGGGACCGGGGCTCGCAGCTCGTCACCTGCGCCGCGATGCTGGTGGCGCTGGGTCTGTCCATCCACCTGTTCGTCGACGTGGCCATCAACGGCCACGCGCAGGTCGTCACCCTGGCCAACTGGGTGGCCAGCGGCGCCTTCCATGTCGATTGGGCCCTGCGCGTCGACACCCTGACGGCGGTCATGCTGATCGTGGTCAACGGCGTGTCGACCATGGTGCACATCTACTCCGTCGGCTACATGAGCCATGACCCGGACAAGCCCCGGTTCATGTCCTATCTCAGCCTGTTCACCTTCATGATGCTGATGCTTGTGACGGCCGACAACCTGCTGCAGATGTTCTTCGGCTGGGAGGGCGTCGGTGTCGCCTCCTACCTGCTGATCAACTTCTGGTTCGAGAAGAAGAGTGCCAACGACGCCTCCATGAAGGCGTTCCTGGTGAACCGCGTGGGCGACTTCGGCTTCGCCCTGGGCATCTTCTCCATCTTCATCATCTTCGGCAGCGTCGAGTTCAGCGCTATCTTCCCGGCCGCCGCCTCCAAGGCGCACGCCACCTTCAACTTCCTGGGCTGGCACGTGTCCGCGCTGGATTGCGCCTGCCTGCTGCTGTTCGTCGGCGCCATGGGCAAGTCGGCCCAGCTGGGCCTGCATACTTGGCTGCCGGACGCGATGGAAGGCCCGACGCCCGTGTCGGCCCTCATCCACGCCGCCACCATGGTCACCGCTGGCGTCTTCATGCTGGCCCGCATGAGCCCGGTGTTTGAATACGCCCCCACCGCCCTGGCCGTGGTGACGGTGCTGGGCGCCCTGACCGCCTTCGTCGCCGCGACGATCGGCATGACCCAGTTCGACATCAAGCGCGTCATCGCCTATTCGACGATGAGCCAGCTGGGCTACATGTTCTTCGCCATCGGCGTGTCGGCCTACCAGGCCGCCGTCTTCCACCTGATGACCCACGCCTTCTTCAAGGCCCTGCTGTTCCTGGGCGCCGGTTCCGTCATCCACGCCATGTCCGGTGAGCAGGACATGCGCAAGATGGGCGGTATCTGGAAGCTCATCCCCTATACCTGGGTGATGATGTGGATCGGCAACCTGGCCCTCGCGGGTATAGGCATCCCCGGTGTCTATGGTTTCGCCGGTTTCTACTCCAAGGACATCATCCTGGAGGCGGCCTACGCCTCCGGCACCGGCGTCGGCCACTTCGCCTACTGGCTGGGCATCGCCGCTGCCTTCATGACCGCCTTCTACTCCTGGCGCCTGCTGTTCATGACCTTCCATGGCAAGCCGCGCGCGTCCAAGGATGTCATGGATCATGTGCACGAAAGCCCGGTGGTCATGACCGGTCCGCTGACCGTGCTGGCCGTTGGCGCCCTGTTGGCCGGTATCGTGGGCTACAACGCCTTCGTCGGCCACGAGGCCCGGCCGGAATTCTGGCGCGGCGCCATTCAGGTGCTGCACGCCCATGACAGCATCCATGCCGCCCATGAGGGGCCGCACTGGGTGGGCTTCCTGCCCCTGGTGGTGGGCCTGGTGGGTATCGGCCTGGCGTACGTCTGCTACATCCTGGTTCCCAGCATGCCGGCGACCTTCACCAAGATCGTGAAGCCGCTGCACGTGCTGGTCTTCAACAAATACTTCTTCGACCAGATCTACACCGCGCTGTTCGTGAAGCCGGCGATGCTCCTGGGCTTCGGCCTGTGGAAGGCCGGCGACGGCGCCATCATCGACGGCCTGGGCCCCGATGGTGTCGCCAAGACCACTCGCGGCGTCGCCGCCGGCGTCAGCCGGCTGCAGTCCGGGTACGTCTACCATTACGCATTCGCCATGGTGATCGGCGTGGTCGCGCTGGTCGGCTGGTTCTACTTCAAGCCCTGAGCAGGACGAGGCATATAAGATGGCTGATTGGCCGATCCTGTCGCTGACGACGTTCCTTCCGTCGATTGGCGCCCTACTCATCCTGCTGGTGCGCGGCGAAGAACAGGCCGTGGCGCGGAACGCGAAGGCGATCGCCCTCGCGACCTCGCTCCTCACCTTCATCGTCTCGCTGGGCATCCTGGTGAAGTTCGATCCCTCCAGCGCCGGCTTCCAGCTGGTGGAGGAGCACAGCTGGATCCCCGCGCTGGGCATCCAGTACCTGCGCGGCATCGACGGCGTCTCCGTCTGGTTCGTGCTGGCCTCGACCTTCCTCACCCCCATCTGCGTGCTGGCCTCCTGGGACAGCATCGACAAGCGGGTGAAGCAGTTCATGATGTCGCTGCTGCTGCTGGAGACCATGCTGGTCGGCATGTTCACCGCGCTGGACTTCATCCTGTTCTACATCTTCTTCGAAGGTGTCCTGCTGCCGATGTTCCTGATGATCGGCGTGTGGGGTGGTCCGGGGCGCATCTACGCCGCCTACAAGTTCTTCATCTACACCTTCATCGGCTCCGTCCTGATGCTGCTGGCCATCGTCGCCATGTACCTGCAGGTCGGCACGATGGACATGCGGGTGATGCTGGACCACACCTTCGACCCGTCCATGCAGAAGATCCTGTGGCTGGCCTTCTTCGCCGCCTTCGCGGTGAAGACCCCGATGTGGCCGTTCCACACCTGGTTGCCCTTCGCCCACGTGGAGGCGCCGACCGCCGGCTCCGTCATGCTGGCCGGCGTCATGCTTAAGATGGGCGGCTACGGCCTCATCCGCGCCAACCTGCAGATGCTGCCCATCGGCTCGGCCACCTACACCACCCTGGTGTTCGTGATGTCGGTCGTCGCCATCATCTACACCTCGCTGGTGGCGCTGGCGCAGACCGACATGAAGAAGATGATCGCCTACTCGTCGGTCGCCCACATGGGCTACGTCAGCATGGGCATCTTCTCCGCCAACGCCCAGGGCCTGGACGGCGCCATGTTCCAGATGCTGTCGCACACCGTGGTGTCGGCGGCCCTGTTCCTCTGCATCGGCGTCGTCTACAACCGCCTGCACACCCGTGAGATCGCCCGCTACGGTGGCATGGCGCACAACATGCCCAAGTACGCCGTGGTGTTCATGCTGTTCATGCTGGCCTCGGTCGGCCTGCCCGGCACCTCGGGCTTCGTGGGTGAGTTCCTATCCATGCTGGGCGCCTATGAGGCCAACACCTGGGTGGGCCTGTTCGCCTCCACCGGCCTGGTCTTCGGCGCCGCCTACATGCTGCTGCTCTATCGCAAGCTGTTCTACGGTAAGCTGGAGAAGCCGGACGTGATCGCCATGCCCGACCTGAACGGCAAGGAGATCATCTACTTCGCGCCGCTGATCGCCATCGTGATCATGATGGGTGTGTACCCGAAGAGCTTCAGCGGCGTGTACGCCGCCTCGCTGGACCACATCCTGACGCATCATCGCGAGGCCCTGGCGGCCGAGGGCCTGACCCCGCCGGTCGCCAACCCCGCGTCCTCCTTCATCCCGGCCGCCAACGCGGAAACCATCTCCGCCCACCCGGCGACGTCTGAGACGCCGGGCACCGAGCATGCCGTGGAACCGTCCAACCCTGAGACGCCCTCTGCCGAAACGCCCGCCGAAGCTCCCCATGGGGAGCCCAAGGCGGACGCCAACCCCGACGCCGGCCACTGATCCAGCGGGAAACGATCCATGCAACCTGTCCTCACCGATCTGATCCCGGCCCTGCCTGAGATCTTCCTGGCCGTGGCGGCACTGCTGCTGCTGATGCTGGGTGTGTTCAGCGGCAAGAATGGCACGCGCCTGGTCAGCGGCCTGGCCTTGGTGGCGCTGGTGGTCACCGGCGTCCTGCTGGTCCGCCAGGAAGGCTACGAGGTGGCCTTCTCCGGCCTGTTCATCGCCGACGGCTTCGCCGTCTTCTCCAAGCTGCTGATCCTGCTGGGCACCGGCCTGTCGCTCATCATCGCCCAGAACTTCATTGCCCGTGAGGACATGGACCGGTTCGAGTTCCCGGTGCTCATGGTCCTCGCCACCGTCGGCATGATGATGATGGTGTCGGCCAACGACCTGCTGTCGCTCTATGTCGGCCTGGAACTGCAGAGCCTGTCACTCTATGTCATCGCGTCCTTCCGCCGCGATTACGCCAAGAGCACCGAGGCCGGCCTGAAGTACTTCGTTCTGGGCGCGCTGTCGTCGGGCATGCTGCTATACGGCATCAGCCTGATCTACGGCTTTGCCGGCACCACCAACTTCATCACCATCGCCCAGGTCCTGCAGGCCGGCCCGGCGCCCTTGGGTGTCATCGTCGGCCTGGTCTTCGTGGCCGCCGGCCTGGCCTTCAAGATCTCCGCTGTGCCCTTCCACATGTGGACGCCGGACGTCTATGAAGGCGCGCCCACCCCGGTCACGGCCTTCTTCGCCGTGGCGCCCAAGGTGGCGGCCATCTGCCTGTTCATCCGCGTGCTGGAAGGCCCCTTCGGCTCCCTGCTGCCGCAGTGGCGGCAGGTGATCGAGTTCTGCTCCGTCGCCTCCATGGTGGTGGGTTCGCTGGCGGCCATCCGCCAGTCCAACATCAAGCGCCTGATGGCCTACAGCTCCATCGCCAACATCGGCTACGCCTTGGTGGGCGTGGCGGCCGGCACCGCCGACGGCGTGCAGGCCGTGCTGATCTATATGGCGATCTACCTGGTCATGACGGTCGGTACCTTCGCCATCATCATCGGCATGCGGCAGAAGGGTAAGGCGGTGGAAGAGATCGCCGACCTGGCCGGCCTGTCCAAGACCAACCCGATGCTGGCCCTGGCGCTCGCCGTCTTCATGTTCTCCATGGCGGGCGTGCCGCCGGCGGCGGGCTTCTTCGGCAAGCTGCTGGTGTTCATGGCGGCGTGGAAGGCGGGCCTGTATCCGCTGTCCATCATCATGGCGCTGACCAGCGGCATCAGCCTGTTCTACTACCTGAAGGTCTGCAAGGTTTCCTGGTTCGACGACGTGAAGGAGCCGCTGGACCGTCCCACGGCCGGCCTGTCCTGGGTCGTCACCGCCACCGCCCTGGTAGTGTTCCCGGTCGCGCTCGTCATCGGCACCCCGGTGCTGGACAGCGCCGCGGCCGCCGCCGCCAGCCTGTTCCATTGAGCGGGCGGGCGCCCGCCGCCGGAACGCCCTCGGTCGCTTCGCTGGGCGGCGCCTTCCCCCACCGTCTGCCGGACTGGATCCGGCCGACGGTGCTGGAACGGTGCGGCAGCACCAACGATATCGTTAAGGACATGGCCCGGACGGGCGCGCCGGAAGGCACGCTGGTCCGGGCCGTTCGCCAAGAGGCGGGCCGGGGCCGGCGCGGTCGGTCCTGGTTGTCCGATGCCGGGAATCTGGCCTGCACCCTGCTGCTGCGCCCCGGCGGCACGCCCCAGCGGGCGGCCGAGTTGTCCTTCGTGACCGCGCTGGCGGCCGGGGAGGCGGTGGACGCCTTGGTCGCCGCGGCGCCCAAGCTGAAGTGGCCCAACGACATCCTGGTGGATGGCGCCAAGATCGCCGGCATCCTGCTGGAATCCGAGGCGGACGTGGACGGTGGTATCGCCTGGGTGGCGGTGGGGATGGGCATGAACGTGCGTCATCACCCCGACACGGCCGATTATCCCGCCACCTCGCTGATGGCGCTGGGGGCGGATGTGGAGCCCGACCAGGTCATGGCCGCCTATGCCCGCGCCTTCGACCGCTGGTACCGCCGCTGGCAGGACTATGGTTTCGTGCCCGTGCGCGCCGCCTGGCTGAACGCGGCACAGGGTATCGGCGGCCCGGTCACCGTGCGCCTGCACGACCGCACCTTCGACGGCCACTTGATGGATCTGGACACCGATGGCGCCCTGTTGGTGGAAACGGGGCGAGGGGTGGCCAAGGTCACAGCCGGTGACGTCTTTTTCCCCGATATTGCCCCGCCGACCGCCTGAGACAGGGAGCCCCCATGCTGCTCGCCATCGACGCCGGCAACACCAACGTGGTCTTTGCCATCTATGACGGCGACACGCCGCGCGGCCGCTGGCGCATCTCCACCGACAGTCGCCGCACATCCGACGAATATGCGGTGTGGTTGACATCGGCCATGGCGCTGACGGGCTTGGTGGCCAAGGACGTCAACGCCGCCATCCTGTCCTCGGTGGTGCCGGCGGCGACGCCGGATCTGATCCGGCTGTGCACCGATCATTTCGGTTGCGTTCCGATGCGCATTGGCGATCCGGCGGTGGATGTGGGTATCGAGATCCGCATCGATAATCCGCGCGAGGCGGGCGCCGATCGCCTGGTCAATGCTGTTGCGGCCACGGAACGATACAAGGCGCCGCTGGTGGTTCTGGACATCGGGACTGGCACCACCTTCGACGTGGTGGATGCCGACGGCGCCTTCGCCGGCGGCGTCATCGCGCCCGGGCCCACCCTGTCGCTGGACGCCCTGCACCGCGTGGCGGCCCAGTTGCCCAAGGTGGACATCGCCAAGCCGGCCCGCGTCATCGGGCGGGGCACGGTGGGCGCCATGCAGTCCGGTATGTACTGGGGCTATACCGCCATGATCGAGGGGCTGCTGCGCCGCATCAAGGCGGAGTTGTCGCCCACCGGCACGCCGCCCGTCACCGTCATCGGAACCGGCGGCATGGTGCGGGTGTTCGCGGAGGAGACGGGTATGGTCGACCACATCGACGCCGACCTGACCTTGCGCGGGCTCTTGCTCATCCACCGCCGCAACGCCAAATCAGGGGGCTAGGCCCCTTCGCCCTTCTGTTCGTTTCCCCTCACAGGTGTCCATGATCGACGATTTGCTGTCCCCCGACGCCCTGTATTTCCTGCCGTTGGGTGGGTCCGGCGAAATTGGTATGAACCTCAACCTCTACCATCACGCCGGCAAGTGGCTGATGGTGGACCTGGGCGTCAGCTTCGGCGACGACGCGGCCCCGGGCGTGGACGTGGTCATGCCCGATCCGGAATTCATCGCCGAGCGGCGGGAGGATCTGGCGGGTCTGGTGCTGACCCACGCGCATGAGGACCACCTGGGTGCTGTCCAGTACTTGTGGACGGAGTTGCGCTGCCCTGTCTACGCCACCCCCTTCACCGCCGCCGTGCTGCGCGCCAAGCTGCGCGAGACGGAGTTCAGCGGCCTGGTGCAGATCATCGAGGTGCCGCTGTCCGGCCGCTTCCACGTCGGCCCCTTCGATATCGAGCTGATCAGCCTCACCCACTCCATCCCCGAGCCCAACGCCCTGGTCATCCGCACCCCCGGCGGCACGGTGCTGCACACGGGCGACTGGAAGCTGGATCCCGACCCCCGCGTCGGCGCGCCGGTGGATGAGGCGGCGCTGATCGCGCTGGGCCACCAGGGCGTCACCGCCCTGGTGTGCGACAGCACCAACGCCACGGTGCCTGGTACCTCGGGTTCCGAGGGCACGGTCGCCGTGGGGTTGGAGGAGTTGATCGGCCGCTATCCCGGCCGGCGGGTGGCCGTGGCCTGCTTCGCCACCAACGTCGCCCGCCTGCATTCCATCGCCAAGGCGGCAGCCGCGCACGACCGCCAGGTGGCCCTGGTGGGCCGCAGCCTGCGCCGCATCAACGAGGCGGCGCGCGCCACCGGCTATCTGAAGGATCTGCCGCCCTTCGTCAGCGAGCATGACGCCGGCTATCTGCCGCGCGAGGCCCAGGTGCTGATCTGCACCGGCAGCCAGGGGGAGCCGCGCGCCGCCCTGGCCCGCATCGCCGACGGCGACCATCCCGAGATCGACCTGGAGCCAGGCGACGTCGTCATCTTCTCCTCCCGTGAGATTCCGGGCAATGAGAAGGCCATCGCCAAGGTGCAGAACGGCCTGATCCGCCGGGGCATCGAGGTGGTGACGGCCAGCGACGCCGATGTCCATGTCTCCGGCCACCCGGCCCGGGATGAGCTGGCGCAGATGTACAGCTGGATACGCCCCTACCTGGCCGTGCCGGTGCATGGGGAGCAGCGCCACCTGAAGGCCCATGCCGACCTGGCGCTGGACTGCCAGGTGCCCCGCGCCCTGGTGCCGGAGAACGGCGTCGTCATCCGCATCGGTCCGGGGGAGCCGGAGGTCGTGGGCACCGTGCCGTCGGGCAAGCTGTGCCTGGACGGCCGGCGCCTGGTGCCGCTGGGCGGCACGCTGCTCCGCACCCGCAACCGCATGGTCTTCAACGGCGCCGCCGTCGTCACCCTGGTGATGGAGGATGACGAGCTGATCGCCGATCCACGGATCAGCGTCATCGGCCTGCTGGATGGGGAGGAGGACGCCCCTTTGATCGAAGGACTGGTCAAGGGCATCGGGCAGGCGGTGGACAAGCTGGGCCGGGCCGAGCGGCGCGACGACACCGCCGTGACCGAGGCCGCGCGCCTGGCCGTGCGCCGCACCTTCCATGCCGCCCAGGGCCGCAAGCCGGTGACCGAGGTGCATCTGGTGCGGGTTTAGAGCGGGATGAAATAAGGCTGATTCAGGATTGGATTCCCAACGAGCTTGGAATGTGATTCAAGGTTACCGGTTTGATTTATATGGGGCCGGGAACGATGGGTCGTCCGTACTCGATGGATCTTCGTCAGCGCGTTGTTGACGCGGTTAAGCTTGATGGCCTGTCACGCCATCAGGCCGCGAAGCGGTTTGGCGTTGCGGTGAGCACGGCGATCAAATGGCTGGAGCGCGAGGCGGTAACCGGCAGCGTGGCTCCTGGTCAGATGGGAGGGCATAAGCCGAAGGCGATCTCCGGGGAGCACCGGGACTGGCTGCTGACGCGCTGTGCCAGCGGCCCGTTCACCTTACGTGGTCTTGTCCGTGAGCTGGCGGACCGGAATTTGAAGGTGGACTACCGCTCGGTCTGGGAGTTCGTGCATGCTGAGAAACTGAGTTATAAAAAAAGACTTTGGTCGCCACGGAAAGAAGCCGGCCGGACATCGCCCGCCACCGGGAGCGATGGCTGAGACTGCGACCGGGGATCGACCCGTCTCGATTGGTGTTCATCGACGAGACGTGGACCAAGACTAACATGGCGCCGTTGCGAGGCTGGGCCCCGCGTGGGCAACGGTTACCTGGTCCGGCCCCCTTCGGCCATTGGAATACCATGACCTTCATCGCCGCCCTGCGCCAAGATCGCGTGGATGCGCCGTGGCTGATCAAGGGGCCGATCAACGGCGAGCGCTTCAGGATCTATACCGAGCAGGTCCTTGTCCCGACATTGAAGCCCAACGACATCGTCATCATGGACAATCTCGGCTCACATAAAGGCAAGGCCGTCCGGGACGCCATACGGGCGGCCGGGGCCAGGGTGATCTTCCTTCCAAAATACTCACCCGACCTGAACCCCATCGAGCAGTTCTTCGCCAAACTCAAGCATCATCTGCGTCAAGCTCAAGAGCGATCTGCCGATGGCCTCTGTGCCGCCATCGGCAAAACTCTCCAAACCGTCACTCCCGCAGAGTGTTCAAACTACCTCGCCCATGCAGGGTATGTGCGAACCTAAAATCATCACGCTCTAGAGCGGGATGCGATCACGCGTGATCGCATCCCGCTCGTGACCTGTTCATGATAGGGCGGGACCGATCAGGGGATTTCACCTGATCGGTTCCGCTCTAAGTCAAGGACACCCTCATGCGCCGGGCGCCTGCCGCCGGCCGAACTCCGCGAGGATGGCGGCCAGCATGCCCTCGCCATTCACCGTGACCTCGGCATCAATGGCATGCAGGTGCAGCAGGAACTGTTGCGCCTCCGCCGCCCAGGCGGGCTTGGACTGGAACAGGCGGTCGCCCACGCGGATGGGCTGGTAGGGGCCGCTGACAGCGCCCTGGCCCGCGTGATGCGCGCCATCCTCCGCCAAGCTGCAGTCAAGACCCCAGATGTCCATACTGCGCACGCCCATGTGATGGAGCAGCATCAGGGCGGCATTGGTGACGGACAGGCCGGCGCCGATGCGCTCCGCCGTTGGTATCTCGGCCTCCGCGTCCGCCTCGTCCAGGTGCCATATCAATACCCGCCGCCCCGCCAGGGCCTGGAAGACGCGGGGATGGCAGCGGCTGGCAATCAGATAGGTGGTGGCCGGCGGCGCGTCGGCCAGGAACTCCGCCACCAGGGCCTGCGGGTCGCAGGCGACGAAATAGTCTGGCGCCTGGCCCCGGGCGCGGAACAGCGCCAGCGCGCCGTTGAGCGCCACGCTCAGCCGGCCATCCATTGCCGACAGCGGCGCCTGGCGGGCCGACGGGCCGTTGGCGACGATGCGGGCGCTCCGCCCCGCCAAGGCGCCCATGCGCACCTCCTCCAGTCCGCGCGCCAGCGCGGCGCGGATGTGGTGGCGGAGCGTGTCGCCGTCCACGGGCAACTCCGCGATGAAGTCGATCCACTCCCCCTCCAGAACCTCGTCCGGCGGGGATTCGAAGCCGGCGGTCATGAGATCTCAGAAGGGTACCGGCTTGGCCACGGTGAGCCAGGTGCCGTCAGGCAGGGCCACGAACTCCAGGAACTGGGACAGGCCCAGGGTGGTCGGGGCGTTGGTGGGCAGGATGCTGACACGGCCGAACAGCTGGGGACGGATGCGGCGGCCGAAGCCGGGATAGACGTGCGCGCTGCTGCTGGCTTGGTTCAGCAAGATTCGCCGCCGGCCGGGCGCCGTCGACACCAGTCGTACACCGCCCGCGCCGCCGGACGCGGTCAGGCTGACCTTCACGATGAAGGCGATGGAGACGCGAACCGGCGTCGCGGATGCCTGGCTGGCACCACGCGCCTTGAGACGCCACGGCTGGACCATGCGGATCTCCTGCATTCCTGCTGACGTATTGATGGGAAAGCGCGTTCTATAGGCAGCATCACGGGGCGGTATTGCAAGCTATGGGGAGGGTAGGCTGAAATATCTTTAGTGGTATCAAATAATAGAGGCGCCATTAAAACGAGCCTTTGTGCCCATGCGGCGCCAAGGCCCGTTGGCGGCGGCCGGCTTAGCGGGTAAGTAGGGGGGCGGACCTTTACGAAGGCCCGCCAACAGGGCCGGTACAGCCGCACCGACGTGGCGGCCGGATCCCGCGCCGGAGAGGGAGCGTCATGAGCCTGGTCACCCTTGCCGCCATCTACTTCACGCTGTGGTGGGTGGTGTTGTTCGCGGTTCTGCCGTTCGGCGTGCGCCGGGACGAAGACCCGCAGAAGGGCAACGATCGGGGCGCGCCGGTATTTCCCGACCTGAAGCGCAAATTCATATGGACGAGCATCATCTCAGCGGTAATTCTCGCGCTTGTTTGGGCTGTCTTTCATTTTGGCCTCATTGACTATGATCGGCTGTTCGATCCCCCCGGCAACGCGCCATCCTGACCCACGGTGGGCGGGGACGCTGGGTAGGGTCGGCCGGCCGGCTGTCGGCGGGCCCGTGGTACGGTCGTTTGGGGAATGCTGATCCAAATCCTGATGGGGTTTTCCGTTCTGCTGATGCTGGCGGCCATTCTGTTGTGGCTGTGGCGGCAGACCGTGGAGATGCGCCTGCGCAAGTCTCTGGGTTCGTCAACCGACAAGATGCGCGCCGTCTCCAATGAGAAGACGCAAGTGCTGTCCTTCCTGGAACAGCAGCGCATGGCCCTGGGCCACAAGCGGGGGGAGGCGGCCCGCATGCGCGCGGCCATCGCCCAGCTGCGGGTTGACAACAACGATATGCGCGCCCGCGACTTCTACGTCCTGCATCAGATCGGCGAACCGTCCAAGGACAAGGAGGAGTACGCCTGCGGTCTCATGCCCACCGGCATGGCGGAGCCGGGGCGCGAACTGCCGCCGCCGCTGCGTGGGGTGGATCACCGGGGCAGCATCTGGGCCGAGTCGGAAGCCGCCGCCCGCCGGCAGCTGGAAATGCACTTTCCGGAAAAGGGCCCGCTGCGGCCCACCGGGTTCCGCCGGGGGGCATGATGGAACTGGGATGGTTGCTGCTGCTGATGATCGGCCTGCTGGCGGCCCTGCTGTTCCGCCAGTGGCGCGAACTCACGGTACGCCGGCTGGAGCTGAACCGCCAGCTGGAGAAGCGTGAGGCCCTGGTGGCGCAGTTCCGCCAGGAAATTGACGGCACCTCGGGCGAGCTGGAACAGATCACCACCACGCTGGACACGGTGGACGCCACATTGGCGGAACTGCGGGAGGAGCTGGAAAGTCTGGACAAGGAACGCAAGGCCCTGAAGGAGCGCCGGCTGCAGCCCCTGGTTCTGCTGGATCGGCAAACGCTGGCCGCCCACCACTTCTGGGAACTGACCATCGCCAATCCGGACTTCGGCGAAACCGCCACCGCCCGCATGGCGCCTCGGGACTATGTCGATGACTGGGTTTCCGGCCGCACCTATCTGGTGGGGGCGGAAACGGCGGAAGACGCGACCAAACGGGCGACCCAGCGCTTCAGCGGGTCCATGGGCTATCGTGTCACGAACGCCGTGGCCTTCCGCCGCCGGTGACGCCGGAAAACGAAAGGGCGGCACCGGCCGAAACCGGTACCGCCCGTCATTTCAGGAGGTCCTGGGCGCGTCCCGGCTTAGCGCCAGTGCCCCTCGACCCACATATGGCGGCCGTCGCGGCCGGTGCGCCAGTGACCGGGCACCCAATGGGCGCGGGCGTGCGGCGGTTCGGCGTAGTGGCCGGGTTCCCAGTCCCAGCGGTCGCGCCAGGCCCAGTGGCCACCCACCCACACGCGGCCGGCTTCCGGCGGCGGCACCACCTCATGGCGGGGCGGCGGCGGGGCCTCGCGCACCCACAGGTCCACACCCACTTGAGCGGCGGCCGGGGTGGCGCTGGCGATGTACAGGCCGCCGGTCAGCGCGACAGCCAGGGTGGCGGCGCTGACGGTGGCGCGGGCGGACTTCATGATCGACTTCATGGGGTCACCTCTTGCTTCAACTGGGCCGGCTATTCGTCGGCCATCACCGGGTGATACGAAGAAGACGGTAAGTTCCCGTCACTCATAATCCAGGTAATCGCCAGGCGCTTGGCCCTCGTCGCCAATAGGGCCAAGGATTGATGGCAAAATGTTGTCGCTACCGGTGCCGCAATTGGGCGACAGACTGGAAATTATTCATAGACGTATTGGCGGAGTGGGCCCGATGTTTTAGGTCGTCGGGCCGAGGCGATGTGTCGCCATCGGGTTAGCCGGGCCCTACGGGGCCAGATGCGCCACCTGCGCCAGCATCAGGCCGCCCAGCACCGTCACGCCGCCCAGGCAGCCCAGGATGATGGCGTAGCCGCCGTAGAAGAAAGGATGGGGTGGCCGGCCGTTGCGCACCATCTGGCGCGCCAGCAGGAAGAACATCCAGGCGCCGGAGCACAAGGCGCCGATGCCGAACACCAGGCGCAGCACCAGCACGACGGCCATGGTGCCCCCCAGCAGGCCCGTCACCACGCAGATGGCGAGCAGGGTCAGGAGAAAGGCCAGGACGTTGCGCAGCAGGCGCCGGCGGGCGATGGGGGACAGGGTCGGTGTCATGGGATGGGAACGGACTCGGGGGCTGGTGGGGAAGGATCAGAAGACGGCGCGGTAAGGATGGGCGAAGGCCTTGCCGTGGTGGGCGCGTGTGTGATGGGCGTCGGTGAACACCTTGGCCATTTGGGGTTCCCTCCTGCCGCGTCCCCTTCTAGCATCCGCGTCCCCCATCCTCCACAGGCCATCTTCCACAGGCCATCCTCCACAGGATCGATCACCATGTCGGGATACTGCGCCATCGCCCCAGGCCATCCGTTCCATGGTCCCTATCATGAGCAGGAACACGGCTTCCCCACGGCGGATGAGCGGGTGCTGTTCGAACGCCTGATGCTGGAGATCAACCAGGCCGGGCTGTCCTGGCTGGTGGTGCTGCGCAAGCGCGCGGCCTTCAACGCCGCCTTCCATGACTTCGATGTAGACGCGGTGGCAGCCATGGGGCCGGAGGACGTGGAACGCCTGATGCAAGACGCCGGCATCGTGCGCAACCGCCTGAAGATCGAGGCCGCCATCCACAACGCCCGGGTCATCCAGGCACTGCGGGCCAGCCACGGCGGCTTCGCCGCATGGATCGCCGCGCACCACCCGCTGACCAAAGCGGAATGGGTGAAGCTGTTCCGCCGCACCTTCCGCTTCACCGGCGGTGAGATCGTGGGCGAATTCCTGATGAGCATCGGCTACCTGCCCCTGGCCCATGCCGATGACTGCCCGGTGGATCACACGCTGGCCACGCTTGGCCAGCCGTGGCGCAAAGCCGCGGCCGGCGGGTTCGCTTACTGACCGGTGGCGCGAAAGGCGGCGACCAGCGTCGCCAGCGCCGCGCGGCTGCGGCGGTCGCTGACCGCTGATCGCAGCACCACGGGTGCGCTGGGCAGGGGCGGCAGGGAGTACCGCTCGCCCACTTCCACGGCGCCCAGGGGGGCGGCGCGCGGCGCCAACGCCGCCACGCCCAGGCCAGCCAGGACGGCGGCGCCCACGGCCGCCACCCCACCGCCCACGAACACTTCCGTCCAGCGGATACCGGCGGCGTCCAGCGCCCGCGCCGCTTGGCCGCGCACGCCGCAGGGGGCGGCCAGCGTGGCGATGGGCAGGGGCGCGCCAGGCGGCGGTTCCCATCCCGGGGCGGCGAACCAGGCCAGCGGGTCGATGAACAGCGGCTCCCCCGCCTCGACCGGCGGCATGCGGCCGTCCGCCGCCGGCTCCAGCCGCAGGATGGCGGCGTCCAGTTCCCCCTGGTCCAGCATGCCGCCCAGATGGCGGGAGGCGGCGATGCGCACTTCCATCACCAATGTCGGGTCGCGGCCCTGCAAGCGGGCCAGCAGCCCGGCCAGGTCGCGGCCGGCGACATGATCGCTGATGCCGATGACCAGCCGGTGCGGCGCTTCCTCCAGTCCGGCCAGCGCCTGGTCATGCGCTGCCAGCAGCCGGCGGGCGGGCTCCAGGAAGGCGGCGCCCTGCGACGACAGGCGCACCTGGCGTGGCGTGCGCTCCAGCAGGCGCTGGCCCAGCCTGTCCTCCAGCCGCTTCAGCTTCAGGCTGATGGCGGACTGGGTGGTGCCCAAGGCCTCCGCCGCACGGGTGAAGCTGCGCAGCGTCGCCACCAGCACGAAGGCGTGCACGGCGTCCAGGTCCAGGGGGCGGAAGGGGGCGGTGTCCATGGCGATCGATTGTTGATGGAAATGACTGCAGGGTATCAGGATTTCATCTGAAAATCACAGAGCCATCCCGAGTGCTGCGTTTTGTCTCAGCTTTCCCGGGCGCGCCAGTTTCCGGGGGAAGCTCCGTATAACGGGACAGCGGTGGTTGGGGCGCCGCCGCTTGATCCCCACGCCCGCGCGGTCGATGCCGGCGGGTTCCTATCAGACGCCGGTTGCCTCCATGCTGCATCACAAGAAGGTCGCGGTCGTCCTGCCCGCCTACAACGCGGAAAAGACCCTGCGGCAGACCTATGACGAGATCCCCAAGGACATCGTCGACGACATCATCCTGACCGACGACGCCAGTTCCGACGCCACCGTGCGGCTGGCGCGCGAGCTGGGCATCCACACCCTGCGGCATGACCACAACCGCGGCTACGGCGGCAACCAGAAGACCTGCTACCAGGCGGCCCTGGCGCGGGGGGCGGACATCGTCATCATGCTGCACCCGGATTACCAGTACACGCCGCGGCTGGTGACGGCCATGGCGTCCATGATCGCGTCGACGGAGTATGACGTGGTCCTGGCCTCCCGCATCCTGGGCAAGGGGGCGCTGGCCGGCGGCATGCCCCTGTACAAGTACGTGGCCAACCGCCTGCTGACCTGCGTTGAGAATTGGCTGGTGGGCCAGAAGCTGTCGGAGTACCACACCGGCTATCGCGCCTGGAGCCGCGCCGCCCTGGCACGCCTGCCGTTGCTGCGCTGTTCCGACGACTTCGTCTTCGACAACCAGATGCTGGTGCAGGCCATCGGCCAGGGGCTGAAGATCGGGGAGATATCCTGCCCCACCAAATATTTCCCCGAGGCCTCCAGCATCAACCTGCGTCGCAGCGTCATCTACGGGCTGGGCGTGCTGCGCACGGCCCTGGCCTTCCGCCTGCACCGCATGGCGGTGGTGGCCAGCCCCCTGTTCGCCACGGCCGACCACGGTCGCCTGTCCGCTGGCGGTCCCGGCTGATGTCCCGTCTATCCGCTGCGATGGCCCTGCTGCTCCCTGTGCTGGTGGTGGCGGGCGCCGGGCTGGTGCGACGCCCGGAACTGGCGGCCCTGCCCGACGCCATCCGCGCGGCTGGCGCCGCCGGTTGGCTGGCGATGGTCGTGGCGCAGGCGCTGGTGGTGGCCAGCGGGGTGCTGCCCGCGGCGCTGATCGGGCTGGCCGCGGGGGCGGCTTACGGCGTGGTCGTGGGCTTTCCTCTGGCGGCGTTCAGCCTGATGGCCGGCGCCTTGTTGACCTTCGCCCTCAGCCGGTCGTTGTTCCGGCCCTGGGTCGCACGCCTGCTGCCGGGGCGGCCCCGGCTGGCGGCGCTGGACGGCCTGGTGGCCGGTGACGGCTGGCGCCTGGTCTGCCTGCTGCGCCTGTCGCCGGTCATGCCGTTTGCCGTCACCAGCTACGCCCTGGGCCTGTCGTCCGTCACGCTGCCGGCCTACCTCGCAGGCACCCTGGCCTCCTTGCCCGCCCTGCTGGGTTATGTGGTGGCCGGGCAGGTGGCGGGTGCCGCCGTGCAGGATTGGGGCGGGGGCGCCACGCCCTGGCGCCTGGCGCTGCTGGTTCTGGGGGCCGCCGCCACCCTGCTTGTCACCCTGCGCCTGGGGCGGCTGGCGCGCCGTGCCGGCCTGCTGGGCCGTCCGTTTCCGGAACATACCCATGGTCTCTGAGGCAAAGCGCCGCTGGTTACTTCCTCTGCTGTTCCTGGCCGTCGCCCTGCCGACCTGCCTGGTCTTCGCCTTGCGCGTGCCGCCGGGCCAGGTGGCGGATGAGCCGGCGCACATCGCTCGCGCGGACAGCCTGACGCATGGGCAGGTCATCGGCCGTCGCGGGCCGCAGCCCCAGGCGGACGGCACCATCGCCACCGTGGCCGGCGTCGACGCGGCGGTGGATGCCTTGCGTGTCACCAGCATGATGCCGCCGCACACCCAGCCGGTGTCGCCGGAGCGCCTGGACTGGGCCCGGGGCCTGGATTGGAGCGGCGGGCGCGGCTTCGTCGGCCTCAACACCATCGCGACCTACATGCCGGCCCTGTACGCCCCGGCGGCGCTGGGCCTAAGTGTCGCGCGGTGGCTGGGCGCCGGCCCGTTCGACGCCATCCTGGCCGGCCGCCTGGCCAACATCGCGGTTTACCTGTTGCTGGGCGTGGCGGCGCTGGCGGTGGCCCGCCGTGGCCGCGGCCTTCTCTTCTGCCTGCTGGCGGTGCCCATGTCGCTCTCGCTGGCGGCCTCCTTCAACCAGGACTGCCTGATCATCGCCGCCACGGCGCTGGCGGCGGCGCTGGTGACGCGGGCGGAAGGGCGCGCCGACCCCATGGACAGCGGGGCCTATCGGGGGGCGGCCCTGCTGCTGGCCGTTGTGATCGCCGTAAAGCCGCCCTACCTGCCGCTGGTGGCGATGCTGTTGCTGCCCCTGCCCGGCTGGCGGGCCCTGCGCGGGGCGGTGGTCCGCCAGTTCTTGCCGCGCCGTCTGGCGGCGGCGGGGCTGGTGTTGCTGCCGGCCGTGACCTGGGTGCTGCTGGTTCAGCGGGGCTTGGCGACGGCGGTGCCCCGGCCAGCGTATGAGGCGGGGATGATCTGGCCCGGCCCGCGACCGGCCATCTTCCATGGCACCGACGCGGCGGCACAGATCCGGGTGCTGCTGGCCGCACCCTGGCGCATCGTGACCCTGGTTCTTCACACCCTGGCTGTTCCCCATCACTTCACCGGCCTCTTCTTCGAGGCTATCGGCGTGCTGGGCTGGCTGGACCTGCGCCTGCCTAAAGTGGTCTACCAGGCCTGGACCCTGGCGTTGGCGCTGGCGCCCGGCGCGGACATGCGGCTGCGTGCGGGCGCTGGCGCCCGCGCCTCGGCCTGCGCCGCCTGGGGCCGCGTGCGCTGGACGGAAGTGGTGATGCTGGCCGTCGCCGCCGGAGCGGCGGTGGAGGGCATCTTCCTGTCGCAGTACCTGACCTGGACCAATGTCGGCTGGCCGGCGGTGGACGGTCCGCAGGGCCGCTATTTCCTGCCGCTGTTCCCCTTGTTCATTCTGGCGCTGCCCCGCCCAGCGGAGGAGGGAACGGCGGGCGAGGGGCCAATGGCCGCCCTGCTGCCCGCCCTTGTACCCACGGCGGCGGCCGTGCTGACGCTGGCCTTGCTGCCCGGTGCGCTGGCGGTTGCCTATTATCCAGGCTGATATCCCCTGGCTGCGGGGTGGGAGCGGTACCGGTACCGCTCCCGCCGCCTCTCCATAAGCCACTGGTCGTAGGTGCTGGAGTTGACGGACGGCCGTCCGTCAGCGGGGCATCCGCCGTTCGGGATAGAGGGTGTCCATTCCTTCGGCGGCGCAGCATGAATTAGGGGTGATTCGCCGACGATTCTATTGCGCTGCGGGGCGATTTGGCTGCGACCCCTTGTAGCGAGTGCTCATATTTTGGGCGTAATGTGGCGCAAAAAGCGGGCAACTGAATAACAATTCATCAAAAGCACAGAAAAAGCACAAAAAGAAAGGCCAGCCCTTCGTTTGGGCTTGCCTTTCGAAAACTCGGCGTAGCATTATCCAAGCGTTGGAGGGTACATCCCCCTCTGACATTGAGTCGCTTGGTGGCGATTCCTCCCTAAACTCAAGGCCGCGCCGCGCTTTCGCGAGCGCGGTCTTTTTTATGCCCTTGGGTTTACGAGGGCGGAGTATAGGGATCCGAAATCATTCCGTCATCTCTTTTTTGATCATTTTGAAGGCAAGATGCCTGAAAGGCGGCCTTTCAGGTCAAAAATGGCCGCCGATCATAAATTTTGCTCAACGAAAGTTGGCGGAATTCCTTGGTGGATCAAGGTGCTGGCGTTTAAGCCAAGGCGAAGCGCAGCACGAAGAGTGCTGCCAGAATGGGCAGCGCCAGCCCCAATTCGCGACCCTTCCCGGTCAGCAGCTTGATGGCGCAATGGGCGATCAGGCCGAAGGCGATGCCGTCGGCGATGGAGAAGGTGAAGGGCATGGCCACCGCCGTGATGACGGCCGGCACTGACTCCGTGACGTCGTCCCAGTTGATTTCCGCCAGGCCGCGCACCATCAGGCAGGCCACGTAGAACAGTGCCGGGGCGGTGGCGTAGCCGGGGATGGCGGCCGCCAGCGGCGACAGGAACAGGGCGGCCAGGAACAACACGCCCACCACCACGGCGGTCAGGCCGGTGCGCCCGCCGGCGAAGGTGCCCGCGGCACTTTCGATGTAGGCGGTGACGGTGGAGGTGCCCAGCGCGGCACCGGCGGTGGTGGCCAGGCTGTCGGCCAGCAGGGCGCGTTTCAGCCGTGGCAGGCGGCCATCCGCGTCCAGCAGGCCGGCGCGGTGGGAGACGCCGACCAGGGTGCCGGCGGTGTCGAACAGGTCCACGAACAGGAAGGCGAAGATGATGGCGGTCAGCCCCATGCTGAAGGCGCCAGCCACGTCCATACGCAGCAGCGTCGGCGTCGGATCGGGCGGCAGCGACACCGGGCTATGGATCATGGGCGTGACGCCCAGCGCCATGCCGGCCAGCGCCGTGCCGATGATGGCGATGACCACGGCGCCGGTCACCCCGCGCGCCACCAGCACGACCAGCGCCAGGAAGCCGGCGCACGCCAGCAGGGCCGGCGGTTTGCCCAGGGCGCCCAGGGTCACCATGGTGGCGGGATGGGCCGCAACGATGCCGGCGTTCTGCAGGGCGATCAGTCCCAGGAACAGGCCGATTCCGGCGGAGATGGCATGCTTCAGGCCGCTGGGGATGGCGTTGACGATGGCCTCGCGCACCGGCAGCAGGCTGAGGATGGTGAAGCCCACACCCGACAGGAAGACGGCTCCCAGTGCCACCGGCCAGGGATAGCCCATGCCCCCCACCACCGAATAGGCGAAGTAGGCGTTCAGGCCCATGCCCGGCGCCAGCGCGATGGGGTAGTTGGCGTACAGCCCCATGATGAAGCAGCCCAGGGCCGAGGCCAGGCAGGTGGCGACGAAGACCGCGCCCGGATCCATGCCCGCCTTGCCCAGCACCTGGGGGTTCACGAAAATGATGTAGGCCATGGTCAGGAAGGTGGTGATCCCGGCCAGGATCTCGGTACGGACGGTGGTGCCGTGCGGTGTCAGCCCGAAAAAACGCTCAAGCACTGGAAGCCCCCAGGATTATTATCGGATCGGCTGTCATTGGATATGTGTCCCGCCGCCCATGGTCGACGCGGTGTCGGGGACGCGCAAGGGCAAAGCCACGCGAGGATGAGGCCAGATGCGGATTGCTGTTTTCGCGGGCGGTTTGCTGGCGCTGGCGGTGCTGCCCGGTGGCGCCGGCGCGGGCCAGCCCACCGATGCGCGCAATGGCGCGCCCACCATCGCCGTGGACCCGGCCGCCTGCCAGTGGGTGGTGCGGCATGAGCCGGCGCCGGACGTCGCCTATCAGCCTGGCGTCGACGTGAACGGGGACCCGGTGGCGCCGGCCGACCTGGCCGGCGGCCCCCGCATGCGGTTGCCCCAGCGCATCGAGATTCCCCTGACGGCCCGCCTGGCCGGCGTCCTGCCGCGCGCGCCAGGTGTTCGGCCCCGTGCCGACGCCTATCTGGGCAGCTTCACGGTGGAGGGCGACCAGGTGCTGTTCGACGGGCAGCCCCTGACCGACCCGGCGGAGCGGGAACTGGCCATCCTCTGCCGGCAGCAAGGCGTGACGGCGCGGTAACGAGGCGGAACCGGCGCGGTGGCCAGGCGGTTTGTGGGATCCAACCATAACCCGCGCAACCCACCGCGAAGGAGCGCCACCCATGACCGCCACGGCCCGCAAGACCGCCACCAAGACCAAGTCCCACACCAAGCCGCGTCGCACCCGGCGCACCGCCACGCGCGATCCGCTGGCGGTCAGCCTGCTGAAAAAGGACCACCGTGAGGTGGAGGGCTGGTTCGACGAATACGAGCAGCTGGACACCGACGAGGAGAAGCTGGCCCTGTTCAACAAGATCGCGCTGGCACTGAAGGTCCACACCGCCATTGAGGAGGAGATCTTCTATCCCGAGGAACGGGGGGAGGTGGAGGACGACATGCTGGACGAGGCCTATGTCGAGCATGACGGCGCCAAGAAGCTGATCGCCGAGATCGAGGCGATGAAGCCGGGCGATGAGTTCTACGACGCCAAGGTCAAGGTGCTGGGGGAATACATCAAGCACCACGTCAAGGAAGAGGAGCAGCCCGGCGGCCTGTTCTCGCAGGCCAAGCGGGGCGATGAGGACCTGAACGAGATGGGCCAGCGGCTGAAAGCCCGCAAGGAGGAACTGATGGCCGAATGGGGCGAGGCCTATTCCAGCTGAGGCTTCCCGATGAGGCATGGGCGTCCCGCCCCGGCAGGCCGGCCGGGGCGGGACCGTCCACCCATCCATCCCCTGTAACCATTCCGTTACAGGCCTCTCCTTTTGCCCCCATGGCCGGGGCGCTACTCTGGCGCGCCACAGCAAGAATGGGGACTTCATGTTCAATCGACGCGCCTTCCTGGCCGCCAGCGCCGCCTCCGTCGCCCTGGCCGCCGTCCGCCCCGGCTTCGCCGCCGATGCCACCGGGGGCAAAGCCGCCGCCGACCTGAACCACCTGCTGGACGCGTTCTTCCAGGAAGACCTGCGGCGCAGCCCGGAAGGCGCCACGATGGCCGGCATGGACACCGGCGCCCTGTCCAGCCTGCGCGGCCAGCTGGATGACCGTAGCGAGGCCGGGCGCAAGGCTAATGACGCCATCACGGCGGACCAGCTGCGCCGTCTGCGCGCCATCGACCGCAAGGCGCTGACCGGCATCGACGCCGTGAACTACGACAGCGTGGACTACGTGCTGGCCGATGCCGTGGAGATGGCCACGAAGTTCCCCTTCGGCTCCGGCGGGTCACCCTATGAGCTGTGCCAGCTGCAGGGCGCCTACCAGTCGATTCCCAATTTCCTGGATGCCCACCACCCCATCGAGGGCAAGGCCGACGCCGACGCCTATCTTTCCCGGCTTGAGGCCTTCGCAGGCGCGCTGGACACCGAGACGGCGCAGTTCAAGCACGCCGCCGCCCAGGGCATCCTCGCCGCCGACTTCATGCTGGACACCACGCTGACCCAGCTGCGGGCGCTGCGGGTCGACGCCGCCCGGTCCGGGCTGGTGTCCTCGCTGGCCAAGCGGGCCGCGGCCAAGGGCTTGGGTGACGCCTATGGCACCCAGGCGGCCAAGGTCTACACCGACAAGGTGGGCCCGGCGCTGGACCGCCAGATCGCGGCGGTGGAGGCGGCGCGCCGCCAGGCCACGCACGACGCCGGTGTCTGGCACATCAAGGACGGTGAGGCCTGGTATGTCCAGGGCCTGAAGTCCAGCACCACCACCACCCTGTCGCCGGATGAGGTGCACCAGATCGGCCTGGACCAGGCCAAGGAGATCGGCGCCCGCCTGGACACGCTGCTCAAGGAGCAGGGGCTGAGCCAGGGCACGGTGGCGGAGCGCATCAAGGCCCTGCGCGCCCGGCCCGAGAGCACCTACCCCAACACCGACGCCGGCAAGACGCAGTTGATCGCCGACCTGCAGGTGAAGCTGGACGATATGGTGTCGCGGCTGCCGCGCATGTTCCGCGACCTGCCCAAGGCGAAGGCCCGGGTGCAGCGGGTGCCCGCCGCCATCGAGGCTGGAGCGCCGCTGGCCTATTACGAATCACCGCCGTTGGAAGGCGATCGGGTGGGCACCATCTATTTCAACCTGCATGACACGGCCGAATGGCCCAAGTGGTCGCTGCCCTCCACCGTCTATCACGAGGGCGTGCCCGGCCATCACCTGCAGGGCTGCATCGCCCAGGAAACCCCGGGCATTCCGCTCTACCGCGCCAACATGTTCTTCTCCGGCTATGGCGAGGGCTGGGCGCTCTACGCCGAGCAGCTGGCCGATGAGCTGGGCATGTACGACAACGACCCGCTGGGCCGCATCGGCTACTTGAAGTTCCTGCTGTTTCGGGCCGGCCGCTGCGTCATCGACACCGGCATGCATCACAAGCGGTGGAGCCGTGAACGGGCCGTGAAGTACATGGTGGACCTGACGGGCGACACCGAAAGCGCCATGACGCGGGAGACCGACCGCTACTGCGCCTGGCCGGGCCAGGCCTGCAGCTACAAGATCGGCCACACGCTGTGGAACCGCCTGCGCGACCAGGCCAAGGCTGACCTGGGCGCGAAGTTCGACATCAAGGACTTCCACCAGGTGGGCCTGAACTCCGGCGCCGTGCCGCTGGATGTGCTGCAATCCATGATGGGCGACTACGTGGCGCGGGTGAAGAAGGGCTGATTCCAGCAATCTCACAGACGGCGGCCCGGGAGTGATCCCGGGCCGTTCGTCTTTCCGGCTCAGGCGGCGCGGGCCTCCGCCAAGAACTTCTCGACGAGGCCGCGCATCTTCTCGGCCTCGCGGGCCATGGAAGTGGAGGCGGTCAGGACGTCGTGGGCGGAATGGCCGGTGTCATCGGCGGCGGTGGACACGCCCTGGATGTTCTGGGTGACGCTGTCGGCGCCGGCGGCCGCCTGCTGGACGTTGCGGGCGATCTCCTGCGTGGCGGCACCCTGCTCCTCCACCGCCGAGGCGATGGTGGTGGCGATGTTGTTGATGTTCCCGATGGTGCCGGAGATGGCGCTGATGGCGGTCACCGCCTCGCGGGTGGCGTCCTGGACCTGGGCGATCTGGGTGCTGATCTCCTCCGTCGCCTTGGAGGTCTGGTTGGCCAGGCTCTTCACTTCCGAGGCGACGACGGCGAAGCCCTTGCCCGCTTCGCCAGCGCGGGCGGCCTCGATGGTGGCGTTCAGGGCCAGCAGGTTGGTCTGGCTGGCGATGTCGGTGATCAGCTTCACCACGTCGCCGATGCGCTGGGCGGTCTGCTCCAGGCCGGCGACGATGGTGCCGGTGTGGGTGGCCTGGCGGACGGCGTCGCCGGCGACAGAGGCGGACTGGGCCACTTGGCGGCTGATTTCGCTGATGGAAGAGCTCAGTTCCTCCGCAGCGGAGGCCACGGTCTGCACGTTGGCCGAGGCTTCGACGGCGGCGGCGGCCACCGTGGCGGACTGGCGGGTGGTCTGCTCGGCCGAGGCGGACAGCGAGCTGGCGGTGGCCTGCATCTCGGTGGCGGCGGAGGCGACGGCGCCGATGACGTCGCCGGCCTGCACGTCGAAGGTGCGGGTCAGGGTTTCCAGGACGGCGGCGCGGGCGACGCGGGCAGCCTGCTCCTTCTCCTGTTCGGCGCGCAGGCGTTCGGTCTCGCGGGCGTTGTCGCGGAAGACCAGGGCCGTCTTGGCGATGTCGCCGACCTCGTCGCCACGCTGGGTGCCGAAGACCTCGATGTCCAGGCGGCCGTGGGCCAGGTCCTGCAGGTTGCCGACGATGTGGCCGATGGGGGTCACCAGGCCGCGGCGGGCGATCAGCATGCCGACGACGATGCCGATGGCGATGCCGACCACGGCGACGATCACGATCATCCACGTCAGGTCGTTGGCGATGGACTGCGCGTCCTGGGCGAGGGCCGTGCCGTCGTGGTCCAAAGCGTCCTGCAATGTTTTGATCTTGGTTGACAGGGCGGTGGCGACGACCCGCGACTGCGCCACCTCGGTCAGGATTTCCTGGCGGGCCGCGTCATTCTTGAGGTCCGCGTGCTTGCTGCCCAAGGCCATGGTGCTGTCCAGCTCCTTCTTATAGGCATCGAAGGAGCTCTTTATCTCAGCCAGGATTGGACGGTATTTCTCTTCCGCTTGTGCTCCAGAAGGTTGAGGTTCTGAATAAACTCAGCGTCACGACCGTTCTGGCCCTTCGCCACGTCGGCGAAATCCTGTGGATGGCGGCCAGGCGGTATTCGCCACGATTCATGAGGAGGAGGTGGGCGTCCCCTTGGACGCCTGGTTCAGGTTGGTACCATCACGTC
>NZ_BACU01000091.1 GCF_000333275.1 Azospirillum sp. B4 | reverse complement strand
GGCCTCCTGGCTCATCCGCTGTAGGCCCCCGCGCCCACCTTCACCCCCAGCACCCGGCAGTTGGCGGTGCTGAGATCCTGGTCCAGCTGGAAATACCGGGCCCAGGGGTCCGGGCGGCCGGCCAGCGCCATAGCATCCGCGGTGCTGTAGGCGTCGGCCCGTTCCGCCTTCGCCAGGTCGTCCCAACTGACGGGACAGGCGATGGGGGTGCCGCCGCCGGCCCGCGCCGGCTTGGCCCGGGTGGAATAGGGGGCGATGGCGGAGGCGCCGCGGCTGTTGCGGAAATGGTCGATGAACAGGCGGCCCTGGCGGTGCGCCTTGCTCATGGTCGCGACATAGGCCTCGGGGTCGGCCTCCACCAGCTGTTCGGCCACGGCCCTGGCGAAGGCCGCCACCACCGGCCACTGGCGCCGGCCGCCGCCAGGCCCCAGGGGCGCGACCACATGCACGCCCTTGCCTCCCGTCAGCAGGGGGAAGCTGGCAAGGTCGAGGGCAGCCAGCACGTCACGCAAGGCCACCGCCGCCGCCTTGACCTTGGCGAAGGGCAGGCCCACGTCCGGGTCCAGGTCGAAGACCAGGCGGTCGGGCGATTCCAGCTTACGCACCAGGCTGCCCCACAGATGCAGTTCCAGCACGCCCAGCTGCGCCGCCGCCACCAAGCCATCGGCATCGGTCACATAGAAGTAGTCCATCTGCCGGCCGTCCTTCTCCCGTACCGGCTTACGCCGCCACGGGGCCGGCATGCTGCCGCCCGCGTGGCGCTGGAAGAAGCAGGCCTGCGCCGTTCCCTCCGGACAGCGCAACAGACTGAGCAGCCGACCGGCGGCGTGGGGCAGCATGCGGGGTGCCACGGTGCGCAGGTAGTCGGCCAGCCCCCGCTTGGTCAGGCCAGAGGCCGGGTCCAGCACCCGGTCCGCATGGGTCAGGGCCACGGCGCCCACCATTTCGGCCGCCGCCTGGCGCACCGGCTCCGCCTTTTCCAGCACCACGGCTTGGGCGGGCTTGTCGCCGCGCAGGCCCATGAACCGGCCCTGGCGCACCAATCGGTCGGCGGTGAAGCCGGCGAAGGCGATTTCCGCCACCAGTTCCGGCCGGACCCAGCGCGCCCCGCGCGCGACGGCGGGGGGAACGCCGTCCTCCGCCACCGGCGGCGCCTTGCGGGAAAGGGCGCGAAGCCGCGCCTGCAGGCTGGCCTGGGTGTCGCCATCGAAGCCGCTGCCCACCCGGCCGGCATAGCGCAACAGCCCGTCGTCCTCCCGCAGGCCCAGCAGCAATGAGGCGAAGGCCCGCCCATGGGTGGAGGGCGACCACCCGACGACGACGAATTCCTGGCGGTTGCCGCATTTGATCTTCAGCCAGTCATGGCCACGGCCGGAGCGATACGGGGCTGACAGCCGCTTGGCGATGACGCCCTCGAACCCCTGTTCGCACAGGGTGGCCCAAAGTCCGGTGCCGCCGGCCACGACGTGGTCGGCGTAGAAGATGGGGCCGGTCTTGCCCGTTTCCCCCAGCAGGGCGGCCAGCCGCGCCTTGCGATCGACCAGCGGCCGGTCCGCCCAGTTGCGCCCGGCTTCCGCCAGCAGGTCGAAGACATAATAGCTGAGCGCCGTCTGATCGTTGCGCATGGCGCGTTGCAAGGTGTTGAAGCTGCTGAGCCCCCGGGCGTCCAGGGCCACGATCTCCCCGTCCAGCAGCACCGGCGGCAAATTCAGCGCCGCCAGCGCCCGCACCACTCCGGGAAAACGGTCGGTCCAGTCCAGGCCCGAGCGGGTGTGGATGCGCACATCCGGGCCCGATACCGACACCACGGCGCGATAGCCGTCGAACTTGGCCTCGAACAGCCAGCCGGGTCCTTCCGGCGGGACATCCACCAGCGTGGCGAGTGCCGGTTCCATGAAGGCCGGGGGCGGACCCTTGGCCTTGGGGCGTGATGGCGCCAGCGTTTCAGCCAGGCGGGGCAGCACGTCGTCGTCAGGGGTGTCGCGGCCCATGGCTTCCACGTCCCCTCAATGATCGACCCGGCCGGCCAGGGCCCGCGCGTCGTCAGGCGCCCTCAGCTTGTCGGTATTGTCGAAATAGACAAAGACATCACGTGGCGCCGGATGCTTGTCCGTTGGTGGAATGACGTAGCTATCCCGGCCCACGTCCGCCGGGTCCAATGGCCGCCCGTCCGCCCAGGCGCCGATCCTGCGGGCCCAGCGGTCCAGTTCGGTGTCGGCGTAGCCGCTGCGATAGAGCTCGGCGTTGCCATGCAGGCGGCAATAGACGAAGTCCGCCGTGAGGTCCATCAGCAGCGGCCATTCCACCGTGTCGGCGCAAACCAGGGCGACCTTGTGCCGGCGGAGAAGATCGATGAAGGCCGGGTCGCGGAAGCTCTCGTGCCGGATTTCCACGGCATGGCGCAGGCGGCGGTTGGTTTCCGCCCGCATCCAGGCGCGGGCCCTGAGGTTGCCGTCATGGCTGTGGGCCAGGTGGGCCGCCTGCCCGGTATCCCGGGGCAGCAGCGCCAAGAACTCTTCCATCAGCGCCGCGTCGAAGCGGAAGCTGGGCGGAAACTGCCACAGGATCGGTCCCAGCTTGTCCGCCAGGCGCAGCAGGCCGGAGGCGAGGAAGTTGGCCACCGGGACCTTCGGATCCTTAAGCCGCCGGATATGGGTGATGTAGCGCGGCGCCTTGACGGCGAAGACGAAATCGTCCGGCGTCTCATCGGCCCAACGGGCGTACACGTCCGGGGTTTGCAGGCCATAGAAGGTGCCATTGATTTCTATGCTGCGGAAAACGCCGCTGGCGTATTCCAGGGCGCGGCGCTGGGGCAGCCCTTCAGGAAAGAACGCGCCCCGCCAGGGGGCGTAGGTCCAGCCGGAAATGCCGATACGGACGTCCGCGTGCGCCACCATGATGCCGCGTCACCACCACTTGCCCAGCCACCAGGCGAGCGCGAAGGCCACGATCACCAGGGCCAGGCTGACGAGAAGGACGGCCAGCACCGGCCGGCCCAGGGTCGCGCCCCGCGCCTCGCGCGCGGTCAGGACGACGTGGTCTTTCTTGCGTTCCATGTTCGGGCCCTCACCCAGTTGCCGGGTCACGGAAATAGCAACCGTTGGAAGGGGGAATGGGTTCCTTGAGGACGAATTCCACCATAATAACGCGTTAAAGTATTAAATTATATCTACTGTCGGTTTTAGCTTGCGGGTAGTGCGCCGGCGCGCTACCTACTTTCACTCCGCACACCAACACGGAAGAACAACCGTGAAGATACATGCCCTGCCGCTTGTCGGCCTGCTGAGCCTGTTGGCGGCGCCCGCCGTATCGGCCCAGCCCACCCCCACGCCGGATCCCTACTCCGTCCCCGTCACCTGCAACGCCAACACCCGCACGGCCGCCGCGGCGTTGAGCCCGCTGATGCCCTGCGATGTGCCCACGTCGGCCGACGGCGGTGTGCCGGCGCAGATCCAGCAGAGCTTCGACACCTTCTCCTGGCAAAGCTTCGTGGCGCTGAACTGGCCTGCCGACGGCAAGACCACCATCGGCAAGGGTGCCGGCCCCGGCGGCGACGCGCCCGCCCTCTGGCAGGGCTGGGCCGACGCCCTGGCGGTGATGACGCCCACCCCGCCGGCCTGGGGCCAGCAGGCCCCCGTGCCGCAGGCCTGCCAGGCGCTGAAGGCCGATGCCGGCGTGCCGGTGCTGACCATGGTTGGCAAGACGCCCGATCTGCTGACGGCCGCGACCCAACCCTTCGACACCGGCCCGCTGATCGACCAGCAGGGGCACTACGTCCGTTATCAGATCCTGATCAACAAGCCGATGTACGACTTCATCATCGGCAACAAGTTGAACACCAAGGCGGGCCAGGCGGCCTATAAGCCCACGCAGACGCCGCCCAACGCGACCCAGCCGATGATGACCTTCCCCGGCGGCCTGCAGATTGGGCCCGTCACGCCGGCGCAGCCGGTGGCCACCGCCCCCGGCTATGAGGGCGCGGTGATGATGAAACTGGCATGGAAGGTCATGGCGCCCAGCGACAACCCCGCCGCCTTCCACACCATGACCGCCCTGGTCTACACCCCCGCGACGGCGACCGCGCCGGAGGCCTGCGAGAAGCAGGTGATGGGCCTGGTGGGCATGCACATCGGCAACAAGGTGCAGCGCTTCCCGCAGTGGGTGTGGTCCACCTTCGAACAGGTGCGCAACGTGCCGGAGGCCGCGTCCGTGGCCAGCCTGAAAGCGACCGACACCTTCAACTTCTACAAGGTGGGCTGCGACACCAGCAAATGCCCAGTGAACACGCCGCCGCCCCGTCCGTGGAACCCGGCGGTCCAGCCCTTCCCCAACGGCTACACCAGCCAGATCACGCGCGTCATCGCCCTGGTCCAGGCCTACAGGGACATGAACGCCAAGTGGCAGGCGCCCTTGGCCGGCAGCGTCTGGGCCAATTACATGCTGGTGGGCACGCAGTGGCCGACCCAACAGGACAACAAGGCGACGCCGACGGGCAAGCCCTTCCCCCAATTCCTGGCCAACACGACCATGGAAACCTACATCCAGGGCACCGTGCCGCAGAGCAGCAGCAGCTGCATCGCCTGCCACAACAACGCGGTCGACACCGCCGGCACGCCGTCCGACTTCACCTACATCCTGGAACGCGCGACGCAGTGAGGCCGGCGCCAATCCGCCACCCGCCCCGCCGCCCTCCTATGGGAACACGCTCATGAGCGATCTAAGCACGCCGCCCGCCCCGGGCACCCCGCCGGGCATGGGCCGACTTCATCAACCTGTCGGCCTTGCTGACCGGCATCGCCGCGGACGTCCTGCTGCCGTCCTTCCCGGTCAACAACGTCCACCAGGAAATCCTGGACGCGGCCTATGCCGACAACGCCACGGCCCTGGTCCAGCTGATCGACACCTTCACCGCCGCCGCCCCGACCACGCCGCCGGCGGTCCTGTTGCAGACCCTGCTGGTTCCCGGCAACACGGCCACGGCCTACATGGCCAAGTCCATCATCCTGGCCTGGTACAGCGGCGCCTGGTACGCGTCCGGCCAGCTGTATCCCGCCGCCCAACGGGCGGTACCCCGCGTCATTTCCGACGACGCCTACACCCAGGGATTCATGTGGCAGGTGGCCCAGGCCCACGCCATGGGCTCCGCCGATTATCCCTTCGGCTATTGGAACGGCCAGCCGCCGACGCTGGACAACTTCATCGGACAGCAGCCGCCCCCCTACACCCCCACCAGCGCAGGAGGGCAGGCGTGATGACCGCCGCGACCGAACCCACCGCCGCCCCGGCTTACGATGTCGTCATCGTCGGCTCCGGCATCTCCGGCGCCATGATGGCCAAGCAGTTGGGCGAGGCCGGCAAGAAGGTGCTGATCCTGGAGGCCGGCGCGCCCCTGCCGGTCAACATCGATGGCTATCTGCACACCTTCTTCCAGTCGCCGGCCAAGGTGCCGGAATCGCCCTATATCCCCAACCTGTTCAGCGACGCGGCCACCTTCACCCTGGCCAACCCCACCCTGCTGAACGCGCCCCGGCCCACCGTGCTGACGCTCAGCGCCGACAGCTGGCAGAACCAGAGCCAGTCCTACCTGGATCAGCAGGGGCCCACCGCCTTCGCCAGCACCTATGAGCGCACCAACGCCGGCACGGCCCGCCACTGGCTGGGCACCACCCTGCGCCACGTGCCCCATGACTTCGCCATGCGCAGCACCTATGGCGTGGAGATCGACTGGCCGCTGACCTACGCCGACCTGGAGGATTGGTACGGCCAAGCGGAGGCGGAGATCGGTGTGTCGGCCAATGTCGCCGACCAGGCCTACCTGGGCATCACCTTCCCCGCCGGCTACGAATACCCCATGCCGGCCCTGCCCAACACCCTGGTGGACCAGTACGTCGCCGCCGCCGTGGACGGGAAGCAGCTGGACGGCGCCACGCTGACCGTCACCACGACGCCGGCCGGCCGCAATTCCCGCCCCTACCAGAACCGGCGCGCCTGCGGCGGCAACACCAACTGCATCCCCATCTGCCCCATCCAGGCCAAATACGACCCCAGCGTCACCCTGAACGCCGCCCTGCAGACCGGCAATGTCACCATCCAGTACCAGACGGTGGCGGTGTCGGTGGACCTGGCCGGGGATGACACCAACATCGGCGGCATCTCCTGGGTCCAATATGATGGCCCCGATGGCGGGGTTGTGGGCAGGGGGACGGCCACCGGCACCATCTACGTCCTGGCCGCCCACGCCATCGAGACGCCCAAGCTGCTGCTGATGTCCACCAACGGCGGCAAGACGCCCAACGGCATCGCCAATTCCAGCGACCAGGTGGGCCGCAACCTGATGGACCACCCCCTGTACCTGGCCTGGGGCCTGGCCTCGAAGCAGGTCTTCCCCTATCGCGGGCCCCTGTCGACCTCCGGCATCGAATCCCTGCGCGACGGCGCCTTCCGTGAGGATCGCGCCGCCTTCCGCATCGAGATCGGCAACGAGGGCTGGAACTTCCCCGGCGGCGATCCCTATACCAGCCTGTTGGCCGAAGTGCTGGGCGACGATGAAAGCCAGATCGGCACCGCCGGGGCGGCGCTGGTCGCCACCCTGAACGGCCGCTACACGCGGCAGTTCCGCATGGCCTTCCTGGTGGAACAGACACCCGACCCGGAGAACCGCGTCACCCTGTCGCCGACCTGGAAGGACAAGCTGGGCCTGCCACGGCCGCAGATCCACTACCAGCTGTCGGACTACACCAAGGCGGGCTTCGCCGCCGCCCGGCAGACGGCCGACCAGCTGTTCGCCTGGATGGGGGCGGAGCAGGTCACCGACAAGAACCCGGCCGCCGGCCCCACCACCTTCAGCTACGAGGGCCAAGACTATATCTACTACGGCGCCGGCCATGTCGTGGGCACCTGCCGCATGGGCGGGGACGCCGCCACCTCGGTGGTGGACGCCAACCTCCGGACCTGGGACCACCCCAACCTGTACATCCTGGGCAGTTCCGTCTTCCCCACCATCGCCACCGCCAATCCGACGCTGACCATCGCGGCGTTGGCCCTGCGCGCGGCGGCCACGGTGCTGACGCAGCTGGGCTGAGGTTTCCCAGTTCCCCAAGCCCCCGGCCGCCCCGTCGTGGCCGGGGGCTTTCCTTTGCCGGCGGCCCCCTGGCACCGCGAACCCTCTATTGAAATCGCCCCTCCATACGATATGTCCTTGGTGAGGACGGATGGTTCGGCGAGGGATTATTGTGACGGGACTGAGGGAGGAGCTACGCGCCGGCACGGCGGCCTGCCACGCCGCCCTGGATCAGCGGTTCTCATCCCTGGACGTGGGCCGCATGCCGGACTACGCCCTGCTGCTGCAGGCGCAGCACCCGGCCCTGCGGGCCGTGGAATTGAGCCTGGAAGCGGCGGGGGTCGCGGATCTGCTGCCCGACTGGCCGCAACGCCGCCGCCGCCAAGCGCTGGAAGCCGACATGGCCGCCCTGGACGCCCGCCCCCCCACCACGCTGGTCGAGACGCCGGTCATCCGCACCCGGGCCGAAATGCTGGGCCATCTCTATGTGCTGGAAGGGTCGCGGCTGGGGGCGGAGGTGCTGCTGCGCCGGGCGCTGCGGTCGGATGATCCGCGCATCAGCGGCGCCACGCGGTTCCTTGCCCACGGGCGGGGCGCGCCTTTCTGGCGGGACTTCGTGGCGCTGCTGAACCGTGAGCCGGCGGACGGCGACGCACGGGCGGCGGCTTTGGAGGCGGCGGCCTTGTCCTTCAGTCTATTCCAAAGGGCCGCCGCTCAGGTGTTGGACCATTATGGGGCTAGCCACGCCACCCGGCGGGTGTCAAGAAGCTGAGCCGCCGCCATCATTTAACCTCAAATTTCCGGCAAGCGGTTGATGAACCGGTCCTCGGACAGATGGGATCCGCCCTTGGTCACGTCACAGCATCCAGACGACCATCCTGCGAAGGACACCGCCGCGACGGACGTGCAGCCGGTGCCGCAGGACCTGCTGGACCAGTGCGCGCGGGAACCTATCCGCATCCCTGGCGGCATCCAGCCGCATGGCGCGCTGGCGGTGTTCCACGGACCGGACATGACCCTGATCCAGGCCAGCGCCAACCTGGGCGCCGTGCTGGACCGGCCCATTTCCTTCGACGGCACGCAGACCCTGGGCGACGTGGTGGGCCCGCACACCGCCCTGGAGGGCGATGTCCTGCGCTGGGCCGGCGGGCGTGAGACCACCTTCCTGGAGCAGTACCAGATCGACGGCCGCACCTTCCACGTGACCGGCCATCGCGCGCGCCAGGGCCTGATCCTGGAGTTCGAGGAGCTTGACGAGTCCGAACGGGCGCGCAGCGCCAGCTTCTACCCGTTGCTGCGCGATTTCCTGGAAACCTCGGACGGTCTGAAGACGGTGGCGGACCTCAGCGCCGGGGTGGCGGCGGAGGTGCGGACGCTCACCGGCTTCAACCGGGTCCTGATCTATCGCTTTGATGAGGACTGGAACGGTACCGTCATCGCGGAAACGGGCGACGGCACCCTGCCCTCCTACCTGGACCTGCGCTTCCCCGCCTCCGACATTCCGGCGCAGGCGCGGGAGCTTTATCGCCTGAACCGCCTGCGGCTGATTCCCACCGCCTCATACACGCCCGTCCCGCTGGTGCCGCCCCTGTGCCCGGCGGATGGCGCGCCGCTGGACCTGGGCGTCGCGGCGCTGCGCAGCGTGTCACCGGTGCACCTGGAATACATGCGCAACATGGGCACGGCGGCCTCCCTGTCCATCTCCATCGTCATCGATGACCGGCTGTGGGGCCTGATCTCCTGCCACCACGCCCAGACGCGCTATGTCGGCCCCCAGATCCGCGCGGCTTGCGATTTCCTGGGCCGCATCGTCGCCCAGCAGATCGCCGCGCGGGAGCGGGCGGCGGAGATAGATGAGCGGCTGCGCCTGAAAAGCATAGAGACGGAGCTGGTGGCCCATCTGGCCCGCGCTCCGGGCTTCCAAGCGGGGCTGGTGGAGTGCGCCAGCCAATGGCTGGCCCTCACCAACAGCGCCGGCGCCGCGGTGGTCACCGACGGCATCGTGCTGTCCACCGGCAAGGCACCGCCCATCGACAGCATCCTGGCCCTGTCCGACTGGGTGCGGACCCGGAACATCGAGCAGATTTATTCCACCAACTGCCTGAGCGCGGAGTGGCCGCCGGGCAAGGACATCGCCCAGGTCGCCAGCGGCGTCATCGCCATCCCCATCTCACGCCTCCACGCCAGCTTCATCTTCTGGTTCCGGCCGGAAGTGGTGGAGACCGTGCGCTGGGGCGGTGATCCCCGGGCCGCCAAGGCGACCGACACCAGCGGTCGCCTGCATCCCCGCCTGTCTTTCGAATCCTGGAAGCAGGAGGTGCGCGACCGGGCCCAGCCCTGGCGGCAGGCGGAGCTGCTGAGCGCCATCGACTTCCGCGGCGCCATCGTCAACTTCGTCCTGCAGCGGGCGGAGGAGCGCGCCCAGCTGACGGAGGAGTTGCAGCGGTCGAACAAGGAATTGGAGGCCTTCTCCTATTCCATCTCCCATGACCTGCGGGCCCCCTTCCGCCATATCGCCGGCTATGCCGAGCTGCTGGGTGAGGAGGAGCCGAACCTGAAGACCCTGTCACGCCATTACCTGGACGGCATCATCGCCGCCGCCTTGTCGGCCGGCCAGCTGGTGGACGACCTACTGCACTTCTCGCAGTTGGGCCGCACCAGCCTGAGGATGACGCGCATCGACATGGCCAAGGTCATGAGCGAAATCCGGCGCAGCCTGGACCTGGATGAGCGGCAGCGGGCGGTCACGTGGGACATCGGCCCCCTGCCCCCCGCCTGGGGCGATACCACCCTGGTGCGCCAGGCCCTGTTCAACCTGGTGGAAAACGCCGTGAAGTACAGCCGGGAGGCCACGCCGCCGCGCATCCGGATCCGGGGGCAGGACCGAGGCGCGGACGTCCTTTACACCGTGGAGGATAACGGCGTCGGCTTCGACATGAATTATGCCGGCAAGCTGTTCCAGGTGTTCCAGCGCCTGCACCGGCAGGAGGATTTCGAAGGTACGGGCATAGGCCTGGCGCTGACCAAGCGCATCATCGACCGGCATGGCGGCACGCTGGAAGCCAAAGGCGCGGTCGGCCAGGGCGCCACCTTCAGCTTCACCTTGCCCAAACGGCAATCCACCCCACAGGCAGCCCCCCCATTGGCAGCCCCCCCATTGGCAGCCCCCCCATTGGCAGGAGGAAACCGTGGCCTCGCTTAGACCCATTCTTCTGGTCGAGGACAACCCGGCCGACGTGGAACTGACCCTGGCGGCCCTGAGGAAAACCCAGCTGGCCAATGAGATCGTTGTCGCCCGCGACGGGGTGGAGGCGCTGGACTACATCTTCAGCGAGGGCCAGTACGCCAACCGGGACCCAGGCCCGCCCGCCGTGGTGTTGCTGGACCTGAAGCTGCCCAAGGTGGACGGCCTGGAAGTGCTGGAAAAGGTGAAAAGCCATCCCAGACACCGCGCCACCCCCATCGTCATGCTGACCTCCTCCCGCGAGGAAAGCGACGTGGTGCGCAGTTACCAACACGGCGTGAATTCCTTCGTGGTGAAGCCTGTCGACTTCAAGGCCTTTTTCGAAGCCATCCGTGACCTAGGTATCTTCTGGGCGGTGTTGAACGAGCCCGTGCCCGGAGATTTTTAGTGTCTCAGCCTGCGGAAAAGCCTGTCACCCTGCTGTTGGTCGAAGACAGCGACATCGATGCGGAACTGATCGCCCATCAGGTCCGCAAGATGGACCAGCCCGTGGCCCTGACCCGCGTCGCGGGGCGGGCCGAGTATGAGGCGGCTTTGGCCGCCGGCGGCTTCGACATCATCCTCTCCGACTATTCACTGCCGGGCTTCAACGGTTTGGCCGCGCTGGAGTTGGCGCGCGCCTGTGTTCCGGCCCTGCCCTTCATCTTCATCTCCGGCGTCATCGGCGAGGAGTTCGCGACCGAGGCGCTGCGCGCCGGGGCGACGGATTACGTGACCAAGCGCAACCTGACCCGCATCCCCATGGTGGTGACGCGGGCGCTGCGGGAGGCGGACGACCGCCGGCAAGCCCGGCTGTCGGCCCAGGCGCTGCGGGAAAGCGAGCAGCGGTTCCGCATCATGGCCGACAGCGCGCCGGCGCTGATCTGGTCGGTCGACACGGACGCCCGGGTGGTCTTCGCCAACCGGCGCTTCGAAACGGAGTTCGGCGTGGCCCCGTCCCGCATGGAAGCGGAGGGATGGGCGGCCTTGATCCATGAGGATGATTGGCCGGCCTTCAGCGCCACGCGCAGCGCCCTGTTCGAGCAACGCGCGCCTTTCCTGGGTGACATCCGCGCGCGCAAGGCGTCGGGGGAGGTCCGCTGGCTGCGGTGTGAAAGCAGCCCGCGCTTCGACGACAGCGGCACGTTCCTGGGGTATGCCGGCTGCGCCATCGACATCACGGAAACCAAGCTGGCGCGGGACGCGCTGGAGGCGGAGGTGGTGGCGCGCACGGAAGAGCTGCGCGTGAAGGAGGAGGCGCTGCGCCAGTCGCACAAGATGGAGGCCATCGGCCAGCTGACCGGCGGTATCGCCCACGATTTCAACAATATGCTGGCTGGCATCGTCGGCGCCGCCGACCTGATCCAGAAGCGGGTGCGCGACGCCCGCTTCGACAGCATCGGACGCTATGTCGACAGCATCCTGTCGTCCGCCCACCGCGCCGCCGGCCTGACCCATCGCCTGCTGGCCTTCGCCCGGCGCCAGACACTGGACCTCAAGTCCTCCGACATCAACCAGTTGGTGGGCTCGTTGGACGACCTGCTGCGCCGCACCCTGGGCCAGGCCATCGAGCTGAAGATCACCCTGGCGCCCGGCCTGTGGCCGGCCATCACCGACGCCAACCAGTTCGAGAGCGCCATCCTGAACCTGGNCCATCACGCCCGCGACGCCATGGGCGACGGCGGCCGCCTGACCATCGAGACCCAGCACGTCACCATCACCGCCGCCGATGGCGAGGCGCTGGCCGACATGCTGCCGGGCGACTATGTCCCTGACTGCGTGACCGACACCGGCACCGCATGCCGCCGGAAGTGCTGGAGAAAGCGTTCGACCCCTTTTTCACCACCAAGCCCATCGGCCACGGCACCGGCCTGGGCCTGTCCATGATCTATGGCTTCGCCCATCAGGTGGGCGGCCACGTCACCCTGGCCTCCACCCCGGGCGAGGGCACCACCATCTGCCTGTACATGCCCCGCGACCAGGCAGCCCCGGCCATGGTGGCGGAAACCGAGGTCTCCCCGGCGAGTGCCCCGCCCAAGGGCCGCGGCACCGTCCTGGTCGTGGAGGATGAGCTCGTGGTCCGCATGGTGGTGATCGACATCCTGGAGGAGCACGGCTACGCCGTCATCGAAGCGGAGACGGCGGCCCAAGCCCTGCCCCACCTATCGGGCCAGGACAGCATCGACCTGCTGCTGACCGACGTCGGCCTGCCAGGCATGAACGGCCGCGACCTGGCAGCGGAAGCGCGGCGCCTGCGCCCTGGGCTGAAGGTTCTGTTCGCCACCGGCTATGCCGAAGGGGCCAGCCAGCGCTCCGCCTTCGTGGGCGAGGGCATGGACTATATCGCCAAACCCTTCGATCTGGACGAACTGGGCCAAAAGGTCCGGGCACTGACGGAGGCGTAGGCTCGGCGTTCAAAGGCGCTTGCCTTTCAAGACGAACGTCCTTCCTTCTTGCGGGCGACCACGACTGGAAAGACGCCCCGTATGCTGACCCTGTACCGGCTGGAGAATGGCGCCCTGAAACGGCGGGAGCCGGGCGCCGATTGCCTGGCCGACGATCTCTGGATCGACATGATCGCCCCCACCAAGGAGGAGGAGGCGGCGGTAGAGGCGGCGTTGGGCGTGGACATCCCCACGCGGGAAGAGATGCGGGAGATCGAGAGCAGCGCGCAGCTGTACAAGGAAGGCGACGCCCTAGTCATGACGGTGCGGGTGCTGACCCGCCAGACGCCCCTGGGCCCGGCCCTGGCCGACGCCACCTTCATCCTGACGCCGAAGCACCTGGTGACGGTGCGCTATCTGGATACCACCCCCTTTCGCACCTTCACCGCCCGTGTGGATCAGGGTGGCGACCTGCCCACGGAGCCCGAGGCCATCATGCTGGGCGTGCTGACCGCCATCGTCGCCCGGGTGGCCGACGTGCTGGAAGAGGTGAAGGAGGGGTTGGACACCCTGTCCCGCTCCGTCTTCACCCAAGAAGACGGACAGCGGCCCAGCATCATCGACGCCGACCTGCAGACGGCCCTGAAGCGCATCGGCCGCAGCGGCGACCTGGCGTCCCGGGTGCGGGAAAGCCTGCACAGCCTGGCCCGTACCGTCTCGTTCCTGAAGGCGGCGGAGAAGGCGGCCCCCATAGCGCCGCAGACCAAGCTGACCCTGAATACCCTGAACGGCGACATCCAATCGCTGCTGGACTACAACCTCTACCTGGCGCAGACGACGCAGTTCCTGCTGGATTCGACCCTGGGCCTGATCAACATCCAGCAGAACGCCATCATCAAGATCTTCAGCGTGGCGGCCGTGATCTTCCTGCCGCCGACGCTGATCGCCTCCATCTACGGCATGAACTTCAAGCACATGCCGGAACTGGATCTGGTCTTCGGTTATCCCGGCGCCCTGTGCCTGATGGTCATCTCCGCCATTCTGCCCTACTGGTACTTCCGCCGCCGGGGCTGGCTGTAGGAGGCGCCGGCCCAGCGCCGGTCATCCCTTGGCCGGCGTCTCCGCCACCGGCGTCAGCACCGGCCGCCCCTCCGCCCAGGCCAGCAGGTTGTCCACCACCAGCTGGCCCATGGCGCGGCGGGTGTGGGTGGTGGCGGAGCCGACGTGGGGCAGCAGCACGGCGTTGTCCAGGTCCAGCAGGGCCTGGGGGACCCGCGGTTCGTCGGCGAACACATCGAGACCGGCCCCCAGGATGGTGCCGTCCCGCAGGGCGGCGACCAGCGCCGTCTCATCCACCACCGATCCGCGGGCGATGTTGATCAGGATGCCGTCGGGCCCCAGGGCCGCCAGCACCCCGGCGTCCACAAGGTGCCTGGTGCCGGCCCCGCCCGGCGTCACCACCACCAGCACGTCCACGGCGGCGGCAAGATCGACGGGCGTCGCGTGATAAGGCAGGTCCACGTCATCCTGGCGGTGGCGGCCGTGATAGTGGACGGGCAGGCCGCAGGCGGCCAGGCGGTGGGCGATGGCCTTGCCGATACGTCCCAGGCCCAGGATGCCGGCGGTTCGACCGCGCAGGGTGGGCGTCAGGGGAAAGGATTTGTCCAGCCAGCTGCCGGCGCGCAGGTAGCGTTCCGCCTGCGGCAAGCGGCGCACCGTCATCAGCGTCAGGGCGAGCGCCGTGTCCGCCACCTCTTCCGTCAGCACGTCGGGGGTGTTGGTGACGACGATGCCGTGGGCACCCGCCCATGTGGCATCGATGCTGTCATAGCCCACGCCGAAGCTGGAGACGCATTCCAGGCGCGGCAGCCGGCCCATCAGGTCGGCGGTGAGGACGGCCCCGCCCCCAGCGGCGATGGCCCGCACGTCCGGCGCCACCTGGCGCAGCAGGGCATCCCGGTCCGGGGCCAGCCATGGCTTGTGCACGCGGAAGGCCTGGTCCAGCTGGTCCATGACGAAGGGCATCATGGGAACGGGCATCAGCAGGTCGATATCAAAACGGGGCGCCATGCTGCCAAGGTCCTCTTGCCGGTCTTGGGGCGGGTCCCCAATTGTGTGGGGCCGGTTGGCGGCAGGATAGGATGCCAAAGGGCTTCCTGTCTGCCCGGGCGTCGGCCCTTGCGACCGATTGCCCAACACCGGATCGCGATCCCGCACCCCGCTGGTGCCTACGGGCACGGATGGGTATAGGATGGCTACAGGCGGATGGGGGGAAACGGCCTTTCCTACCCATGATGGTCACCTGTGACGGCGGTCTTTGCCATTGCCCGTGACATGGGCTATGATTTGAGAATGATTTGCATCTACGGTGCCTTCCCCAACCGCCATGACGGGGCCGGGAACCACCGGGGGACATGACGATGTCGTTGATGGATGCCGTGGCCGGAAAGACGGATCACACGCCGGAGTTCGGCCCCGGGGAGCATTTGCTGGTGTGGGCCCTGCGCCGCATGGTGAAGGGCAAGGACTACGGCCCCCTGGTGGGGCGGGAGTTCGCGGACACGTGCGGCGAGGACGGGCGGGAGGTGCTGGCCACCCTGCACACCTTCCTGCTGGCGCTGATCCATACCTGCCGGCGGGAGCTGTCCATCGGCCATCCCGGCTGCCCCAGCCTGACGGCGGACGAACGCCAGGTGCTGATGCTGGTCGCCGCCGCCCAGAACGGGCGTGAGGCGCAGTTCGACGCCCAACTGCGCTGGCTGGCGGCGGACGACGACCGCCCCACCCTGGCCATGACCGCCCGGGCGCTGGCCACCGCGTTGGTCTACAACCGCCTGACCCTGACGCCCCCGGCCTCGCAACTGCCCACCACATGCGAACGGGAAGCGCTGACTGCCTAAAACGGGCCAGCCCAGGGGAATGGACGTGATACCGGCCATCAGGCCGCATCTCCGCATTTTTCCCACATGTCCCTAGGATCAATGGTATAGCGCCGCCCCCGGTGGCAGGATCGTCGCCGGCCGACGCCGGGACCGGGCCCCGGGTGGACGGTGATGTTGCCTTGCCGGCCCGGGCAATGGGGACCATGGGATGCGCACTGTGATCAAGGCGGCCTACGCCGCCCCCGCCATGGGGTTGGCGGGCCTGGGGCTGCCGCTGCTGATCTATCTGCCGGAATACTACGGGACGGTGATAGGCCTGCCCCTGGGCCTGGTGGGCATGGCCTTCCTGGCGGCCCGCCTGGCCGATATCATTGTCGACCCGCTGGCGGGCGCGCTGATGGACCGCGTGCGTACGCGCCATGGCCGCTTCCGGTTCTGGCTGGCGGTGGGCACGCCCCTGCTGATGCTGTCGGTCTACGGCCTGTTCATGCCGTCCAAAGGGACGGGATTCAGCCACCTGGTCCTGTGCCTGGCCGGCACCTATGCCGCATGGTCGCTGTGCTTCGTCGCCCATCTTGGCTGGGGTGGCACGCTGTCGGATGACTATGACGAGCGCAACGCCATTTTCGCCTGGTGCCAGGCCCTGTTCCTGGTGGGTGGGCTGGCCATCACCGCCATCCCCCTGCTGCCCGCCCTGCGCGCGGCGCCGGAGCATGCCCTGCCCGCCATGGGCTGGTTCATCCTGCTGAGCCTGCCGGCGGGGGTGGCGCTGGCCTTGCTGCTGGTGCGGGAACATCCGGCGGGGCGGCGGCGCGTGCCTGGCTGGCGCGACTATGCCCGTCTGCTGGGACAGGCCGGCATCGCCCGGCTGCTGGCGGCCGACCTTCTGTCCAGCATCGCCGTCTATGCGGCCGGTGGCGTGTTCTTCTTCTACTACGGCGTCTTCCACGGCCTGGCCCCGGCACAAACGGCGGCCCTGCTGTTCGCGGTGAAGCTGGGCGCCATGCCGGGCGCCTATCTATGGAGCCGCCTGGGCAGCCTGCTGGAAAAGCATCGCGCCATGGCCGTGGGCTTCGCCGGCTTGGCGATCATGACGCTGGTGGTGCACCTGGTGCCCTGGTCCGGCCTGACGGTGGGCATGGCCATCCTGGGCGTGTTCGGCGTCTTCCTGTCCGCCGACCCGGTGCTGGTGCGCTCCATGATGGCCGACCTGGGCGACGAACGGCGGCTGACCACCGGCGCGGACCAGATGGGTGCCTTGGCCGCGCTGCTGTCCGTTTCCGACAAGATGGCGGCGGCCATCGGCCCGGCCCTCGCCCTGGCCGCCCTGGACAAGGCCGGATTCGATCCACACGCGCCCCGGCAAACACCCCTGGCGCTAACCATGCTGGCCACGGTCGCCATCTGGGCACCCCTGGTTCTGCAGGCCGGGGCCGCCCTTCTGGTCCGGCTGCATCCCCTGACCGCCAGCCGTCACCAAGCCATCCGGACCGAACTGGCGGTGCTGGAAGGCGGCTGAGCAGACCGATCGTCCTCAAATCACTCAATTATATGAATTGACCGCCCCGGATGTTGGCCAGCCAGCCCATCGCCCGCGTCGATGGCGCTGCGGTACCATGCAGCGGCACCATCACAGCACCCGGCGCACCCAGCTTTCGACCAACGGCGGCACACCGCCGCGCTGCATGCCGACCAGGCGTTCGCGCAAGTCGGCGGTGGTGGCCCCGCCCTCGCCGTTGCCGATGACGAAGTCGCCCTCCGCCGTCCGCACCGTGCCGATGGCCGACACCACGGCGGCGGTGCCGCAGGCGAAGGCCTCACGCACCCGGCCCGTCGCGGAATCCTCCTTCCACTGCGCCAGGGAGTACGGCTGCTCCACCACCGTGCGGCCCAAGGACCGCGCCAGCTGGATGATGCTGTCGCGGGTGATGCCCGGCAGGATGGTGCCGCTCAAGGGCGGCGTCAGCAGGCTGCCGTCGTCCATGACGAAGAAGACGTTCATGCCGCCCAGTTCCTCGATCCAGCGATGCTCGGCGGCATCCAGGAACACCACCTGGTCGCAGCCGTGCTTGCTGGCCTCCAGCTGGGCGATCAGGCTGGCGGCGTAGTTACCGCCGCACTTGGCCGCACCGGTGCCGCCGGGCGCCGCCCGGGTGTAGTTATCCGGCGCCCAGATGGTGATGGCCTTGGCGCCGCCCTTGAAGTAGGCACCCACCGGGCAGGCGATGACGCAGAAGATGTAGTCCGACGCCGGGCGGACGCCCAGGAAGGCCTCATTGGCGAACATGAAGGGGCGCAGGTACAGGCTGCCTTCCCCGCCCGGGACCCACGCCTCATCGATGCGCACCAGCTGTTCCACGGCCTCCAGGAACAGCTCCTCGGGGATCAGGGGCATCGCCATGCGTTCCGCCGATTCCCGGAAGCGCCTGGCGTTCGCCTCCGGCCGGAACAGCGTCACGCCACCGTCGGCCGCGCGGTAGGCCTTCATGCCTTCGAAGATTTCCTGGGCGTAGTGCAGGACGGCGGAGGCCGGATCGAGGGTGAACGGTACCCGCGCCGTCACCTTGGCATCATGCCAGCCCTGGCCCTCGGTCCAGCGGATGGTCACCATGTGGTCGGTGAAGACCTTGCCGAAGCCGGGGTTTTCCAGGATGCGCGCCAGCGTGGCGGCGTCGGTGGGGGTGGCGGTGCGCGCGATGGTGAAGGTCATGGGGTGTTCCAAGGTCAGATATGCCAGGATCAAATGTGGATGGCGTGGCCCAGGGCCTTCAGCGCGCTTTCGTTCACGCCTTCGCTCAACGTGGGGTGGGCATGGATGATGCCGGCGACATCCTCCAGCACTGCCCCCATCTCCAGCAGCGTGGCGAACTGCCCCGCGAGCTCGGAGATGTGGCGGCCCACGGCCTGCAGCCCCAGGATGCGGTGATCGGCCTTGCGCGCCACCACGCGAACGAAGCCGCCGTCGTCGCCCGCATCCATGGACAGGGCCCGGCCGTTGGCGGCGAAGGGGAACTGGCCCACGACCGTCTCCACCCCCGCCGGCACCTCATCGGGGCCCAGGCCCACGGTAACGATCTCCGGCTCCGTGAAGCACACGGCGACGATAGCGACGGGGTCGAAGCGGCGGCGATGGCCGGCGATGATCTCCGCCACCATCTCCCCCTGCGCCGACGCCTTGTGCGCCAGCATGGGCTCCCCCACCACGTCACCGATGGCATAGACGCCGGTGGTGGGCGTGGCGCAGCGGTCATCCACCGCGATGAAGCGGCCGTTCATGGCCAGGCCCATGGCCTCCCGCCCCCAGCCCTCGGCATGGGGCCGCCGTCCCACCGTGACCAGGATGTGGTCGGCCGGCAGCACCTGGCGGTGGCCGTCCCTGGTCTCGATGGCCAGGCCGGCGCTTTCTTCGCCCAAGGCCTTGGCGCCCAGGTGCAGGGCGACGCCGTGCTTTTCCAGCCAGCGGCGCACCGGCTGGGTCAGCTGGGTGTCGTACAGCGGCAGGATGCGGTCCTGCGCCTCCACCACCGTGACCTGGGCGCCCAGTTTGGCATAGGCGATGCCCAGCTCCAGCCCGATGTAGCCCGCACCCACCACCACCAGCCGCTCCGGCACCTTGGCCAGCGACAGGGCGCCGGTGGACGAGATGACCTTACCGCCTGGTCTCCCAAACGGCAGGTTGGGCAGCTCCACCGGCAGCGATCCTGTGGCCAGGATGACGTTCTCCGCCAGCACGGTGACGGGGCCGTCGGCCGTTTCCACCGTGCAGCGCTTGGCCTCGCTGAACACGGCCTTGCCGGCCAGCGTGCGCACCTTGGCCCGCTTCAGCAGGGCGGTGACGCCGCCGTTCAGGCGGTCGACCACGCCGTCCTTCCAGGCCATGGTTTCCGCGAAGTCGAGTTCCGGCTTGGCGCCCAGGTGGATGCCGAAGCGGCCGGGACCGGCCGCCGCCAGGGTCATCTCCTCATAGAGGCCGGCGGCGTGGATCAGCGCCTTGGACGGGATGCAGCCACGGATCAGGCAGGTGCCGCCCAGGCGTTCGGCATCCACCAGCACGGTGTCCAGCCCCAGCTGGCCGGCGCGGATGGCGGCGACGTAGCCGCCCGGCCCGCCACCCACCACCAGAAGGGATGTCTTGATGGTCTCGGCCATGACGTCAGTCCATGAAGATGAGGGCGGGATGTTCCAGCAGGCGCTTCAGCCGCTGGATGAAGCGGGCGGCGTCATAGCCGTCGACGATGCGATGGTCGAAGGAGGACGACAGGTTCATCATCTTGCGCACGGTGACGAAGGACCCGTTGACCACCGGCCGCTCCACCAGCTTGTTGGGGCCGATGATGGCGACCTCCGGATGGTTGATCACCGGCGTGGCGGCGATGCCACCCAGGGGACCCAGGCTGGTCAGCGTGAGGGTGGACCCGCTCAGCTCGTCCCGTGCGGCGCTACCGTCGCGGGCGGCCTTGGACACGCGCGCCAGTTCGGCGGCGCAGTCCCACAGGTCGCGCGTCTCGGCATGACGCACCACCGGCACGATCAGGCCATTGGGCGTCTGGGTGGCGATGCCGATGTGCACGCCCTCATAGGTGTGCAGCACCCCGGCATCGTCGTCGTAGCGGCTGTTGATGTGCGGGAATTCAGGAAGCATGCGGACCACCGCCCGCATGAAGAAGGGCAGCAGGGTCAGCTTGGGCTGATCATCCCGCTTGTTCTCGTTCAGGTCCTGGCGCAGGGCCTCCAGCTCCGTCAGGTCGCATTCCTCCACATAGGTGAAGTGGGGGATGCGGCGCTTGGACTCCTGCATCTTCTCCGCGATTTTGCGGCGCAGGCCGATCACCCGGGTCTCCTCCACGCCGTCGCGCGCCGCGTAGCGCGCGTCGCCGGTGGGGAGGGCCCCGCCGCCGGTGATGTAGGCGTCCAGGTCCTCCGGGGTGATGCGGCCGCCGGGTCCGGTGCCGGGCACGTACTGCAGGGGGATGCCCAGCTCATGCGCCCGCCGCCGGGTGGCCGGGGCGGCCAGGGGGGCGTCCTCGGCCAAGCGCGTGGCGAAGGCCGCCGCCTTCACCGGCCGGGGCTTGGGCTGCGCCACCGGCTGGCGTGCCGGCTTCGCTTCAATCTTCACCGGTTCCGGCTTGGGCTCCGGCTTCGGTTCCGGCTTCGGTTCCGGCTGGGCTTCCGCCTTGGGCGCGGGGCGGGCGGCGTCGGCGTTGCCGGCACCCTCCACCTCCAGTTCCACCAGGACGGCGCCGACGGCCATCATCTGGCCGACCTCGCCATGGATGGCGGTGACGACGCCGTCCACCGGGCTGCTCATCTCCACCGTCGCCTTGTCGGTCATGACGTCGACCAGGTCCTGGTCCTCGCGCACCCGGTCGCCCGGCTGCACCCGCCATTTGACCACTTCGGCCTCGACCACGCCCTCGCCCACGTCGGGCAGGCGGAACAGATAGGTGCCCATGGGTTCAGTCCTCCATGACGCGCTTCAGGGCCGCGGCCAGGCGCGACGGGCCGGGGAAGTAGTCCCACTCGAAGGCGTGCGGGTAGGGGGTGTCCCAGCCCGCCACACGGCCGATGGGGCTTTTCAGGTGATAGAAGCAGCGTTCCTGCACCAGGGCCGACAGTTCCCCGCCGAAGCCGCCGAAGCGCGACGCCTCATGCAGGATGACGCAGCGGCCGGTCTTCTTGACCGACGCCACGATGGTGTCGATGTCCAGCGGCACGATGCTGCGCAGGTCGATCAGTTCCGCATCCACGCCGGACTCCTCGATGCCGGACTTGGCCACGTGCACCATGGTGCCGTAGGCCAGCACCGTGGCCTCCCGCCCCTCGCGCACGACGGCGGCCTTGCCCAGCGGCACGGTGTAATGGCCCTCCGGCACGTCCGATCCGGGGGCCTCGGCCCAGGTCTTCAGCGCGCGGTCGTGATGGCCGTCGAAGGGGCCGTTGTAGATGCGCTTGGGCTCCAGGAAGATGACGGGGTCGTCATCCTCGATGGCGGCAATCAGCAGGCCCTTGGCGTCATAGGGGTTGGAGGGGATGACCGTCTTCAGGCCCGTGACATGGGCGAAGATGGCCTCCGGGCTCTGGCTGTGGGTCTGGCCGCCGAAGATGCCACCGCCGTAGGGGGAGCGCACGGTGATGGGCGCCCAGAATTCCCCGCCCGAGCGATAGCGCAGGCGCGCCGCCTCCGACACCAGCTGGTCGAAAGCCGGCAGGATGTAGTCAGCGAACTGGATCTCCGGCACCGGCCGCAGACCGTAGGCCCCCATGCCGATGGCGGTGGCAATGATGCCGCCCTCGGAGATGGGCGTGTCGAAGCAACGCTTCAGCCCGTGTTTCCTCTGCAGGCCGTCGGTGACGCGGAAGACGCCACCGAAATAGCCCACGTCCTCACCGAACACCACGACGTCGGGGTCCTGGCTCATCTTGACGTCCAGGGCGGAGTTCAGGGCCTGGATCATATCCATCTTGGGCATGGTGTCAGACCCCCAGCTCACGGCGCTGTTCCAGGACCCGCCAGTCGGGTTCCTTGAACACGTCTTCGAACATCTGGCTGACCGGCGGCTTGGACTGGCCCAGGGTGCCGATGCCCTCCCCCTCCTTCACGGCGGCGCGCACGCCCTCCGCCAGCTCCGCCTCCATCTGGGTATGGCGCTCGGCCGACCACTCGCCACGGGCGATCAGGTGGGTCTTCAGCCGTTCGATGGGGTCGCCCAGGGGCCAGGCCGCCGCCTCGTCCATGGGGCGGTACTTGGTGGGGTCGTCGCTGGTGGAATGGCCGGCGGCGCGGTAGGTCACGAACTCGATCAGCGTGGCGCCCTTGTTGGTGCGCGCCCGTTCCGCCGCCCAGGCCGTGGCCGCCCATACCGCCAGGAAGTCGTTGCCGTCCACCCGCAGGCCGGGGATGCCATAGGCGATGGCCTTGGCGGCGAAGGTGGTGGTCTCCGCCCCCGCGATGCCGGAGAAGCTGGAGATGGCCCACTGGTTGTTGGTGACGCACAGGATGACCGGGGCGCGGTAGACGGCGGCGAAGGTCAGCGCCTCGTGGAAGTCGCCCTCCGCCGTGGTGCCGTCGCCGACATAGGCCAGCGCGATCCTGGTGTCGCCGCGATAGGCCGACGCCATGGCCCAGCCCACCGCCTGGCTGAAGCGCGTGCCCAAATTGCCCGACAGGGAATAGAAGCCGTACTTACGCGCCGAGTAGAGGATGGGCAGCTGCCGGCCCTTCAAGGGATCGCGGGCGTTGGAGAAGATCTGGTTGACCAGGTCAATGACGGGATAGTCCCGCGCCAGCAGCCAGCTGAGCACCCGATATGTCGGAAAGCACATGTCGTCGCGGTCCAGCATCATGGACTGGGCGGCGCCAATGGCCTCCTCCCCCGTCGACTTCATGAAGAAGCTGGTCTTGCCCTGGCGCTGGGCGCGGAACATGCGATCCTCGAACACGCGGGCCTGGGCCATGACCTTGAGGCCCCGACGCAGCGTCTCCGCATCCAGGCCGGGGTCCCAGGGGCCAACGGCCTGGCCCTGATCGTCCAGCACGCGGATCAGGCCGTAGGGCAGGTCGCGGATCTCGGGCTCCGCCACACCGGGGTCCGGCCGGCGGATGCTGCCAGCGGGCGAGAAGGTCAGGTGGTCGAAACGCGGCGTCTCCCCCGGCCGGGCGGCCGGCTCGGGAATGTGCAAGGTCAGCGGCGGCCTGTCGGCGGCGCCGCCGGATTGGTTGTGGGGCGACATTTTCTGGGTCCCTCCCGTGCCTTCCTGTGGCCATAAGGATGTGGGGTGGGACCGGGAAAAAAATATCTGATACGCCGTAAGTCCGGCCGTAATAGAAATGGACAACGCGCGAAACGGGGGGATTTTAGGATGGCGATTGCGTTGGACCGGATAGACCGCCGCATCCTGCTGGCCCTGCAGGAAAACCCGGACCTCTCCACCGCCGACCTGGCGGCCCGGGTCGGCCTGTCGCACACCCCCTGCTGGCGCCGTCTGAAGCGGCTGGAGGAGGAGGGCATCATCCGTGGCCGGGCGCTGCTGCTGGACGCCAAGGCCCTGGACCTGCCCATCACCGTCTTCGCCGAAGTGCGGCTGAAGCAGCATGACGAGGACACGCTGGACGCCCTGGAGCAGATCGTCCGCAGCCGGACGGAGATCGTGGAGTGCTTCTCCATGAGCGGAGGCGACGGCGACTATCTCATGCGCGTCATCGTCAGCAGCGTGGAAAGCTATGAGCATTTCCTGAAGAAGGTGCTGCTGCATCTGCCGGGCGTCGCCGCCGTCAATTCCCGCTTCGCGCTCAGCTGCGTCAAGTTCACCACCAGCCTGCCGATCGTGGTTTGACGGTCCCCGGCCCGCTCATCCCCGCCCCTCCGTCCGGGGAATGAACCCGGGCACGCCGGTTTCCACCACGCTGTTGAACCGGATGTCCTTCCCAATCCCGTGCCGGATCTCCTCCATGGCGTCGTCCGGCAAGGCCGAGATCTCAAAGTTCTCCCGGATATGGTCGGGGTTGGTCGAGGTGGTCAGGAACGCCGTGCCCCGCTGGACGGCCCAGGCGAGGGCCACCTGCGCCGGCGTTCGCCCCAGGCCCGCCGCAATGTCCTTCAACACCGTGTCCTCAAGCACCCTGGGTTCCATGGCATGCCCCAGGGGCGCGAACGCCTGCAGGACGATGCCATGCGCCCGGCAGAAGTCGAGCAACTCCCACTCCTGCAAGTAGGGGTGCGATTCCACCTGCACCATGGCGGGCTTGATGCGCGCGATGGCGACAATCTCCCGCAGCTTCGCCAGCGTGATATCCGACAGGCCGATGGAGCGGCATCGTCCCTCATCCACCAGGCTTTCCATCGCCCGCCATGTGTCCGCCAGCGTGATCCCCGGGTCGTAGAGCACACGGCCCTCCCCATCGCGCGGATCGGGATCCTCGCCGGGCTGGAAGGCGAAAGGTGTGTGGATGATGTAGCAATCGACGGTCTCGACCGCCAGCCGCCGGCAGCTCGCCTCCAGGGCTGGGCGAACGCGTTCGGGGCGGTGGTTGGTGTTCCATAGTTTGGTGGTCAGGAAGATGTCCTCGCGGCGCACCGTGCCCGCCTCGATCCCTTCCCGTATGGCGTCGCCAACGGCGGCCTCGTTGCCGTAACGTTCCGCGCAATCGAAATGGCGAAAGCCCGCGTCCAAGGCGGCCCTGGTCGCCCGCCGGGTGACAGTCGCATCGGGGATCAAGGTGCCGAAGCCCACAGCGGGAATCGCGCCCGGCCCATGGGCGGAAGGAAGCATCACGTGGGAAAGAGAATGGATGGTCGTCATGGTCATAGTCCCTTGCCGGAAGTGGTGTGGCGCGTGAACGAACCCGACGCGTTGCCGCCGAGCGCGATGAAAAACTGCACCGTGTCCAGGTGGCGGGCCGTCCTGGCGCGGATGTGGCCCAGCAGCGCCCGCTGGTAGGCCCGCTCGGCATCCAGCACCTGCAGGACGCCCGTCTCGCCCACCCCATAGGCGGCTCGGTTCAGGCGCAGGCTGGTCGCGGCGGCGGTCAGCGCGCGCTCCTGCGCCGAATAGGCCTCCGCATCATGGCTGATGGCCTGGAGCACGTCGGCCACCTGCCCCAGTGACCTGACCACCGTGCGCTGATAGGTGGCCAGCGAGGCCCTGTAGCCATCGATGGCTGCCCGCCGGTTCGCCTCCAGCATCCCGCCATGGAAGACGGGACCGGCCAAGCTGGCGGCGACGCTCCAGAGTGAGCTGCCGGCCTGGAACAGGGACGTGGGATCCGCGCCCGCCTGGGTCAGCGAGCCCGACAGCGTCAGGTGGGGGTAGAGATCGGCGGTGGCCACGCCCACGGCCGCGCTGGCGGCGCGCAACTCAGCCTCCGCCACCAGGATGTCAGGCCGCTCATGCGCCATCTCGGACGGCAGGCTGAGGGGCAGATCGGGCGGCCGCGTGAAGTCGTCCAAATCGAAATCGGGTGGGTCGAAATCTGTCGTCAGCCCACCGGCCGGCCCCAGCCCCGCCAGGACGGACAGCGCATGCCGCGCCGCGTCGTGTTGCTGGGCCAGCGGAGGCAGCAAGGTCTGGTCCTGCGCCAGCTGCGTTTCCGCCAACGCGATATCGGGCTGGCCGACACCGCCCTGACCATGGGCCGCGCGCAGAAGCGTCAAGTTGCGTTCGTCATCCGCCAGCAGGGCCCGCACCGCCGCGATCTGGGCCCGTGCGGACGCCAGGGACAAGGCCTGGACCGCGACGTCGCCCGTCAAGATCAGGTAGGCCGCGTCGAAGCGATGTCTCTCGGCATCGGCAAGCGCCCCCTGCCGCTCGATGAGCCGCCTGGTGCCGCCGAAAAGGTCGAGGTCGAAACTCACCCGGGGGCCGACCGCATAGAAGCTGGAGGTCGCGGGCGGCGCCCCTGACCGGCCCCGGCCGATATCGGCACCCCAATCCACCTGGGGATAGAGGACGCCCCCGGCAGCCCTGACAGCTTCCGACGCCTGTTCGATCCGGGCCTCGGCGATCCTGAGATCGAAATTGCCGTCGATGGTGTGCCGCATCACGCGATTCAGCGCCGGTGACCGGAACACCGACCACCAGTCACCCTCCATCCGGGTACCGAGCGTGACGCGCTGGGTGCCACTGCCTTCCAGGGCGAGGCGCCGCTCCGCCTCATGATCGTAATGGGTGGAAGGCGGATCCGCCGGCGGCGTGAAGTCGGGGCCAAGGGTGCAGGCTGACAGGACCACCAGCAACAGGGCCGCCGGGGCCAGTGTCGGGAGCAATCGTCCCATCGGGACGGAAGGCGCGGACATCATTTCGCGATCTCATCGGCTATCGGTTGCTTGACCGGGCGCGGGGTGCGGAGAAAGGGCACGAGCGGGCCGGCCGCCAGCATGGCGATCATCAGGATCTTGAACTGGCCGATGATGGCGACGGTCGCCGCTTGGCCGGTCACCATCTCATTGACCTGGACCAACGCCGGCCCGACCCCCGACGACAGGCCATGGACCGCGGCGCGATAGGGGGTGAAATTCCTGGCCAGCGCCAAGTGCACCGCCTGGGTATTGCCGTAGAAGAAGATCTGGACGACGGCGATACCGATGGTGCTGCCGTACAGGCGCGACAGGTTGAAGAGCGCCGCCCCCTCGGCATGGAAGCGGCGGTCAAGCGTGCTGAACGCCGCCTTGGCCAAGGCCGGCAACAGGATGCCCAGGCCGGCCCCCTGCAGCACGCCCGCCATCGCCACAGGTCGCCAATCCATCGCCGGCGAATATCCCAGCATGCGCCAGTTGGCGTAGACGACAAGGGCGACGCCGGCGAAGGCCAGGACGCGCACATCAATCCGCGCCGCCGGCCGGCTTGCGATCAGCAACGTTCCCACCAGTGCCACGCCGCGCGGGATGGCCATGTAGCCGGTGGTGTCGACCGGATAGCCGAACAGTTCCTCCAGCATCGGTGAGGTCAGCGCCAATGTCGGCAGCAGGACAAAGCCGGCGGCGAAGGCCATGACCACCGACAGGACGAAGTTGCGGTCCCGGAACAGCGCCTTGTCGAGGAAATGCGTCCTGGCGGTCAGGACGTGGATGATAAAGAGGTGGAAGCCCAGGGCCGACGCCACGGCCTCCGCCCAGATTTCGGGCGCGGCGAACCACTCCAGGCGCTCCCCCCGGTCCAACAGCATCTGCAAGCCCACGATGCCCAGGGAAAAGGTCGCCAGCCCCAGGAAATCAAAGCGCGGGTTTCGCTCCGCCCTCTTTTCGGACAGCCACAGCGTCACCACCAGCAGCACAAATCCGGCCAGCGGCAGGCTGACGTAAAAGATGGAGGGCCAGCCGTGATGGTCGCTGAGCCAGCCCCCCAGCGGCGGACCGCTGCTGATACCGGCCAGCATGCACGCCGTGGCGGCCGCCCCGACCTTGGCCTGGTGCGCCGGCGGCGCCTGGTCCTGCAGGATCGCCAGGGACAAGGGCCCCAGCGGACCGCTTGCAGCACCCTGGAGGATCCGGGCCAGGATGAGCTGGGCGCATGTGGTCGCCCAGGTGGCGGACACCAGGCCCAGGATGAAAAGGATCATGGCAGCCTGGAACACGGCCCTGCGGCCGCAGCGGCCCGCCAGCCAGCGGGTCATCGGCATGACGACGATGCCGGCCGTCACGTAGGAGGTGAATATCCAGCCGATCTCGTCGTCCGCCATCGACAGCGTGCCCTGCATGTGCGGCAGCGCGGCGTTGGGAAGCGAGATGTTGACGCCCTGCATAAAGGTCGCCGCGAAAGCGGCAAGCGCCAGCGCGCGCCGTCCACAGGGCGCAGGGCTTTGGAAAAGGGTCGCCATCATTTGACCGCCCCCGCCTTCAGCGCGGGCCAGATGGCGGAAAGCCAGGCGCTGCGGTGTCCGGTCTCAACCCGCGCGGTGACGCTGATGCCCGAAAAGGGCGGCCAGTTGGGCGCCGCGCCGTCGTCGAACTCAATACGCACCGGCAATCGCTGGACGACCTTGACCCAGTTGCCCGTGGCGTTCTCGGGCGGCAGGATCGCGAAATCCGATCCGGTGCCCGGGCTCATGCTGACGACATGCGCCTGGAGGCGACTATCGGGAAAGGCATCGATACGGATGGCCGCCGCCTGGCCGGGCCTCATGTGGGTCAGGTCGGTTTCGCGGAAATTGGCCTCGACCCAGACCTGCCGGCTGGACAGCAGGGTGAAGACGGCGGCACCGGGATTGACGAAGTCGCCGACCTGAAGTTCGTCGACCCGCGTCACGACCCCATCGTCGGGCGCCGTCACGGTGGCATAGGAAAGATCCAGCCGAGCCCGGTCCAGGTCCGCCTTCGCGGCCCGGACCGAGGGATGACGGTCCACCTCGATGTCCGGATTCCCATTCAAGGCGGCCACGGTGTTGGCGATCTGCTGTTCAACCGACGCGATGCGCCGGCGCGCGACCTTCAAATCCGTCTCCGCCCGTTCATAAACCGCCCGCGACGTGAAGTCGGACGCCGCCAAGGCCTTCTTACGGGCATAGTCCCGCTCGTTGAAATCCGCCGAATCCCTGGCGGATTGCAGCTCCGCCTGCTGCTGGCGATATGTGGCCTTCAACGCGACGATCTGAAGGCGCGCGCCATCCAGCCGCGCCTCGGGCTGGTCGATCGCGATCCGGTAGGGCTCGGGATCAATGCGGAACAGCATTTGTCCCTTCGTGACGCGCTGGTTGTCCGCCA
>NZ_BACU01000092.1 GCF_000333275.1 Azospirillum sp. B4 | reverse complement strand
GCCCCCCCGCGACCTGCGCCACAGGTCAGGGAGGGCGGCTTCAGGGAGGATCTGTTCTATCGGCTGCATGTCATCCCCATCCATCTGCCGCCCTTGCGGGAACGGCGGGCGGACATCCTGCCCCTGGCCGAGGCTTTCCTGGCGCAGGCCGGGCACAAGACCCTGGACGGCGGTGGAAGTCGGGGTCCTTGCCGGCGGTCTTCTGCGCCTCGTCCCACACCTGGCTGAAAACGCCCTTCAGCGGCTTCCAGTGGAACTTGACGAAGCGCGCCTTCCCCTGCCCATTCACCAGGCGGAAGGTGTGGACACCGAAGCCCTCCATGGTGGCGTAGCTGCGGGGGATGGCACGGTCGCTCATCACCCACATCAGCATGTGGGCGGATTCCGGCGTCAAGGAGACGAAATCCCAGAAGGTGTCGTGGGCGGACTGGGCCTGTGGGATCTCATTGTGCGGTTCGGGCTTCACCGCGTGGATCAGGTCGGGGAACTTGACCGCATCCTGGATGAAGAAGACGGGCATGTTGTTGCCCACCAGGTCCCACACCCCCTCCTCGGTATAGAACTTGACGGCGAAGCCGCGCACGTCGCGCACCGTGTCGGCCGACCCGCGCGAGCCCGCGACGGTGGAAAAGCGGACGAACACCGGCGTTTCCTTCGCCGGATCCTGGAACAGCGTCGCGGTGGTGAGATCGGTCAGCGGCTCATAGACCTGGAAGACACCGTGAGCGGCGGCGCCGCGCGCGTGCACCACCCGTTCCGGGATGCGTTCATGGTCGAAGTGGGTGATCTTCTCCCGCAGGTGGAAGTCTTCCATCAGCGTCGGCCCCCGGGGACCGGCGCGCAGCGAATTCTGGTCGTCGCTGATCTTCAGCCCCTGGTTGGTCGTCAGTGCCGATCCCGCCTCCTGGCTGTCCGCCGCCAGGTCACGCTGCTTGGCCGTGTCACCGCCAACGAAGGGCACGCTAGGCGCCGCCGATCGTGGCGCGGTCGGGGCCATGGCGTCGGGCGTCGGGCTGGGCGTGGGCGGCACCGGGGTCACGGGCATGTCGTCAAAGTGGGGTTCGGCCATGGATGTGCTCTCCGGCTGGCAACAGATGCAGGCACAACCCGGCGCGACAGCTCAGGTTCCGCTTGCCATCGCCGTTTCTTTGCCGGCCCGGCGCAGCAGGGTCAGAACGGCGGCCTCCTCCGGTGGCAGGCCGAAGGCGCCGTCCCGCCGGATGCGCAGCGTGAAGCGCCCGGCCAGGTAGTCCGCCATCACCACCGGGTGGACATAGCACTGGCGGCAGATGGTCACGGTGTTGCCCAGCCGGGCCGCGACCTGTTTCAGGGCGGCGTTAACCATGCGCCGGCCATGGGTCGGGCTGGTCGGCGCCGGGCTGTCATTCAGCGCCAGGGCCATCATCACCGTGCCGGCCCAGGTGCGGAAATCCTTGGCGGTGACGCCCTCGCCCCGGCCGCCCGTCGCCGCGTTCAGGTAGGCGTTGACGTCGGCGGAGCTGACCTCATGCCTGTGGCCATCGTCATCCAGGTACTGGAACAGGGACTGGCCCGGTAATTCCTGGCAGGCCTTGACGATGCGGGCCACGCGCCGGTCGGTCACCTTCAGGCGCCACAGCTTGCCGCTCTTGCCCTTGAAGTCGAAGCGCAGGGACGACTTCTCCACGCTGACGTGGGCGCTGCGCAGGGTGGTCAGGCCATAGCTCTTGTTGGCGCGGGCATAGTCGGCGTTGCCCACGCGGATCAACGTGGTTCCCAGCAGGTGGACGACAGTGGCCAACACCTTGTCGCGCGGCAGGCCGGGACGGGCCAGGTCCCTGGCCACACGGTCACGGATCCGCGGCAGCCGGCGGGCGAAGGCCAGCAGGTGCTGGAATTTCGCCCCATCCCGCGCCTGGCGGAAGGCCGGATGGTACAGGTACTGCTTGCGCCCCTTGGCGTCGCGGCCGGTGGCCTGCAGATGGCCGTTGGCGTCGGCGCAGATCCAGACGTCGGTCCAGGCCGGCGGGATGACCAGGGCCTTGATGCGGGCCAACAGGGCTTGGTCCCGCACGGGGGCGCCGTCAGCCGACCGATAGCGGAAGCCCGACCCCGACCTTTGCCGCCGGATGCCGGGGTCGCCATCGCAGACATAGACCAGGCCCGACCCGTCCGTCATTCCGTCGCCCTGGCCGCCACCTTGGCGTCCGCCCCGGCCGGCCGCTTGCGGCACTGGCTGAGGTACAGGCACTGGCCCACCACAGCCACCGCCAGGATCAGGGCGTTGGTGGTGACGAACACCCAGTTGCCCAGCAGCCAGGAATAGATGACGAAGCCGATGGAGGTAGCGATCTGCCCGGCGAACAGCCAGGGCGACACACCTTTGGTCGACCCCTCCCGCCATTGCGTCCCAGATTGGCAGGCCAGCGTCAGGAACAGCAGCAGCGCCGCAACCCATCCAATAATGTCAGCCCC
>NZ_BACU01000093.1 GCF_000333275.1 Azospirillum sp. B4 | reverse complement strand
AGGGGCCGGTGCCGGCGATCGGCCGGATCCAGGTGAGGTCCGCCAGCCCCGGGCAGGGGTGGCCATGCCGGCGGGTCAGCGCCGCCGCGGCCAACTCCATCACGGCGGCGGCGGGCAGCATCGGCGCCCCGTCGACACGATGCTGGTCCAGCCGCCAGTCGGCGCTGTCGACACGCAGCGGCAAGGCGCCGTCGTCCGGTTCGGCCACGGCCGTGGCGCCACGGTTCAGGGGGTTCCAGTAGCGTTGGTTGTCGAAGGGATAGACCGGCAGGCGCAGGACCCGGCCCGGCGCGCGAAACAGGCGGGGGAACGGCACGGCGGCGCCCGCGACATAGGCGGTGGCGAGGCTCATGAGATCGCGCGTCGCGATGGCGTGTTCGATGTCGATGTCGGCGGCGGTGCTGGACGCCGGCGGTAGGGGCGCGCGCAAGGCGGCGGCCAGCGCCACACGGTCACCGGCGACCACGGCATGGCGGGCCCGATGGTGCGTCCGCTTGGCTCCCAGCGTCCAGGCGAGGTCGGCGAGCCCGCCGTCCAACCGGTCGAGATGGGCCAGCAGCGCCGTCTTCAGACGATCGAGTGACGCGGTGGTCTTGGCTGACAGCGGGAAGATCCACGGACCCGGATCATCGCTGGCGGCGATATGGCGGGGTGCGGCCTCCAGCAGGACATGCGCGTTCGAACCGCTGAAGCCGAAGGAACTGACGGTCGCGCGGCCGGGCACGTCCATCGGCCACGGGGTGGCGGTGGTCGCGACGCGGAACGGGCTGCCGGCGAAGCGTAGCGACGGCTGAGCAGGGCCGGCGCCCAGGCGATGAGGGCGAAGTCGCCCACCGACATGAAGGCGCAGCAGACGATGACCGGGATCAGGACGGTGCGGATGGCCGCCAGCTGGGCGAAGATCTCCCGCAGGGAGGTCGCCTCGCGCCCGCCCGCCGCCACTGCGCTGCGCCGCGATGGCTCCCCGATGGTCAGCAGGGCCAGCAACAGCGGCACACCCGCCAACCCCAGCAGCACCAGCACGGCGCGCCAGGCGGCCAAGCCATCCAGCAGGGGCACCCCGGCGAAACCACCCGATGCCGCTAGGCCCAGCACGGCACCGCCGATGGCGATGGCCACGCCACCGCCGATGGTCATGCCCATGACGAAGACGCCGGTGGCCAGGCCCCGGCGTTCGGCCGGGAACATGTCGGCGATCATGGACATGGCGGCGGGCGCCAGCGCCGCCTCCCCCACGCCCACGATCAGGCGGCCGGCGAACAGCACCCAGAAGGAGGGGGCGTAGCCGCACAGCAGCGTGCCGACACTCCACAACCCGACGCCGACGCAGATGACGGCGCGGCGCGGCAGCATGTCGGCCAGGCGGCCCAGCGGCAGGCCGGCGATGGAATAGATGATGGCGAAGGCCACGCCCTGCAGCACACCCACCTGGGTGTCGCTGATGCCCAGGTCAGCCCGGATGGGGTCGACCAGCAGGCTCAGGATCTGCCGGTCCGTGTAGGACAGGACAGCCGCCACGCAGAACAGGGCCACCGCCGACCACGCCGCGACGGGGCGCGGCCATGATTGCGTTTCCCTGTTCGTTATTTCCGCGCTGGGGATTCCCCCAGTTGGGGTTTGGTTGTCGGGGGGGGTGATCTGCATGATGGCGTCAGCATCACACAGCCGTGCCATTGTTTCAATATCGGAAACACTGTGTCGGAAAGACGCGGATCAGGCGGGGTCCTGGTCCGCCGGGGGCGACAGTTTCCACGCCTTGGCCGCCGTCTGGGCCAAGCGCTGGATGCCGGGGCCGGCACAAACGCACACGACCTTGCAGGGCTCGTCGCTGACGCGGACGTAGACGTGGCTCATCCCGCTGTCGAAATAGACCGAGTCGCCCGCCTCCAGCCGCAGGGGGGCATAGAGATCGGTGTGCAGTTCCATGGCGCCGGACAGGACGTACAGGTACTCCTCCCCCGAATGGCGGACCATGCCGCCCATCTCCGCCACGCTGCGGGCGCGCACCTCGATGATGATGGGGACCATCAGCTTGCCCAGCAGATCCGCCGCCGGATATTGGTGCGCGTGCACGTCGGAGGTGGCGCCGGCCGAGCGCCCCGCCCGCGACACGCTGCGCCGCCCGCCCGCCGGCGGGGCCTCCACCTCCGGCGGGCCGGCCAGCAAGGCGGCGATATCCACGCCCAGTCCCTGCGCCAGGCGCAGCAGCTTGTCGTAGGTCATCTCCATCTTGCCGTTCTCAAGCTTCGACAGGGTGGAGAACGGCAGGCCGCTGCGCGCCGCCAGGGCGCGCAGGGTCAATCCCTGCTTGAGACGCACCGCCCGCAACGCCAACGCCGGATGGGTCCGGTCCGGGGCAAGGGTGGTCATGCAACGCTCCATGTTTCCAGGCTTCATCTTGTTTCCAGGGTGCACCAGCTGTGACAGGAAAACCAGCGCCCCGAGGCCTTCGCATTCTCGGCGCAGAAACGCTGTTGCCAAATCTGAAACACGTGCCATCATGTCCGCCACATAACGATCAGGGAGATCGGGCAATGAGGCAGGGAACCAGGGCTTTCCTCTGTGCAGGCGTGGCGGCACTGGCGGTCGGCACAAGCGCTTGGGCGCAACAGGCGGCACCTTCACCGGCGGCGGACGCCGACATGCTGGAGGAAATCGTCGTCACGGCGCAAAAACGGACACAGCGGCTGATCGACGTGCCGCAATCGGTATCGGCGGTGTCGGCGGAGGCGTTGCAGCAAAGCCATGCCGACCGGCTGGACGACTTCTTCACCCGCGTGCCCAGCGCGGCGCTGGTGGAAACCCAGGCGGGCCAGGCACGCCTGATCCTGCGTGGCATCAACACCGGCGGCGTGGGGGCCACGGTCGCCACCTACGTCGACGAAACCCCCTATGGTTCCGCCACCTCGCTGGCCAACGGCGCCATCCTGACCCCGGACCTGGACCCGGTGGACCTGGAACGGGTGGAGGTGCTGCGCGGTCCCCAGGGCACACTGTACGGTGCCAACTCGCTGGGCGGCCTGGTGAAGTACGTCACCGTGGCGCCCAGCACCGAGGGCGTGCACGCGTCGGCCGAAATGAACATGGAGGACGTGGGCCACGGCGACACCGGCTGGTCCGGCCGCGCCTCGGTCAACGTGCCGGTCACCGACACCCTGGCGGTGCGGGCCAGCGGCTTCTACCGCCGGGACCCGGGCTACATCGACGATCAGCGGGGCAACAAGGACATCAACGATGGCCGCACCTATGGCGGCCGCGTTTCGGCCCAGCTGCGCCCCAATGAGGCGCTGACCCTGCGGGCCACGGTGATGCTGCAGAACCTGGACAGCAACGGCACCAACCAGGAGGACGTGGATCCCGTGACCCTGAAGCCGGTGCTGGGCGAATACACCCAGGCCCGCATCGCCAGCCAACCCAGCGACATGCAGTACCGCGTCTACAACCTGACCGGATCGTATGACTTTGGCCCGGTTCAGCTGATGTCATCCACCAGCTTCAGCACGCTCTATCAAAACGCGCTGGAGGACGCGAGCGGCCTTTACGGCCCCCTGCTGACCGGGGCCTTCGGCGTGCCACTGGGCGTGTCGCAGGTGCAGAAGGTGCAGCAGCGCCGCTTCACGGAGGAGGTGCGCCTGGCCTCCACCGGCGGCGGCTGGCTGGACTGGACGGTGGGCGGCTTCTACACCCGCGAGCGCAACGCCATCATCCAGGAACTGAACGGCGTGGACGATCCCACCGGCACGCCCCTGCCCGACTACGCCGGCCTGGCGGACGTCAGCCTGACCTCGCGCTATGAGGAATACGCCGGGTTCGCCAATGGCACCGTCCACCTTTCCGATCAGTTCGACGTCACCTTCGGCGGCCGCTACAGCCACAACGAACAGGATGCCCTGGAACTGGCCGCCGGCCCGCTGGGCGGGGATGCCAACTACACCGCCCATTCCTCCGATGGGGTGTTCACCTATTCCGTGGCGCCATCGTTCAAGCCCAACGAGGACACGACCCTCTATGTTCGCGTGGCCAAGGGCTACCGCCCCGGCGGGCCTAACGTGCTACCGCCAGGGGCGCCGGATGCCGTGCCCCGGCAGTTCGGCGCCGACACGACCACCAACTACGAGGTCGGGGTGAAGTCGGACCTGTGGGGCCGCAAGCTGTCGGTGGAACTGACCGGCTTCTACATCGACTGGGACAACATCCAGCTGTTCACCTCCGTCGACGACTACGGCGTCAACATCAACGGTGGCTCCGCCCGCAGCCAGGGCATCGAGGCCTCGGTGACGGTGAAGCCCCTGACCGGCCTGACCGTGGCGCTGAACGGCGCCCTGGTCGACGCCACGCTGACCGCCGACGCCCCGGCCCTGGTGGGCGGGCTGAAGGGCGACCGCCTGCCCTACACCGCCCGCTACTCCTCCACCCTGGCGGTGGAATACCAACGGCCACTGACCGAAACGGTGGACGGCTTCGCCGGCTTCAGCTGGCGCTATACCGGGGCGCGTGAGTCCGCCTTCGACACCAGCTACGGCCAGCGCCACCTCAGCGCCTTCAGCCAGGTGGACGCCCATGCCGGCGTCACCTTCGGCGCCTACCGGATCGAGGGCTTCGTGCGCAACCTGACCGACAGCCGTGGCATCATGGATGTCGGCGCCGCCGGATCGGCCCTCAACGGCAACGTCACCGCGGCCATCGTGCGGCCCCGTTCCTTCGGCGCCACCCTCGGCGTCCGCTTCTAAAGGTGAGGATTACCAATATGTGGAAGGTACGCCTATTGGCGCTGATGATGACCGCCATGGCCTTGCCGGCCCTGGCGCAATCCCCCACCGAGCTGAACCCAACGCCCCCGGCGACGGTACCCGCGGCCACCGGGCCCGAGGCGCCAGCGACCACCGCGCCGGCCGCTGGCCCCGCCAGCCTGAGCAAGGCGGATGTGGACACCTGGCTGGACGGCTACATGCCTTACGCCCTGCAGACCGGCGACATCGCCGGTGCCGTGGTGGTGGTGGTGAAGGACGGCCAGGTGCTGACACAACGCGGATTCGGTTATGCCGACGTGAAGGAGAAGAAGCCGGTGGACCCCGCCGGCACCCTGTTCCGCCCCGGCTCCATCTCCAAGCTGTTCACCTGGACCGCGGTGATGCAGCAGGTGCAGGCCGGCAAGCTGGACCTGGACCGCGACGTAAACGACTACCTGGACTACAAGATTCCGCCGGCTTTCGGCAAACCCATCACCCTGCGCCACATCATGACCCACACCCCGGGTTTTGAGGAAACGGCGAAGTACCTGCTGCTGAGCGACCCCAAGCTGGCCAAGCCCCTGGGCGAAGCCATGAAGCGCTGGGTCCCCACCCGCATCTACGCCCCGGGCCAAATCCCCGCCTACTCCAACTACGGCGCCTCCATGGCCGGCTATATCGTGGAGCGGGTGTCGGGCGAACCTTTCGCCCAGTACGTCAAGAACCATATCTTCACACCGCTGGGCATGGCGCACTCAACGTTCGAACAGCCCCTGCCCGCCGATCTGGCGCCCGGCATGTCGAAAGGCTACCAGCTGGGCTCCAAGGACCCGGAACCGTTCGAGATCATCGACATGTCGCCGGCGGGCGCCCTGTCCGCGACCGGCGCCGACATGGCCCAGTTCATGATCGCCCACCTGTCGCAAGGCGGCAAACTGCTGGATCCGGCCATCGCCAACCAGATGTATGCCAACGCCAACGTCCCCTATCCCGGCCTGCCGGCCATGGGCCTGGGCTTCTATCATGAGGACCGCAACGGCCACCGCATCGTGGCCCATGGCGGCGACACCGACGTCTTCCATTCCGACCTGCACCTGTACCTGGACGACGGCGTCGGCCTGTTCATGTCCTTCAACAGCGCCGGGCGCGAGGCGGCGGCCCATGTGCTGCGTGAGCATCTGTTCGTCGACTTCACCGACCGTTATTTCCCGCAGGCCAAGCCCGACCTGCCCACGGCCGCCACGGCCAAGGAACACGCCCAGGTGATGGCCGGGCACTACGTCAGCAGCCGTGGGTCGGAAACCAACTTCATGCGCCTGTTCAGCCTGCTGGGTGAGGCCCAGGTGGCGGCGAACGAAGACGGCACCATCACCGTCTCCTCCCTGGTGAACGCCGCCAAGGTGCCGAAGCGCTGGCGTGAGGTCGGCCCCTTCCTGTGGCAGGACGGCGAAGGCAAGGAGCGTCTGGCCGCCGTGGTGAAGGACGGCCGGGTGGTCATGTTCTCCATCGGCGCCTACGCCCCCATCATCGAGTTCGTGCCGGCGCCGGGCAACCTCAATGCGGGATGGATCATGCCGGTGGCCGCGGTGGCCCTGGGCGTGCTGACCCTGACCGCCCTGTCCTGGCCGGTCGTGGCCCTGGTGCGCCGCCGCTATCGCCACAACCCCGGCATCACCGGCCGGGCGCTGGTCCTGCACCGCGCCACCCGCGCCGCCGCCTGGGCCGTCCTGGTCTTCGTCCTGGGCTGGGGGATCATGCTGTCGGTCATCAACCAGGGCGTGGACGCGCTGGACGGCCGCCTGGACATCTGGATGCGCCTGATGCAGCTGGTGCTGCTGGCCGCCCTGGCCGGCACCGTGGCCGCCATCTGGAACGCCTACGACATCGGGAGCCGGGGTGGCCGCCGCTGGGGCACCCTGTGGGCCGTGCTGTTGGCCCTGTCCTTGGCCTTCATGGTGTGGCTGGCCATCGACGTGAAGCTGCTGACCTGGACCCTTAACTTCTGATGATGGAACACCGCGCCCCGTGAGCATCGGGGGGTAACCTTGGGGGCGGCGGGCAGATGCCGGACCGCCCCCTTATTTTTCACAGTGCCAGACGTCCCCAGGCTCCATCGCCAGGAAGCGGCCCGCGGCCATCCCCCGCTGCGCCAGAGCCTCGGCCAATTCCGCCGGCGGCGCCAATCGTTCCTCGTCCGACAGGGGGAAGGTGCCCCAGTGCACGGCCAGCCCCTGGTGGGCACCGCAGTCGGCCAGGATGCGCACGGCCTCCGCCGGGTCGCAGTGCTGCTGCTTCATGAACCAGCGCGGCGCGTAGGCGCCGATGGGCAGGACGGCGACGGCGGGCGCGCCGTACCGGTCCCGCACCTGGCGGAAAATGGCGCCGTCGCCATAGCCGGTGTCGCCGGCCACGTAAACCACCCCCGCCGGCGTCTCCAGGACGAAGCCGCACCACAGGGCCATGCGCCGGTCCCCCAGGCGGCGGGCGGACCAGTGATAGGCCGGGTGGAACCAGGCGGTGACGGTCGGCCCCAGGGTCACGGACTGGCCCCAGTCGCCGGTTTCCACCGGCATCGTCCCCACCTCCGTCGCGATCACCCGGTCGTTGCCCAGCGGCGTCACGATGCGGGGACGGTGGGTGGCCCACAGCCGGCGCAGGGTGCCCACGTCCAGGTGGTCGTAATGGTTGTGGGTCAGCAGCACGGCATCGATGGGCGGCAGGTGGTCGAAGGCCACGCCCGGCCGGTTGACACGGCGCGGCCCCAGCCATTGGACGGGGCTGACCCGGTCCGACCACACGGGATCCACCAGCAGGTTCAGCCCCGCCACCTGGATCAGCACCGTGGCGTGACCGACCATGGTGACCGCCAGCCCCTCCACCCGGGGCTCGGGGCGCACCTGGCGCCCCGGCACCGCCTTGGGCCACACCGGACGCTTCCCGCCCCAGCGCCAACGCAGGATTTCCTTCAGGCTGCGGTCGGTGGCGGGGTGGCCGGGATTGAAAAAGCGCAGGCCGTCGAAATGGTCCGTCACCGGGCCGGCGTAATAGGGATTTGCAGGCATTCGGAAGCCACACCGTGCGTCGCTGGAACCGGTCCCATGTATCGGGATGCCGGCCCGCCGTTTCAAGGGCGCCCGATTGTGGCGCCCGATCGTGCCATGTCCCCGATTGTGCCATGTCAACGACACCCGCGCGCGATGGCGCCCACAGTCACCGACTTTCCGCCGCCTGGTGACGATCCCGTGAGCCTAGACCCAACCGACCCGCCCCCCTGTCGCCCCTGCTGCTGGCGGGACTGGTGGCGCGCGCCCTGCCGCCCCTGCCCCTGCTGGGCCAGCCGCTGGCCGGCCCCGCCGCCGCCCGCCTGTGCCAGTGGGCCTTCGCCCGCCTGCGGCGGCGGCACGCGGCGGCATTCGACCGGCTGGAAACCCTGGGCGGGAAAGCCTTCCTGATCGACCCGTCCGATTTGCCCGTGCGCTTCCTGCTGCGCCCGGCCGGTGACAACCCGGGCCTGGCGCCCATCGCCGAAGGCCAGGTCGCGCCGCCCGCCGCCGCCACGCTGCGCGCCCCCCTGGGCGCGCTGCTGGCCCTGCTGGAGGGGCGGGTGGACGGGGATTCCCTGTTCTTCAGCCGCCAGCTGATGATCGAGGGCGACATGGAGGCGGTGCTGATCCTGCGCAACGCCGTGGACGGCGCCGGCATCCAGTTGGACGCGGACCTGGGCGGCAGCCCGGCCGGCCGGGCGATCACCGGCAAGGCGATCGCCCTGGGCCGGCGTTGGTATGGCGAGATTGACGGCCTGCTGCACCTGCTTGCCCGCGCCGCGGCACCGGCCCCCTCCCTGCCCGCCCCCATCGCGGAGTTCCAGCCATGACGGCCCGTCCCCCCCTGGCCGCCTCCCCCCTGTCGCTGGTCTGCCCCGCCGGCACGCCGGCCGCCCTGGACGCGGCGCTGGAGGCCGGGGCCGACGCCGTCTACTGCGGCTTCGCCGACGCCACCAACGCCCGCAACTTCCCCGGCCTGAACTTCAGCCATAAGGAGATGCGGGCCGCCGTCGACCGCACCCACCGCGCCGGCCGCGGCCTGTACATCGCCATCAACACCTTCCCCCGGGCGGGGGAGGAGGAAACCTGGCACCAGGCGGTGGACGCCGCGGCCGAGGCCGGGGCCGATGCCGTCATCCTGGCCGACCTGGGCCTGCTGTCCTACGCCCAGGCCACGCACCCGGCCTTGCGCCTGCACCTGTCGGTCCAGGCCGCCGCCTCCACGCCCGAGGCCATCCGCTACCTGGCCCAGGCCTTCGGCGTGCAGCGCGTGGTGCTGCCCCGCGTGCTGACCCTGGCGGAGGTGACGGCCCTGACGGCGGCGGTGGCGCCGGTGGAGACGGAGGTGTTCGCCTTCGGCGGCATGTGCGTGATGGCGGAGGGGCGCTGCCAGCTGTCCAGCTACGTCACCGGCCAGTCACCCAACACCCACGGCGTCTGTTCCCCACCCGCGGCCGTGCAGTTCCGGCGCGAGGCGGGCGGCGACATCAGCGCCCGGCTGAACGACATCACCATCGACCGCCACGCCGCCGGGTCGCCAGCCGGATACCCCACGCTGTGCAAGGGCCGGTTCCGCGCCAACGGCACCACCGGCTATCTGTTCGAGGAGCCGACCTCCCTGAACGCCGCCGACCACATCCCCGGGCTGATCGCCGGGGGGGTGCGGGCGCTGAAGATCGAGGGGCGGCAGCGGGGCCGCGCCTATGTCACCCGCGTGGTCGGGGAATTCCGCCGCGCCATCGACGCCGCCGTGGCCGGCGGCTTCCGCATGCCGGATCTGGCCAGCGAGATGGAAGGCGGCCGCGCCACCGCGGGCGCCTACGACCGGCGCTGGCGCTGAAACCAAGGGAGGACGCACGCATGGTCCGTAGCCACGCCAAGCTGACGCTGGGGCCCCTGAATTTCCATTGGCCGGCGGCGGTGCGCCGCGACTTCTACGCCCGCATCGCGGACGAGGCGCCGGTGGACACCGTCGTCCTGGGCGAGGTGGTCTGTTCCAAGCGCGCGCCCTTCTTCGACAGCCACATCCCCGAGGTGGCGGAGCGCCTGCGGCGGGCGGGCAAGGAGGTGGTGCTGGGCAGCCTGGCGCTGGTGATGCAGGCGCGCGAGCGCCAGGCCGTGCTGGACCTGGCGGCCGACAGCGACATCCTGGTGGAGGCCAATGACCTGACCGCCGTCGCCGCCTGCGCCGGCCGGCCGCACGCCATCGGCCCGCTGGTCGCCGTCTACAATCCCGGCACGCTGGAGCTGATGGCTCGCCAGGGGGCGACGCGCGTCTGCCTGCCGGGGGAACTGACGGCCGACGCCATCACCGCCCTGTCGCGCACCGCGCTGGTCACCGGCACGGAGATCGAGGTGCAGGCCTTCGGCCGCCTGCCGCTGGCCATTTCCGCCCGCTGCTACCACGCCCGCGCCCACGGCCTGCACAAGGACGGTTGCCGCTACGTCTGTGAGAAACATCCCGACGGCATGGACCTGGACACCCTGGACGGCACCCCCTTCCTGGCGGTGAACGGGGTGCAGACCCTGTCGGGCAGCTATCTGGACCTGCTGGCCGACGTGGGGCCGCTCAGCACCTTGGGCGTCGGGCGGTTCCGCCTGTCGCCGCAGGACTGCGACATGGTGGCGGTGGCGGAAACCTTCCGCGCCGTGCTGGACGGCGACGTGCCGGTCGCCCCGGCGCAACAGCGCCTGCGCAACCTCTGCCCCGGCCGCCGCTTCAGCAACGGCTTTCTGCATGGGGTTGAGGGCAAGAGCTATCGCGCGTCGGTCAGGGGAGTTTAGGCTACGGGCGTTGCATAAAAAATGGCGCGCGTCACCTGCTGGCCGGGGCGACCGGGGTCCCCGCTTGGTCCGTGCCGTTCTGCCGGCTGTCGGTGTGCGGCGGGGCCGCCGTCTCCGGGTTGGGGTGGCGCAGATCGGTCGGCTGGGGGGCTGGCGGCGGCAGGTGGTCCACGCCCAGCTGGCGACGCAGCTTGGTCACTGTGTCGACGTCCACGGGGGCCGCCACGTTGCCCCAGCTGTTGCGGACATAGGTGGCGACGGCGGCGATCTGTTCGTCGCGCAGTTTCCAGTGGAAGGCAGGCATGGTGGACGGGGTTGGCCGCGTGTCGGTGGGCAGGCTGCGGCTGCCCACCAGGATGACGCGCAGCAGGGTGCTGGGGTTGGGCTGTTGCAGGTTGGCGTTCATGGGCAGCCGGGGGAACATCCCGGCCAGCCCCGCGCCGTCCATGCGGTGGCAGGCGGCGCAGCTGTCGACGTAGATCGCCTCCCCCGCCGTCATCACGGCCGGGTCCGGCTTTTTCGGTGCGTCGTCGCCCCGGGGCGCCCGGTCGCGCAGGTAGGTGATGATGGCGCGCAGATCGTCGTCGCCCATGCGGGATGTCGAGTAGGAGACGACCTCCCCCATATCGCCCGACGCGTTGGCGTGAACGTTGCGGCCGGTCTTCAGATACTGGAACAGCTCCTCATCGCTCCACCCGCCAAGGCCGGTGCGCTTGTTGGGGGTGATGTCGGGGGCGTACCAGCCGTTGCCGATGTCACCACCCTGATAGTCACGGCTGGTGCGCGGGGCGCCGAAGAAATTCTTGGGCGTGTGGCAGGCGGCGCAATGCCCGGGACCCTCCACCAGATAGGCACCCCGGTTCCAGGCGACGGACTTGGCCGGGTCGGGCTGGTATTCCCCCTTGTCCAGGAACAGCAGGTTCCAGCCGATCATCAGGGCCCGGATGTTGAACGGGAAGGGCAGCTTGTTGCGCGGCGATCGGTCGGGCGAGGGCGGCAGGCTGCGCAGGTAGGCGAACAGGGCATCGGAATCCGCCCGACTGATGCGCGTGTAATAGTTATAGGGGAAGGCCGGATAAAGATGGCCGTCCGGCGCCTTGCCCTCATGCAGGGCGCGATAGAAGTCGTCCGCCGTCCAGCGGCCGATGCCGGCCTCATTGTCCGGCGTGATGTTGGCGGAATAGATGGTGCCGAAGGGCGTCGCCAGCGGCCGCCCCCCGGCGAAGGGCTGGCCGCCCGGCACCGTGTGGCAGCCCACGCAGTCAGCCTCCACGGCCACGTGATAGCCACGTTCCGCCGCGTCGCCCTTCGCGACCGGATAAGGGCCGGACGTGGTGGAGGGTGGCTGGCCGCTGGCGATGCTGCTGATACCCAGGCCGACCAGCGACAGGATCGCCGCCAGCACGCCGACGCCCATGACGCCCGTGAACAGGATCCGTCGCATGACCAACCTCACGTGTGCATCAGGGGACCGGGGGATTTCAGATAGCGATCCTTCACCGCCTGCAGCGACCAGTAGGTCAGGGCGGCGACGGTGCCTGTGGGATTGTAGCCGGGGTTCTGCGGGAAGGCGCTGGCGCCCATGACGAACAGGTTGCTGACGTCCCAGCTTTGCAGATAGCGGTTCAGCACGCTGGTCTTGGGATCGGTGCCCATGACGGTGCCGCCGGTATTGTGGGTGGTCTGGTAAGGCACCACGTCCCAGGAGCCGTCGCGGTACACCACCTTGATCTCCCGCGGGCCCATGGCGCGGGCGATCTCCGCCGCGCGGTCGGTGATGTAGTGCGCCATCCGGTGTTCATTGTCGGTGAAGTCGAAGGTCATGCGCAGCAGCGGCCGGCCATAGACGTCGCGGTAGGTCGGGTCCAGGTCCAGGTAGTTGCCGCGATGGCTCATCACCCCGCCGTGGGTGGAGATGGTGGTGGTCTTCAGGTAATTGGCGGCCACCGCCTTTTTCCAGGCCCCGCCCCAGGTGGGCGTGCCGTCCGGCACCGGGTGGGTCTCGATGGGCCGGGCGCCGGTCTGCAGCACGCCCAGATAGCCGCCACCCAGGAAGCCCAGGCCGCCGTGGTCGAAATTGTCGCCGTTGAAGTCATCGATGTGCATGCCGTGGGCGCCCGCTCCGATGAAGGGGTTCAGGATCTTGTCATCGAAGAAGGCGTTCACGAAACTTGTGCGCTGATAGGCGTAGTTGCGGCCCACGACGCCTTGCCCGGTCTTGGGGTCGTAGGGCTGGCCGATGCCCGACAGCAGCAGCATGTGCACGTTGTGCTGGGCGTAGGTGCAGAGGAAGATGAGGTCGGCAGGCTGCTCGAACTCCCTACCCTGGGCGTCGACATAGGTCACGCTGACGGCGCGCTTGCCGGTGCTGTCGCAATTGATCTTCAGCGCCTCGGCACCGGTGCGCAGCGCGAAGTTGGGCTTGCGCATCAGCACGGGCAGCAGCGTGGTCTGGGCGCTGGCCTTGGAATAGTTGCCGCAGCCGAACTTCTCGCAAAAGCCGCAATAGGTGCAGGGCGCCAGTTGCACGCCCAGCGGGTTGGTGTAGGCCTGGGACAGGTTGGCCGATGGTTGGGGGAAAGGGTGATGGCCCAGCTCGGCGGCGGCCTTCGCGAACAGTGTTGGGGCGTAGGCCTGGCGCATGGGCGGCGTGGGATAGGGCCGCTTGCGCGCGCCTTCGAAGGGGTTGCCCCCCGGCTGGATCTGGCCGTTCAGGTTGCCGGCCGTGCCAGAGACACCGCAGAGGTATTCAAAGCGGTCGTAGTGCGGCTCCAACTCGTCATAGGTGACGCCGAAGTCCTGGATGGTCATGTCGGCGGGGATCGCCTTGGCACCATAACGGCGGGTGACGTGGGATTTGAGCTCCAGGTCGCTGGGCAGGAAGCGCCAGGTCTGGCCGTTCCAGTGGACACCGGCGCCGCCGACGCCGGTCCCCGGCAGGAAGGACCCCAGGACACGCATGGGCAGGGCGGTCTGGTTCCCGTTGTTGCGGATGGTCAGCGTGGAGTGCGACGGCTTCTGGAACAGCGCGTGCCGCCACATGTAGCGCAACTCATCCTGGGCGAAGGTGGGGGCGAAATCGGTGGGCGTGTCGCGCCAGGCCCCGCGTTCCAGCGCCAGGACGCTGAGGCCGGCGTCGGTCAGTTCCTGGGCCACGATGGCGCCGGTCCAGCCGAAGCCCAGGACCAGCACGTCGACAGAGGGGAGTTTCTCAGACATGGGTCTTGGTCCCCACTTCCTTGGGCTGGCCATCCTGGTCGCGCGGGGTCCAGCCGGGCCGGCCGGTGATGCCAACCGGCGGCAGGGGATAGGGCTTGCCATGCTGCTCGACGAAGGGGCTCTGGTCGTAGCGGGCGCCCGGGAAACCGATCAGCTTCCAGCCGATCATGTCCTTGTTGCCGCCATAGACCGGATCGCTGAAGTACCCTTCGATGGTGTTCTGCAGCAGCAGGGTGAAGAACACCTTGGTATCCACGCCCTCAATGGTGATCTCGTTGGATTCCAGGCCCTTCAGGACGGCGTCCTGCTGATCGGGTGGCAGTTTGGCGAAGGGGACGCCGCCATGTCGCGCGCCCACCAGTTGATCGATGGCGCTGATGGCCGCCCGATACACCTCCGCCGGCGTCATACGGCTTTGATAGCCCTGTGTCTTCAGGGGCGGGGCCCAGGGCCCCTGCATGTACCAGCGTGTCGCGTGGCCGTACTCTCCATCCAACTGGCGATCGATGAAGAAGGGCACCGCGGCTTCCACCGCACCCCCGCCCAGTTCGTCGGCGGGGATCAGGCGGGCAACCGCCGCCTCGATGAAGGCCGCTTCCGCCGCTGTGAAGTAGATGTAGCCGGCCCGCCGGTCAGCCGCCATCGGCGCGTCGGCCGCCCCCTCCTGCCAGGGCATGTCGCCCCGGATGTCGGGACCGGTGCCACCGCCCCGGGCCGATTGTTGGGACGCCGATTGCTGGGGCGCCCCCGGGGCCGCCAGGGGCAACGATCCGGCGGCGCCCGCCGCCAGGCCCGCGCCCAGCAACCCGCGCCGGCTAAGTCCATTCTTCATTGTCTTGTCCCTTGCCCGTTGGCGTTGGCCGGTCTGGGGGCCCGGTCTGGGGGCCTTGGCTGGTCTGGTCGATGCAGCCGTCAACGCGGCGGGCGTGGGTTGGGTTCCGCGCTTAATTGCCGCACCGGAACCGCCGCCTCGCCGCCACGGTTTCCAGGAAGGGGTGACCCCACCCCAATTTCCACAGTGACCATCATCAGAATGGAGAGGAGGATAGCCCCATGGCTTCGTACGCACCCTCTAACGCACCCCCCAACGACGCCCCCCGTCCCCGACCGCGCACCAAGCTGGAACAGCTGGCGGAGGGGGCCTACCACGGCACGGGTGAAACCCCGCCGCCGCCGAAGAGCGTCCCGCGTCCGTTGGGCCTGAAACTGACCGACATCCTGACCAGCGCCCCCGTGGCCTATACCGCCTTCGGTGTCGTGCTGGGCTTTATCTTCGGCAGCAGCCGGCGATAGGTTGAAAAACGAAGGCCCGCAGGATCGCTCCCGCGGGCCTTCGGCTCAGGGCGTTTCAGCCCTTTAGCTCTTGGCGCTTAGCTCTTGGCGTAGTGGAAGGCCGGCTGGTTCTTCAGCACGTCCTTGTTGCCGCCCGGCAATTCCACCTTGTCATCCGTCACCTGCAGGGCGCTGTAGGGCACGGCCACCAGCCGGTCGCCCACGCCCAGGAACCCGCCCACCGACAGGATGGCATAGGGTACGCTGTCCTTGGGCGAGATGATCAGGTCATCCACGGTGCCGACGGTATCGTTCTGGTCGTTCACCACCTTGGCGCCCACGATCTTGGACGAGCGATGGCCGGTGGCCACGGTCGCCACATCCACCTTGGTGGTGGCGATGCGCTGCGTGGTGCCCTGCGCCAGCGACGGGGCGACAGGCAGGACGACAGCGGTGCCCAGGGCGGACACACCCAGCGCGGCGGCCAGATACAGGTTGGCGCGTTTCATGGTAACTCCTCCGGTAGGGGCGGACCGCTTATCCTGGGATGGGGCGCGATCACCGCGCCGCATGCCAAGGTGGGCCGCCCGGGTTAAAGGCGGTTTTGCTAACCGCTTGAACAACCACCGAAAGCCGCCTTAGGTTCCCGCCTACCGGCAATGCCTTACAAAGGCCCCAGAGATTAACGCCGGCGTCTCCGCCGCAGCCCGGTCCAGCTTGGCCTTGGCCAGCATGGCCTTTGGTTCCGGCGGGTCAGTGCCGGGTCCACTGCGTGGTCGAGGTGGCGTCGGCCCCGGCAGGCAGGGTGGTGGCGCCCAGCGGGATGACACGGTCGGGCAGGCCCATCAGGTCGGCCAACTTGGTCCGCGCCCGGTTCACGCGGCTCTTGATGGTGCCCAGCGCGCAGCCGCAGATCTCGGCCGCCTCCTCGTAACTGACACCAGCACCACCCACCAGCACCAGCGCCTCGCGCTGGTCTTCCGGCAGGGCGGCCAGCGCCACCCGCAGTTCACGCCCGGTGATGCCCCATTCCTGCGCCGGTTCCATCATCAGGCGTCCGGTATGGAAGCCCTCGGGATCCGCCACCTCGCGCTGGCGGCGCTTGGCGATGGAATAGTGGCGATTGCGCAGGATGGTGAACAGCCAGGCGCGCAGGTTGGTGCCGGGCGTGAACTGGTCGGCATGGGTCCAGGCCCGGACGACGCAGTCCTGAACCAGGTCATCGGTGTCGGCGGTGTTGTTGGCCAGTGACCGGGCGAAGGCGCGAAGCGCCGGCAGCAAGCGGAGCACCTCATCACGGAATGCGGGACTTTCCGAACCTTTTTCCGGGTCGGTCGACAATAAATTTGATGGCATAACGTGTCCCTTACCAAGATTCTCCCAAGAAGAATCAACATCATGGGAATCGGATGGACGAAGCAGAAAAGGCGATATGGTGGTTATCGCGGCACATTCTGTGACGTGCAGTCAAATGATAGGCCTTTAAATTTGAATCGTCCTTGGATTTTCCGGGAGGGTGTACCCGCCTCTATTTTGCCATGGACACGTATCTGTCGTAGCCGAAAGCGCCTATGCCGGAGGATTCATTATGGCGTGCGCCATACGGCATGCCGTCATATCGAACCTTCCCAAGGAAAATTCCGCCGCCAGGAACTTCCCCGCCCCCGGACGGTTGGGAAGTCAGCTCAAAGCCCAAAGCCAGCACTGTCGTAACGGACGCCAGCGCCCCGAAAGCACCCCGGATAAAGAGGAGCGACATAGCCATGCCGGCACCAATGGTTTCCGCGAATTCCGCCTCCGCAGCCGACCTCGCGACCCTTATCACCCAGCAGTTGCCCTATCTGCGGCGCTACGCCCGGGCGCTGACTGGCACTGCCGCCAGCGGCGACGCCTATGTGCGTATGGTGCTGGAGACCCTGGTGCAGGATGGCATGGGCATCTTGGGGGAAGGCGTCGACCGTGTCGCCCTGTTCCGCCTGTTCCATCGCATCTATGCCGGTGGCCACCTGGAACTGGGGGATGAGGATCAAGGGCCCGACACCATGGCGCCCGGCACCTTGCTGCGCGCCCTGCCCTGCGAGCCGCGGGAAGCCCTGCTGCTGACGGCGGTGGAGGGCTTCTCCGCCGAGGAGACGGCGTGGATCCTGGGCCTGCCGCGGGAGGTGGTGGAGGACCAGATCCGCTTGGCCCGCCAAGCCTTCAGCGACCGCCTGCGCACCGGCGTGCTGATGCTGGAGGATGACATGACCATCCGGCTTCAGGCCGGGAGTGGCTTCGACGCCATGGCGCCAACCGGGGCCGCTGCATCCGCGGGAACTCACATCGCCTGCCATTAAGACATGGCCGCCCGCCAGCCGCTGGTCTACAATTACTGCCTTGGCGGGCGCCATGACCTCTCCGACCGGACATGCCCGGCGGCGTCGGCGTGCCCATGAAAACGGGACGCGCCGGCAAATGGGGGAATAACAGGGGACCTCACCATGACCAAGCAGCCGAAGCCCCCGAACGGCAAGCGACCGCTGCTGACCGCTGGTGCCCGGCGCATGCCGCCTGGGCCACAGAACACCCTGGACCGCACCCTGCGCGAGATGTTCGAGGATGAGGCGGCGGAGCCCGTGCCCCAAAATCTTCTGGACCTGGTGGAACGGCTGGACACGACGCGCAAACGCAAGCACTGAGCGGCCGGGGACCGGGTTGGCGCGGCTTAACCCAGCCGCGCCTGTCGGCATCAGGCCGGCACCGACCTCAAGGCGCGCTGGGGGAAGCGGTGGTGCCGTAGCGCCTCCACGAACAGTGTCAGGGTCTCATCGATCTGCTTGCCGGTGATCACCCCCTCCTCCAAGCGCGGGACGGGGAGGTTGGCGGCGGCCAGCACCCTCTCCCCCATCCCCACCGCGGCGATGGGCTTGCCATGGACAAAAGCCTCGTTGACGAAATGGCGGGTCAGGCCGGACTCCTCCAGCGCCTGGGTGGAGGTGCCGCCGGGCACGATGACGGCGTCATAGACCACCGACGGGGCGTTGGGCGCGGCGCGGGTGATGGGCACCGGATGACCATCGTCGCCCGTCACCGAACCGGCGACGGGGGCGATGGTCTCCACGATGGCCTCCTCATCCATCAGCGTCTCCTGGATTAGGGACAACTGTTCGGCGCTGACGCCAGCGTCCACCAGCACGGCGATCTTGCGGCCGCGGATGTCGTCGCCCACCCGGTCCATGCTCAGCGCCGCTGACCGGCCCGTCACCGGATCCGGACCAGCATCGGAGCCGGCGTCGGGGGCCGCATCGGGCGCCAGCGGACTCGTCTTGGCCCTGCCCAGCGGTATGCCCGTCTGTGCCGAGACGCGCTGCGCCAAGTCCGGGGCGATGTTGGCCAACAGCTGATCCATCACCCGCTGGCGCACCATGCCATCCTGGCACTGGTTCAGTTCGAAGGAGAAGGCGGCGGCGATGTGATCCTTTTCCCATCCGGCCATGCTGTTCCAGAACAGGGTGGCCTGGCTGAAATGGTCGGCGAAGCTGTCGCTGCGCACCCGGATCTTGGCCCCGTCCACCTTCTCCGCATAGCTGCGGAAGGCGTCCACCGCCTCGGGCGAATGCATGGGACAGCCGTGGGCCAGGCCGTTGGGGAAATAGGCCACGCGGCCCCGGTTGATCTGGCGCCGGCCCATGCCATCGCGCTGGTTGTTGTCCACCGGCTGCAAGGGCCGATTGATGGGCAGCTCCGCGAAATTGGGCCCCACCCGCCGCAGCTGGGTGTCGAGGTAGGAGAACAACCGCCCCTGCAGTAGGGGATCGTTGGTGAAGTCTATGCCCGGCACCACGTGGCCGACATGGAAGGCCACCTGCTCTGTTTCCGCGAAGAAGTTGCCGGGGTTGGCCGTCAGGGTCATCAGGCCCACGCGGCGCACCGGCACCACCTCCTCCGGGATGATCTTGGTGGGGTCCAGGATATCGATCCCGTACTTGAACTCGTCCTCTTCCTCGATCACCTGCAGGCCCAGTTCCCATTGCGGGAAATCGCCGCGCTCAATGGCGTCGAACAGGTCACGGCGGTGGAAGTCGGGGTCCTTGCCGGCGGTCTTCTGCGCCTCGTCCCACACCTGGCTGAAAACGCCCTTCAGCGGCTTCCAGTGGAACTTGACGAAGCGCGCCTTCCCCTGCCCATTCACCAGGCGGAAGGTGTGGACACCGAAGCCCTCCATGGTGGCGTAGCTGCGGGGGATGGCACGGTCGCTCATCACCCACATCAGCATGTGGGCGGATTCCGGCGTCAAGGAGACGAAATCCCAGAAGGTGTCGTGGGCGGACTGGGCCTGTGGGATCTCATTGTGCGGTTCGGGCTTCACCGCGTGGATCAGGTCGGGGAACTTGACCGCATCCTGGATGAAGAAGACGGGCATGTTGTTGCCCACCAGGTCCCACACCCCCTCCTCGGTATAGAACTTGACGGCGAAGCCGCGCACGTCGCGCACCGTGTCGGCCGACCCGCGCGAGCCCGCGACGGTGGAAAAGCGGACGAACACCGGCGTTTCCTTCGCCGGATCCTGGAACAGCGTCGCGGTGGTGAGATCGGTCAGCGGCTCATAGACCTGGAAGACACCTGAGCGGCGCCCGCG
>NZ_BACU01000094.1 GCF_000333275.1 Azospirillum sp. B4 | reverse complement strand
AACCGTTTTCATCAACAACAAGCCGGCCGCCCGCATCGGCGACAAGTTGGAGTGCGACGGGTCCATCATGGACGGCTCGCACGACGTCTTCATCGGCCGGGACCCCGGCACCTACATGACCATCCATGGCGAGGTGCCGGACTGGGCCAACACCCTGGCCGAGGTGCTGATGATCGGCGGCTCCATCCTGGCGCTGGGCGCCGGGGCCGCCGGCGCCTTCATGGCGGAGGGCCTGTGCGGCCTGATGGCCTTCGGCGAAAGCACGGTCATGAGCATGGCGCTGGGCGCCGCCGGTGCCAAGGTGGGTGGCGCCATTGGCCAGGCCATCGGCGGGGAGCGCGGCCAGATCATCGGCGAGGCGCTGGGCGGCGCCCTGGGGGGCTACGCCGGCGCCAAGGCCGGCACCCGCATGACCGCCGGCCACCCGGTGGACGTGGCAACGGGGGAGCTGTTCACCGAGGCCCGGGACTTCGAGGTGGCCGGCCCCTTGCCCCTGTCCTGGTCGCGCATCTGGTTCTCCAGCTCCACCCATGCCGGTGAACTGGGGTCGGGTTGGCACCATCCCTATGACATGGCGCTGCACCGCTGGATCGACGGCGGCGGCTGGGCCGCGCGCCTGGCCGATGGCCGCCTGGCCCTGTTCAGCGATCCCGCCCCCGGCCGCCCCGCCCTGAACGTGGTGGAGCGGCTGGTGCTGCACACCGACGGGCAGCGCTACTGGCTGTCCGACTATCTGGGCTTGGCCTTCGTCTTCGGGCCCAAGGACGCGGAAAGCGGCCTGCGCCATCTGGTCCACATCATCGACGCCAACGACAACGCCATCCTGCTGCGGCGGGGCGCTGGCGGCCGCCTGGCGGGTATCCAGGACAGTGGCGGCCGCAGCTATGTCGTGAACACGGACACTGCCGGCCGCATCACCGCCGTCGATGGCCCGGCCCCGGATGGTCAAGGCGGCACCTTGCGTCTGGTCAGCTATGTCTATGATGAAGCTGGCGACCTGGTGGAGGCGCGCGATGCCCGGGGCAACGCTTGGCGCTATCGTTACGACAACCACTTGCTGGTGGAGGAGACACGGCGGGGCGGCCTGGCCTTCCAGTTCGTTTGGGACGACATCTCCCTGGGCCGCCGCGCCCGCTGCGTCGACACCTGGGGCACCGATCTGGCCGGCCAGGCGGGGCTGTACCGGGCGCACCTGGACTATGACACCGAGGCGCACACCACCGTGGTGACCACTGGCCGTGGCGCCGTCACCCGCTATCGCTGGAACAGCCTGGGCCTGGTGGAGGAGGAGGTGGATCCGCTGGGTGGCGTCACCCGTCGCCGCTATGATGAAGCCGGGCACTTGGTGGCCGAGATCCGGGCGGATGGCGCCAGCCTGGCGCTGACCTACGACGAATTGGGCCGCTTGACCCGGCGTGTGGCCTGGGATGGCGCCTCGGTGCTCCTGGCCTATGGCGCCGACAGTCTGACCAGTCCCGTCCTGGGCCGGCCGGTGCGGGTGACGGAGCCGGACGGCGCCGTCTACCAGTACCGCTACGACCGTCGCGGCAACCTCACCAGCCATACCGACCCGCTGGGCCACGCCGTCCGCTATCTGCGCGACCCCCGGGGCCTGCCCCTGGCCGTCCAGGATGCGTTGGGCACCATCCGGCGCTTCACTTGGTCCGCCGAAGGCGGCCTGGAGGCGGAGGGCACCGACCGTCACACCCGCCGCCGCTACGCCCACGACGCCCTGGGGCGCATCGTCGGGGTGCAGCGGGGCGAGGACGCGCCCCTGCGCCTGGAGCGGGATGCCAACGGCAATGTCATCGCCATCCACCGCCCCGACGGCGGCACGGTGGAACTGGAATACGATGCGGAAGACAATGTCGTTCGGCACAGTGACCCGCTGGGCCGCGTGACCCGCTGGCGCTATGACGGCCTGCCTTTTCCAGTGGAGCGGGTATCGGCGGACGGCACCCGGTTCGGTTATCGTTACGACAGCGAACTGAACCTGGTCGGCCTGATCAACCAGAAGGGCGAGTCCTACCGCCTGGATTACGACCTAGCTGGCCAACTGGTGGGCGAGGTCGGATTCGACGGACGGCACCTGGCCTATCGCCGCGACGCCGCCGGTTTCGTGGTCGAGGCCCAGGATCAGGGCCGCGCCACGCGCTATGTCCGCGACCCCATGGGTCGGCTGCTGGAAACCGTGTTCGCCGACGGGCAGGCGCACCGCTTCTCCTATGACGGCGCCGGCCGATTGCTTTCCGCCGACACGCCCGATACCCGCGCCGGCTTCGCCTATGACGCCGCCGGCCGGCTGGTGGTGGAGACGCAGGGCGACCAGGAGATCCGCTACCGGCGCGACGGCCGGGGCCGCCGGGTGGCCACCCTGCTGCCGGATGGCCGGCGCATCGACGTGGCCTGGGGGCCGGATGACCTGGCCACGGCTGTGGGACTGGACGGCCAAGCACTGGCCCGCTTCGCCCATGACAGCCTGGGCCGCGAGGTGGAACGGCTGGCCGGCGGCATCCACCAGATGCAGGCCTTCGACCCGCAAGGCCGCCTGGTGCGCCAGGAAGGCCGCCGCCAGGAAGGTGGCGGGGCCGTGTTCACCCGCGGCTACGGCTATGACGGCGCCGACACCCTGACCGCCATCGAGGACGCGCGGCGGGGCGTGAAGCGCTATCATTATGATGCCTGCGACCGCCTCCTGGCGGTGGATGGGACGGAGCCGGAGCGCTTCGTCACCGATCCCGCCGGCAACATCCTGGCCTCCGGCCCCGATGCGGAATTCTGGGGTGGCGAGGCCCGGGGCGACCGTCTGCTGGTGCACGGCGACGCCAAGTTCCAGTACGACGCCTGGGGCAACCGGGTGAAGGAATGGCGGGCCGCCGGTGGCGCCGTCGCCATCGATTACCGCTACGGCCCCGACAACCGCCTGCGGGAGGTGAAGGAATCCAGCCGCCTGGGCACCACCTTCACCCGCTTCGGCTATGACGCCCTGGGCCGCAGGGTGTGGAAGGAAAGCGCCCGCCTGGCCCCCGCCCCGGCCAACGACGCGGGCATGACGGTGGCGACGTCACCCACCGGGCGGCGCACGACCTTCCTCTGGGATGGCGACACCCTGCTGGCCGAGAGCGGCGCCACGCCGGGGACGGCGGACGATCCGCTGGCCACCGTCTATGTCTACGAACCCGGCAGCTTCCGCCCGCTGTTGCAACTGCGCCGGACGGAACCGAAGCAGCGCGCCCAGGTCTACCACTACCATCTGGACCACCTGGGCACGCCGCAGGAACTGACCAACGACAACGGCGAGGTGGTATGGGCCGCCGACTACAAGGCCTGGGGCGCCCTGGCGCGCAGCTACGTCGCCACCGTGCCCAACCCCTTGCGCTTCCAGGGCCAGTACCACGACACGGAAACCGGCCTGCACTACAACCGCCATCGCTACTACGCTCCGGCCCAGGGCTGCTTTATCACCCAGGATCCCATCCGGCTTGCCGGGGGTAACAACTTGGCGATCTATGTTCCCAATCCATTGAAGTGGATCGATCCACTCGGCTTGGCGTGGACGCCGGGTGTCGGCAATCCAAATATGCCTACAGTGGGTGTGACCTCTAATGGCGGCCCGACGTTCGCCGGTACGGATTATTTGTTCCCGGCAACGGGTGATCAAAAGAATATCGTAAAAATCACGATGCAAGGATCTCGCGGTCGTGATTTTACCCAAGCTGATAAACTCGCGGGGATTACTGAATCCAATCGGGAAGGCTATACTTGGCATCACGTTGACGATTTTGATCCGAAGACTGGCGAAACGACGATGGAACTCGTGCGGACGGATGCGCATGAGTCCGTATATCCGCATAAGGGTTCAGTCAGCCAATTCGAGAAGGAGTACGGCGTCAAATATGGAACCAACAGCGCTAAGCAGATCTCCCAGGAAAACGGCTGGCTGAAAGGTCGCCCCTGCACATTCTGAAAATGGAAAGTGATGATGATACAGCCAAACACCTATAGCGGCTCGTCCTATCCGTTAAGCGAGCGAGATGTCGCTGCCGCAGAGTCCAAGATGGGCATCGCGCTCCCGGAACAACTAAAATCATTCACCCTTCATCAAAATGGAGGGCGGCCAAAGAGGCGTTATTGGCATGGCGATGGCGGGTTGGTTTTCTGGGTTGACACCCTGATACCAATAGAGGCAACAGTCAATAATCAGGCCCCCAATGGAATGGTCACGACTTACCTGAATACGACTTCACAAGATATTTTACCGAAGACAGTCATTCCATTTGCCCGCGACCCAGGTGGGAATTTCTTCTGCATCGACGCTGATGCTGAAAGTATTTGGTATTACGCAATGGATGTTTGGGACGATGCCCTTAGTCCGACTGAGAATCATAAGAAGTGTCGTGATTTTCTTGCCGATAGCTTCGAAGTTTTTATGAACGGCCTTTCCGAAAAAGGGGAAGACGATGATTGATGTTTGCTTCCATAGGCTGAAATGACCCCCATGCATTCGATTTCACTCCTGGAAATGGCTGAGATCGAGTCCGGCTTGCAGTTCAAAATGCCCAAGGCCTTCAAGGAGCATTATGCCCGGTACAATGGCGGCGTTCCGGAAAGCCCGAATTTCGATCCCGAAGACGATGATCTTGAATCTCTGGAGGTCAGCGAGTTCCTGCCACTGAAGTACCCGACCGACGACGATCGCACCCTGGAAAAAACCTATGCCAGTCTCGTGGCGCGGGATGTGTTGCCTGACGACCTGCTGCCCTTCGCCTTGGACTGGGGTGGGAATTTCTTTTGTTTGGATAGGGATGGCCAAGTTTATTTCTATACGACCGATTCCTGGCGCCCTAATCTTTCAAATGATGAAAACAAGAAGCGCTCCCGCAAGCTGATCTGCGGGTCGTTCTCGGATTTTCTGGCAGGCCTGTACTAGGGCCCGGTAGATGAATGGATTGGACGGCGCTCAAGACCCGCATTGTCAATGCCACCCGGAAGGCTGTCTCCGATTTACGGCTGGCCCATGGGACCGACACGGTTTACGCCTACGCCCTGTACACCGACAGCGGCGCCATGACCGTGGTGTTATCGGCCAATTCCGTGCAGGGCTTCGACGCGGCGGTGTCGAGCCAGGGGGATCGAAGCCCAGCGACGCTCGCGTACTACAAGTGGGCGACGGCGGAATGGGCGTATGAGGGATGGGGTGGCCCGGAATTCAAGGATATCTGCACCGACCTGCGCACCTCCCCCGACCGGCGGGACTTCTCCAAATTCAAGGCGGCCCTTCTTGACACCATGACCGGGGCGCTCAAGGGCAACAGCGAAGCGATCATCGACGCTGGCGGGCTGTCGCCGTCGCGCTATAACGTGACGCCTCTAACCTTCGGAGGCCAATGACGATGAAATTCAAGGACATCGCCGTCAACCGGCAAGAGCGTTACTCCATCGGTGTCGAACAGGAGACAGGCCGGTTCTTTCTGTCCATTCCCGTCAGTAACCGTCTGGTCGATTATGAGGAATATTACGAAATCAGTCAGTCTGAGTTCGATGCATTCCGCCATAACTTGAGTACCGCCCTACCGCTAGTACAAAGGTGCCGGCATAGACAAGCTGACGACCGGCTGATGGTCACGCCTGGCAGTGATCGAGGGGTAGCTCTTTAAGGCGCTTCATACCATGAACGGGGGCGCTCAAGCGCCTCAATTACGAGGGCTTCTTTGGCACTGGCGCCGACCGGTAACCATCGCCGGATAGCGCCAGGATGATGAAAACAGCCATATCCTGAAGGTCGGCTACATCTTGGATTTCACCCGCCACGACACGCCACCGGCGCTAACCGGTGGAACGGGTATGAAAATGAGGCTGCTGGATTTGTGATTCCGCCGCCGAGTAGGGCCTGCCCCCTGGCAAACCAGCACCTCCACCCATACTTCGTTCCCGGCCGGGCTCGCCCCGAGGATCGGATGGAAGCGGAGATTGAAGATGCCTTCGACCAGGACCTGGATGACCGTCGCGTTGGTCGTCGGCTGCGGCGCCATCGGTTTCGGCTTCGCCTTCATGCGCGCGGCGCAGCCGGACGTGGCCAGCGTGCGCACCACCCTGTCGGCCAACTTCTCCGCCCAATGCTTCAAGACGGCGCGGGCCGCGTCGCCGGCCAATGTGGCCGATGCCAAGCTGCAGGGCTTCTGCGGCTGCACCGCCACCCGGTTGAACGCGGCCCTGACGGATGACGACGTGAAATGGCTGGCGGAACAGGAGCGGCAGGGCGTGACCACCCCGCCGGCCCTGTTGATGGACAAGGCGAGGCCCATCGCCGCCACCTGCCGGGCGGAGGCGGGGCTGGCTGGCTGACCAGCCCCTGTTTCTGGCGTTGCCGTACGACGGGCATGAGGCGAGGCTCATGCCCGTCGATCTCATTAAGGTCGCGTGGCCGGCCAGGTGGCGTCGGCCAGGTGCACGGTGACGGTGGCGGTGATGTCCTGGTAGGAGGTGCCGGTCATCACCTTGTAATCGCCGCCCTTGATCTTCCAGGCGTGCGCCGCCGTGTCATAGGTCGCCAGCAGGCGGGGGTCCACGGTCAAGGCCACACCCTGGCTTTCACCGGCCTTCAGCGCCACCTTGTGGAAGGCGCCCAGGCGCTTGGGCGCCTCCCACCCGGCGTCGGACGGGGCCGCCACGTAGACCTGGGCCACGGCCTTGCCGTCGCGATCGCCGGTGTTGCGCAGCGTCAGGCTGGCCTTGATGCCCTTGGCCTCCGCCGTCGCGGCCAGGTCGGACGCGGCGAAGGTGGTGTAGCTGAGGCCGAAGCCGAAGGGGAAAAGCGGCTTCAGGTTCTTCTTCTCGAACCACTTGTAGCCGATGGCCGCCCCTTCGATGGTGTAGTCGACATGCGGATGCTCCGCCTTGTCCTTGCGGTCGCCGTCCACCACCGTGCGCGGCAGCTGGTCGATCGAGGCCGGGAAGCTGACGGGCAGGTGACCGGAAGGGTTGACCGCACCAGTCAGGACACGGGCGATGGCCGCCCCGCCGCTGGTGCCCGGGTACCAGGCGTTGACCACGGCCGGCACCTTGTCCAGCCAGGGCATGACCACCGGGCCGCCGTTCTCCAGCACCACCACCGTCTTCTTGTTGGCGCCGGCCACGGCCTTGATCAGGGCGTCCTGGTCGTTGGGCAGGTTCAGGTCGATGGCGTCCTGGCCCTCGCCCGTCCACTGGGTGGCGAAGACGATGGCGACATCGCTGCCGGCGGCCAGCTTGGCGGCCGCCTTGGCATCCTTGCCATCAATGTAGGTGATCTTGGCCTGGGTCAGGCCTTGCAGTTCCTTCAGGGGCGAGGACGGGTCGAAGACCATCGGTCCGGGGAAGAATTCCGGCCCCTCGTTGGGAATGATCAGGCCGTTGGCCGGCGCGCCGTAGGGATAGACCTGGGCGGAGCCGCCGCCCGACAGCACGCCCACGTCGGCATGGCCGCCGATGAGGACGATGGTCTTCACCGTCCCCGCCAACGGCAGCAGGTTGCCCTGGTTCTTCAGCAGGACGATGCCCTCCTCCGCGTCGGCCTGCGTCACCTTGGCGTGGGCGGCGTAGTCGATGGTGGCCGCCTGGTCGCCGTTCAGCGGATGCTCGAACAGGCCGTTGGCGAACATGGCGTGCAGGATGCGGCCCACCATGTCGTCCAGGCGCGCGGCGCTGACCTGGCCGTTGTTCACCGCCTCATGCAGCGCGTCCTTGAAGTAGGGCGACTTGTCGAAGGGATAGCCCGACTGCTGGTCCAGGCCGGCGTTGGCGGCATAGGCGGTGGAGTGGGTGGCGCCCCAGTCGGACATGACGAAGCCCTTGAAGCCCCAATCCTTCTTCAGGACCTGGTTCAGCAGCCAATCGTTCTCGCAGGCGTAGGGGCCGTTGACGCGGTTGTAGGAGCACATGACCGAGCCGGGGTTGCCCGTCTCCAGCGCGAACTCGAAGGCCAGCAGGTCGGATTGGCGGCCCGCCGCCTCATCCACCTTCACCTCGATATAGTTGCGGCTGGTCTCCTGGTCGTTGAAGGCGAAGTGCTTCAGGGTGGAGATGACGTGGTTGGACTGGATGCCCTTGATGGCATGGCCGACGATGACGCCAGCCAGCAAGGGATCCTCGCCGCCGTATTCGAAATTGCGACCGTTGCGCGGCTCCCGCATCAGGTTGGTGCCGCCGGCCAGCTGCACGTTGAAGCCGGAGCGGCGGGCCTCGTCGCCGATCATGGCGCCGCCGGCGAAAGCCATCTCCGGGTTCCAGGTGGCGGCCGTCGCCAGGCCGGACGGCAGGGCGGTGCGCAGGCGCGGCGTGGGGCTGGCCTGCGTCGCGACACCCACGCCCGCGTCGGTCTGCGACTGCGCCGGGATGCCCAGGCGGGCGATGCCGGGAACGTAGCCGGCGGAATCCGCCATGCCGCCCTCAATGCGCTTGTACGCCTTGGGCTTGAAGTCGGTGGAGAAGTAGCCGAACACCATCTGCAGCTTCTCTTCCCGCGTCATCACCTTCAGCAGGGCGGCGGTGCGCGCCTCCGGCGACTGGCCGGCGTCCTGCCAGGCTCCCGTGACCGGGGTGGCCGGGGCGACAGGGGTATCCGCCGCGAAAGCGGGATAGGTAAACGCTGTCATAAGCAGCGCGCTGGAGAGCAGCAGGTGGTGTTTAACCGACATGGACGTTTCCGATTTTCGTTTTAGTCGTCAGCGCGGCCCCGCAAGACGGGGACCGGGCATGCCCGGCGCGCGGGTCCCTTCATACCAGCCCGGCGCGGGTGGGCGAAGGCGATAATTCCGGGATATCGAATATCCCCTGACTATTTGTCCCCCTACCCCGCCCTGTGGTCACCGCCCCGGCTTTGCGCTAGAACCCCGCACACCCCAAACCGGGGCGGCGCTTTTTTCCGGGACCAGGGCCATGACCGAAGACAGTGAGCGGAAAATCACCCTCTACGACTTCATCGGCGGTATGGACGCCGTCGCCCGGCTGGTGGAGGCGTTCTACCGTCAGATGGACACCCTGCCCGAGGCGCGGGAACTGCGGGCCATCCACGCCCCCGACCTGACGGAAACCAAGCGCGTGCTGACCCTGTATCTGGCGCAATGGATGGGCGGGCCCGGCGATTACTCCGCCGAGCGCGGACATCCCCGCCTGCGCGCCCGGCACATGGGATTCCAGGTCGGGGAGGCGGAACGCGACGCCTGGCTGCTGTGCATGAAGCGGGCGCTGGATGAGACCATCCCCGACCCGCGCGGCCGCCAGGCCATCCTGGGCGCCCTGGCCCCCCTGGCCGACTGGATGCGCAACCAGCCGCCGGCCTGACCAATCGCCGCTTGACATAGTTCGACGATTAGCTAATCATCGAACTATGAGCCAGGTATTCAGAGCCCTATCCGATCCCACCCGCCGGCGGGTACTGCAGCTCCTGCGCAAGGGGCCGCTGAGCGCGGGCGAGATCAGCGACCAGTTCGACGTTTCCAAGCCCACCATGTCGGCGCATTTCGCCGTGTTGAGGGAGGCCGACCTGGTGCACGCCGAGAAGGCGGGCAAGGCCATCATCTATCACCTGAAGCTGTCGGTGCTGGAAGAAGCGCTGCTGGGCTTCATCGACTCGTTCAGCCCAGGCGCGGAAGCGCCGGATTCCAGGGAGGAGATCACGCGATGAAAGGGGAATTGACCGGAAGCCTCATCTGGGCCGGCGTCATCGGCGTCCTGGCGCTCGGCTCCACGGCCGCGTACAGGCTGGGCTACGTCGACCACGACACGGTCGTCCGCCTGGTCACCGGCATCACCGGGCTGTGGATGGTCTGGTACGGCAACCGCATGCCCAAGACCCTGGTCCCCGTTCCGGCCTGCGCCGGCCAGGCGCGGCGGGTCGCCAGTTGGTCCCTGGTGCTGAGCGGCCTCGCCTACGCCGGCCTGTGGGCGTTCGCGCCCATCCCGGTCGCGGTGTGGGCCGGGACCGGCGCGGTTCTGGCGGGTGTCGCCGTGACGCTGGGCTATTGCCTGTCGCTGCGCGCCAAGGGGAAAGCGGCTTGAGCCACACGCTCAAGGAGGATCCCCCAACTTCGTATTCCTTGGCGTCGGTCACGGGCGCCGGTCACGGGCCGGGGGGCAGGTCCTTGCTCGCGGGATCCCAATGTTCGTCCGCCTTCCCGTCCTTGAAACGCCACATGTCGAACCACGTGGTCGTGTAGGTTTTGGACGGGTCCTTCGGTTCCTTCAGGACACGGCGGAGAACCACGGTCACCAGATCACCCTCCGCCAGCACGGCGACAACAGGGGTCGCCATCTTTTCCGGGACAGGCTGCGGCGTGCGCTTGAGGACTTTGGTGAAGAAGTCCACGACATGGTCGCGGCCGGAAGGCACCATGGGGTTATGCTGGTGATAGTCGGCCGTCAGCCAGCGATCCGCCTCTTCCCAATGATTGGCTTCGAGCAAATCCTTCAGGATGTGATAGGCAGCCTGTTTGTTGCGGTTGAGGACAGGGTCCGGGCTGGTGAAAAGCGCATCCGCGTCCTTGGCGGCCACCACGGCCTCCTGCGCCCTGGCAACTCCCAAAACACCTGCGGCGGACAACATCACACTGATGATGAGAAGACTGGTTTTTCCACGCATTATTGCCATCCCCCATGCTTGATCACTGAAGATTGACGAAGGCGCCGCCGTCCACCAGCAGAGCGGCGCCGGTGACGTAGCGCGCCATGTCGGACGCCAGGAAAACGATGGGGCCGGCCAGATCCTCCGGCACGCCCAGCCGCCCCAAGGGGATGCGGGCCGCCATGCGGGCGCGCTTTTCCGGGTCCGCCAGGTCATCCTTGTTGATGGCGGTCTGAATGGTGCCCGGCAGGACGGAGTTGCAACGGATGCCGTGGCGGCCCAACGCGATGGCGCAAGACTGCATCAGGGAATGCACACCCGCCTTGGTGGGGGTGTAGTGGGTCTGGTACTCCCCCCCCACCAGCGCGCTGATCGAACTGACGGCGATGATGGACCCGCCCCGCCCCTGGGCCACCATTTGCCGGGCGGCTGCCTGAACCATGTAGTAGGCGCCGTGCAGGTTGACCGCCATGGTACGCTCCAGCACGTCCACCGGCATGTCGAGAAAGGCGTGGAAGGGGCAGATGCCGGCGTTGCTGACGAAGACGTCGACACCACCGAAGGCCGTCACCGCCGCGTCGATAAAGGCGGGGGCGGCGGCCGGATCCGCCACGTCGGACCGGACAGCGATCGCCTGCCGCCCCAGGGCCCGGATTTCCGCCACGGCGGACTCCGCCTCCGCCTCGTCGCCCAGGTAATTGATGGCGACGTTGGCGCCGGCGCGGGCACATTCGATGGCGGCCGCCCGGCCGATGCCCTGCGAAGCCCCGGTGATCAGGACCGTCTTGCCCTCAAGCAACATCTCTGGCCTTTCCCTGCCGATACGGCCGCCCCCGTCTTTCCGGGCGACGGCCTGTGGTTCATGTCTTACGACGCGGCCGGCGGCGGCCGGCGCGTTCGCTCCATCCCAACTCACGGCTGATGGCCGTGGCGATATCCGTCACCTGGCCCGTCAGTCCCTCCATGCGGGCGTCGCTCATATACTGTGCGGCGCTGGACACACTGAGCGCCGCCACGATCTCACCGCTGGCGCCGCGGATGGGGGCGGCGACGCAGCGGATCTGATCCTCGTTCTCTTCCAGGTCGAAAGCGTAGCCTTTGGCGGCGTAGGCGCGCATGCGCTCCAGCCAGACGGCCAGACCGACGCTGGAGCCCTGGGCCTCATAGAACTCCCGCCACGCCGCCTCGTCATGATCCAGGATCAGGGCCTTGCCCAAGCCGGTGGACGCGATGGGATGACGTTCCCCCACCCGGGATCCGATGACCACCCGACGGCGGCCCGGCACCTTGTCCAGGTACAGCGCCTGGAAGCCGTCCAGGATGCCCAGGTGCACCGTGTCCTCCGTCGCCGCCGCCAGCTGTTCCAGGTGCGGCCGCGCAAGGCTGGGGATGTGCATCTGCTGATGTGCCACCCAGCCCAGTTCCAGCAGCTTCGGCCCCAGGCTATAGCCTTCGCGCGCCACGAAGGTGAGATAGCCCCGTTCCACCAGGGCCGAGGCCAGACGGTGGGTCGTGGATTTGGTAAGGCTCAGGCGTTCGGACAGGGCCGGCAGGGCGATGGCCCCCTCCGCCACGGCGTCGATGACATCCAGGCCCCGAAACAGGGTCTGGCTCCCCGACGGCGTGCCCTTGCCTTCATCCTCGGCGTCCGCGGCGCCAATCTTTCTGTTTGATTCCATATTGCGGTGTTCCATATCATTTAATGAAATTATTGGCAAGACTAAGCCTGCCCGGTTGTGAGAATGGCGGCCCTATAACGCTTTTTCCAGCAATTTCCCGATATCTGGAATTTCTGTCCTATAACGGCATGGATGACCTGGGTACAACCGCCAGGAAGGGATCAACTAAAGTTCGAAAAATAAGCCCTTATTGCCCGACCGACGCTTCGCCCCCTCCCCACATCACCAGATGCCCGCGCCTTGCCCCGGCCCCGGACCGATAGCAGCACATTTCATATAATGATGCGTTCTTGCATATTATGGTTTGACTCGCTTGCTGACCGGCGATAGCATCCCCGCCACAAATGAACGACAGGGAAGAAGCATCCATAGGCCCGTGCCACAGGCCCTGTGAAGGCGTCGCTTTCACGCCGGCGCATTCGCGCCCATCACCAACGCCATAATGACTCCGCAAGGAAGCCGACACACCGGTGCGACACCATAGCGCCCGGCGAGGGAAGGGTTTGGCCGCCCTGCGGAACCAAAGACAACGAAAATATAAGGGAGACGTTCCAAATGGGACACCGCTGTCACACCCCCTCCGTTCCAGGTCCGGCCGGCGCCGCGCGCACTCTGGCCACCGCCTTGGCCCTGCTGCTGGGCACCGCCAGCGGCCAGGCCCTGGCGCAGTCGGCCGCCCCGGCCACGACACCCGCCCCGGCCACGACACAGGGCAATACCGCCGATGCGGCTGAGCCGCTTGAGGAAATCATCGTCACCGGCACCAGCATCCGCGGCATACAGGCGCAGTCGTCCGCCGTCAGCACGGTGACGCGCGACGATATCGTGGCCACCGGTTCCACCACCGCCACCGAACTGCTGCGGTCCCTGCCCCAGGTGGGCAACTTCAACTCCACCGGCAGCAACACCGGCTTCGGCCAAGCCAACTTCGTCGACCAGCCCGCCATCCATGGCGTGGGCGTGGGCAACGGCGGCGGCGGCCTGACCCTGGTGCTGTTCGACGGCATGCGCCTGCCAGGCGCAGGCATCAATCAAACCGCGCCGGATCCGTCGGCCATCCCCGTCTCCGCCCTGGAACGGGTGGAGGTCATCGCCGATGGCGCCTCGTCGATCTATGGTTCCGACGCGGTCGCGGGCGTGATCAACTTCATCCCCCGCCGCAATTACGACGGGGCGGAAACCCACCTACAGGCGGGCTTCGGCAACTCCTACGACAGCCAGAACTTCAGCCAGCTGTTCGGCAAGACCTGGAAAGGCGGCTCAATCCTGCTGGACTATGAGCATTCGGGCAATTCCGAGCTGAAGGCCGGCAGCCGCTCCTACATCTCCGACAACGCCACGTCCAAGGGCTGGGGCGACAACCGGGTGCAGAACTGCCCGGTCGCCAACATCACGGCAGGCGGCACCACCTATGGCCTGACCGCCACCGGCGCCTTGAAGGCCGGCCAGCCCAACAAGTGCGAGGGCCGGCTGGACGACGACCTCTATCCCGACCAGCACCGCGACCAGGGCCTGATCTCCATCCGGCAGGAGGTGGCCGACGGCATTGAGCTGTTCGCCAATGAACTGTACAGCCGCCGGGTCATGACCACGCGGATGAGTTCGACCTCCGCCCAGGCCTCCCCCAACAACAGCGCCTTCTCCGTCATCGTCCCCAGCGCCAGCCCCTACTACATCGCCATTCCGGGGCAAGGCGGCGTGGACCAGACGGTCACCTTTTTCCCCGGCGGCTCCTTCCTGAACCACACCACCACCAGCACCCAGGTGGCCAACGTTGGGGCGGACATCGACCTGTCCCACGGCTGGCAGGGCAAGGTGGCCGGCAACTTCGGCTTCGAGCGCGACGACGTCCGCCAGAATGGGCTGAACCAGACCCTGGCCACGGACATGGCCGCCGCCGGCACACTGAACCCCTACGGCATCGGCGCCGCGAACAGCCCCGCCGTCCTGGCCGCCCTGCGCGATTACCAGACCCGCTACAGTGGGGAGCAATTCCTGCAGGAAGGCCTGTTCAAGGCTGACGGCCCCCTGTTCGACCTGCCTGGTGGTACCATCAAGGCGGCGGTGGGCGCCGACATCCGGCATGAGCGCTTCGCCGCCAGCAACAGCGTCGGCCCCACCAACCCCGCCAGCTGGCTGAGCGCCAATGAAGCCGCCGTCTCCTCCTTCTCCTCGGTGGGCGAGCGGGACGTGAAGTCGGTGTTCGGGGAGCTGTCGGTGCCCATCGTCGGCGACGACAACGCCGTGCCCGGCATCCGTTCCGTCAACCTGTCGCTGGCCACTCGCTATGACAGCTACAGCGATGTGGGCGACACCACCAACCCCAAGGTCGGCCTGACCTACAGCCCCGTCGAGGGCCTGACCCTGCGTGGCAGCTTCGGTTCCAGCTTCCACGCGCCCAGCCTGGCCGACGCCTCCACCGCCATCGACACCCGGGCCATCCGCTTCACCGATTTCGTCGGCTTCGACCCCAACAAGTATTCCATCATCCTGGCCGGCGGCAACAAGCTGAAGCCCGAGACGGCGGACACCTACTCCGCCGGCTTCGACTACAAGCCCAAGGAGCTGCCGGGCCTGAAGGTCAGCTCCAGCTACTTCCGCATCGACTATTACAACGTCATCACCTTCCCCACCTTCAACCCGGTCACCCAGCCGCAGAACCCGGTTTACGACGCCTATCGGCTGTACAACCCCACCCTGGCCCAGGCCCTGGCGCTGACCTCCGGCTTCCGCCACGACGGCAATTTCGACGTGACGGCGCAGTTGCCGACGGCCATCTATGACCTGCGGCGCCAGAACTTCGCGGATGAGTTCATCCAGGGCATGGACTTCGACGTCAGCTACGGCTGGGACGCGGACCGGCTGGGCGCCTTCACCGTGGGCCTGGCGGGCACCTGGCTGTGGCAGTTCGACCAGAAGATCAAGGGCGCCACGTCCATCAACACTCTGCTGAACACGGACTACGCCATCGACTTCAAGGCCCGCGCCAGCCTGATGTGGACGCTGGACGCCTACACCGCCGGTGTTTTCGTGAACTACACCAACGGCTACACCAACGCCAGCACCGGCGGCCTGGCGGTGCAGAAGGTGGACAGCTTCACCACCGCCGACCTGCACCTGGCCTGGAACGTCCCGGGCCAGGGCATGATGGGTGGCATCCAGGCCACGCTGGACGTGAACAACGTTTTCGATACCGCCCCACCCTATTACTACAACACCAACGGCGTCTCCGGCGTCGACCTGACCGCCGCGTCCCCCCTGGGCCGCGTCATCTCCATCGGCCTGACCAAGAGGTGGTGAGGCCGATACCCCGAGTACCCTAGTTCTCTTTCCTCCCCTGGCGGGTGTCTCGGGCGCCGTTATCGGTTCTCGGCGGCACCCGCCCTTTTCCGTCCAGCCAAACGGGCCCTCAATCAAGAATCTCAAGGGAGCGAGCACGCGCATGAATCGTCGGGAAATGCTGCTGGTCGTGGGGGGCGCCGCCGTGGCCGCCGCCGCGGTCTCCACCGGGACATCCAAGCCCGCCCAGGCCCAGGACATGGTGATGGAGCCGGCGGTGGCCGGCGCGCCCAATGCCGAGTGGGGCGCCAAGGCGGACGCGCTGATGCCCGCGCTGGTGGAAACGGCGCAGCCGCCGCTGGCCCTGGTGCGCGCCGTGGCCGACACCTCGTCGCCCTTGCGCTGGCGCATGGAGACGGAGGCGCCGGCCGACAGTCTGGCCGGCCGCGCCTTCAAGAAGGGCGACAGCTTCATCCTTGATTTCGGCGGTCACCGCACCGGCCACCTGGCCTTCCGCCTGGAAACCGTGGGGCGGGAGCCCGACGCCCCCGCCCGCCTGCGCCTGACCTTCGGTGAGGTGCCCAGCGACGTGGCCGAACCGCTGTACCCTTACCAGGGGGTGCTCAGCAGCGCCTGGCTGCCGGATGAGGTCATCAACGTCGATTACCTGCCGCAGTCGGTGCACATGCCCCGCCGCTACGCCTTCCGCTATGTGAAGGTGGAGGTCGTCGACACCTCTTCCGGCTTCAGCGTGCGGTTCGAGGATGTGAAGGCCATCGCGCTGACCTCCGCCAAGGCGACGCCCGCCCCCCTGCCCGCCAAATACTCCGACCTTGCGCGGCGCATCGACGCCGTGTCGCTGGCCACGCTACGCGATTGCATGCAGACGACGTTCGAGGACGGGCCCCGCCGCGACCAGCGGCTGTGGGTGGGCGATTTGCGCCTGCAGGCCCTGGCCAACTACGCCACCTTCAAGCAGAACGATCTGGTGAAGCGCTGCCTTTACCTGTTCGCGGCATACCGCCGGCAGGACGGGCTGGTGGCGGCCTGCGTCTATGAGAAGCCCAAGGCGCGCTATGGCGGCATCCACATCGTCGACTATGCCGCCCTGTTCAACGTGGCGCTGGCCGACTACCTGGAGGCCACGGGCGACGAGGCGACAGCGCGCGAGCTATGGCCCGTGGCCAAGCGGCAGCTGGAGATCATCGGCCAGCGCATCAACGCCGACGGCCGCTATGTCGACCCCGGCAACGTCTGGATCTTCATCGACTGGTCGCGGGATCTGCACAAGGACGCGGCCATCCAGGGCCTGCTGGTCTTCGCCCACAAGCGCACCCTGGACCTGGCCCGCAAGCTGGGCCTGGAGCGCGAGGTGGCGGACTATCCCGTCCTGATCGACCGTATGACCAAGGCCGCCCGCGCCTTCTGGGATGCCGGCGCCAAGGCCTTTGTCAGCGGGCCCGGCCACCAGGTTTCCTGGGCGTCGCAGGCGTGGATGGCCATCGGCGGCGTCCTGCCGGCCAGGGACTGCGCCACGGCGTTGAAGACCGCGCTGGCCAGCCCCACGGCGGTGAAGCCCGTCACCCCCTATCTCTACCACTATATGGCGGAGGCGCTGCTGGACAGCGGGCTGGATAAGGAGGCCAAGGGCCTGGTCGAAAGCTATTGGGGCGGCATGGTCAAGGCCGGCGCCGACACCTTCTGGGAGGTTTACGACCCCGCCCAACCGCTGAGTTCCCCTTATGGCGACATCCACATCAACAGCTACTGCCACGCCTGGAGCTGCACGCCGACATACTTCTACCGCGCACGTGGCATGGTCGCTTAAATTCCCATATTGTGCTTGTTGGTTCCATATATCATTCTTCCTGGAGAAAACCGGGAGCGAGAGGGAGTATCGGCCCCATGGCCTTTCCAGTGATCAGCCAGGTCCGCGCCTATGTCGTGCGCGGCGGCGGCGCGGATTATCACGACCAGGGCGACGGCCACTGGATCGACGATCACATCGCGACACCCATGGCGAAGTACCCGGAATACCGGCAGAGCCGGCAGAGCTTCGGCATCAACGTGCTGGGTACCCTGGTGGTGGAGATCGAGGCCACCGATGGCACGGTGGGTTTCGCCGTCACTACGGGTGGGGAGCCGGCCGCCTATATCGTGGAAAAGCACCTGGCCCGCTTCCTGGAAGGCCGCAGCCCGACCGATTACGAGAAGATCTGGGACCAGATGTACTTCGGGACCCAGTACTACGGCCGCAAGGGCCTGGTGGTGAACGCCCTCTCCGGCGTCGACCTCGCCTTGTGGGACCTCTTGGGCAAGCTGCGGCAGGAGCCGGTGTACCACCTGCTGGGCGGGGCCGTACGTGATGAGCTGAGCTTCTACGCCACGGGCGCCCGGCCCGATTTGGCCAAACGGATGGGCTTCATCGGCGGCAAGATGCCCCTGCACCACGGCCCCGCCGAGGGTGAGGAGGGCCTGGCCAAAAATATCGCCGAGCTGGCCACCATGCGTGAGCGCTGCGGCGATGACTTCTGGCTGATGTTCGACTGCTGGATGGCGCTGGACCTGAATTACGCCACCCGGCTGGCCCACAAGGCCAAGGAATATGGCCTGAAGTGGATCGAGGAGGCCTTGAGCCCCGATGATTACTGGGGCTACGCCGCGCTGAAGAAAGCCGCCCCCACCGGCATGCTGGTGACGACAGGTGAGCATGAGGCCACCCGCTGGGGCTTCCGCATGCTGATGGAGATGGACTGCTGCGACATCATCCAGCCCGACGTGGGCTGGTGCGGCGGCGTCACCGAGTTGCTCAAGATCTCCGCCATGGCCGACAGCAGGGGTGTCATGGTCATCCCCCATGGCTCCAGCGTCTACAGCTATCACTTCGTCATCACCCGGCATAACAGCCCGTTCGCCGAGTTCCTGATGATGGCGCCCAAAGCCGACCAGGTCGTGCCCATGTTCCATCCCCAGTTGCTGGGCGAGCCGGTGCCGGAGAACGGCCGCCTCAAGGCCACGGCCCTGGACAAGCCCGGTTTCGGGGTGGAGCTGAACCCCGCCATCACCCTGCACCGCCCCTACACGCACTGAACGCCTTTAAGGTTTTGAACCCATGAAGCTATTGCGCTACGGCCCCAAGGGCCAGGAGCGGCCCGGCCTGCTGGACGCCGAAGGCCGCATCCGCGACCTGTCCGCCCACGTGGCCGACATCACCCCCGACGTGCTGTCCCCCGCCGGGCTGGCCCGGCTGAAGGCCATCGCCCCCGCCACCCTGCCGGTGGTCGACGGGGATCCCCGCCTGGGCGTGCCCGTGGCCCGCGTGCCGAAGTTCCTGGCCATCGGCCTGAACTATGCCGACCATGCCAAGGAAGCCAACCTGCCCGTCCCGTCGGAACCCATCCTGTTCACCAAGGCCACCAGCTGCCTGAACGGCCCCGACGACGACGTCATGCTACCGCAGGACAGCGTCAAGTCGGACTGGGAGGTGGAGTTGGGCGTGGTCTTCGGCCGGACGGCCCGCTACGTGCCCCAGGACCGGGCACTGGACCATGTCGCCGGCTACGTCCTGGTCAATGACGTGTCGGAACGCTTCAACCAGAAGGAACGCGGCAGCCAGTGGGACAAGGGCAAAGGCCACGACACGTTCGGTCCCGTCGGCCCCTGGCTGGTGACGGCCGATGAGGTGGGCGACCCGCAGGATCTGGACATGTGGCTGGACCTGAACGGCCAGCGCATGCAGACGGGCAACACCCGCACCATGATCTTCGGCGTGGCCGAGTTGATCGCCTACGTCAGCCGCTTCATCACGCTGGAGCCGGGCGACATCCTGACCACCGGCACCCCCCCGGGCGTGGGCGAGGGCCAGAAGCCGGAGATGGTGTTCCTGAAGGCCGGCGACGTCATGACCCTGGGCATCCAGAAGCTGGGACGGCAGCGGCAGAAGGTGGTGGCATGGGTCAACCGGGAGGGCCAGGCGTGATGACCATTTTCGAAGGCCGCTTCGCCGGCCGCACCGCCATCGTCACCGGTGGCGCCTCCGGCCTAGGCAAGGAGACCGCCCGCCGCCTGGTGGCGGAGGGGGCCAGGGTCGCCCTGTGGGACGTGCGGGAGGATGCCCTCCACGCTGCGGCGGCGGAGGTCGGCGCCAGCCACACGGTGGCGCTGGACGTGACCGATCCCGCGGCCGTGGAGGCGGCGACAGCGTCCAGCCAACAGGCCCTGGGTGGGCAGGTGGATATCCTGGTGGCCTCGGCCGGTATCACCGGCGCCACCGTGCCGGTGCATGAGTTCCCGCTGGACAGCTGGCGCCGCACCATCGACATCAACCTGAACGGCCTGTTCTACTGCTGTCGCGCCGTGGTGCCGCTGATGCTGGCCCAGGGGTATGGCCGCATCGTCAACGTGGCGTCGGTCGCGGGCAAGGAGGGCAACCCCAACGCCAGCGCCTATTCCGCCAGCAAGGCCGGCGTCATCGGCTTCACCAAATCGCTGGGCAAGGAACTGGCCGGCAAGGGCGTGATGGTCAACAGCATCACCCCCGCCACCTTCGACAGCCCCATCCTGGAGCAGCTGCCGCAAAGCCAGGTGGATTACATGCGCTCCAAAATCCCCATGGGCCGCCTGGGCCAGGTGGAGGAAAGCGCCGCCATGGTCTGTTTCATGGCCAGCGAGGAATGCAGCTTCACCACCGCTTCCACCTTCGACACCTCGGGCGGCCGCACGACTTATTAAGGTTCAAGCGGGCGCCGGGCGCCAGCATCCGCTGGTTAGCTTGTCCTCGCGTCCTACGGCGGCCTGAGCCATTCGGCTCATGCCGCTGATATAAGTATCAGAAAAAATGACCAAGGGAGGGACCGCGCGGGCCATGGCCGACACGCTGATCCTGGTCGATCCACACATGCACCTGTGGGATCTGGCCCATATCCGCTATCCCTGGCTGACCCCGCCCTTCGGTGACGGCGGGGTCAACGGTGATGTCACGCCTATCGCGCGTGACCAGGGTGTGGATGACTATCTGGCCGCCGCCCGGGAATTGCCCCCGGGCTGGACCCTGGGCAAAAGCGTGCACGTGGACGCCGGCGCCCACCCGGGCGACGCGCTCAAGGAATCCGCCTGGCTGCAAGGCTTGGCCGACATCGGGGGTTTCCCCCACGGCATCGTCGGCTATGCGGCGCTGGAAGCGGCGGACGCCGACCGCGTGCTGGCGGCCCACGCGGAGTTCCGCAACGTGCGCGGCATCCGCCAGATCCTGAACTGGCACCCGGACCCGGCCAAGACCTACACGCCCCGCGACCTGCTGCGGGACGATGCCTGGCAGGCGGGTTTCCACCGGCTGGCCAGGCACGGCCTATCCTTCGATCTGCAAATCTATCCCGGCCAGATGGCGGCCGCGGCCGCGCTGGCGGCCCGGCACCCGCACACGGTCCTGATCCTGAACCACACCGGCATGCCGGTGGACCGGGACGCCGATGGCCTGGCGCTGTGGCGCCAGGGCATGGCGGCGCTGGCCGGCCAGCCCAATGTCGCCGTCAAGATCTCAGGGCTGGGCATGCTGGATCGCGCCTGGACGACGGAGAGCATCCGTCCCTTCGTCCTGGAAACGATCGAGCTGTTCGGCACCGACCGCGCCATGTTCGCCAGCAATTTTCCGGTCGACGGCCTGGGCGGGCGCCTGGGGGCCTATTTCACCGCGTACGACCAGATCACCGGCGCCTTTTCCGCCGATGAGCGGGCGGCGCTGTTCGGCGGCACCGCCGCGCGCGTCTATCGTTTGGCCTGACACGAACAAAAACTGGCTGACACGAACAAAAACACTGGGGAGTTTTCGATGGGCGCCAATCCCGTACTGGGTGTGTTCTTCCACTGGCTGGGCGGCCTGGCCTCCGCCAGCTTTTACGTGCCCTACCGGGGCGTGCGCAACTGGTCCTGGCCGGTGTTCTGGCTGGTGGGCGGGGTGTTCAGCTGGATCCTGGCGCCCTGGCTGTTCGCGCTGGTAAAGACGGAAAACCTGGGCGCCGTGCTGGCGGCCGCGCCCGCGCGCACCCTGTTCCTGTGCTACCTGTTCGGCGCGCTGTGGGGCCTGGGCGGGCTGACCTTCGGCCTGACCTTGCGCTATCTCGGCATGTCCCTGGGCATGGCGGTGGCCCTGGGCCTGACCGCAGCCTTCGGTACCCTGATCCCTCCCCTGGTCAACGGCGACCTGGTCGGCACGCTCATGCAGACCCGTCACGGCCTGGTCATCCTGGGCGGCGTCGCCGTCTGCCTGGTGGGCATCGCCATCGTCGGCTGGGCCGGTCGCCTGAAGGAAGGCGACGGCATTGAGCAGCAGGGCGTGGTGGAGTTCGACTTCCGGCGCGGCATCCTGATCGCCGTCTTCTCCGGCATCATGAGCAGTTGCTTCGCCTATGGCCTGGCGGCGGGAGAGCCCATCCGCCAGCTGACCCTGGCCCAAGGCACCGACCCGCTGTCGCAGGGCCTGCCCGTGCTGGTGGTGGTGCTGTCCGGCGGCTTCACCACCAATTTCCTATGGTGCCTGTACCTGATCATCCGCGACGGCTGTTTCCCGGAATTCGTCGGCCGCCAGGGGCGCAAAGCGGCCGTCCCGCCCCCGCTGCTGCGCAACTACGCCCTGTGCGCGCTGGCCGGCATCGCGTGGTACCTGCAGTTCTTCTTCTACACCATGGGCGAAAGCCAGATGGGGCGCTTCGGCTTCTCCAGCTGGACCCTGCACATGGCCAGCATCATCATCTTCGCCACCCTGTGGGGCTTCATGCTGAAGGAATGGGCGGGATCCAGCCGCCGCACCCGGGCTGTGCTGGCCCTGGGCATCGGCGTGCTGGTGCTGTCCACCTGCGTCATCGGCCTGGGCAACTACCTGGGGACGCTGGCGGACTGAATGGGCACGCACCAGCGGCAGCCCTGTGCCGCTGTAGGACGCGACCGCGTCCGCCGGAACGAGTACCGAAGGAACGGAGTGAGGAAGCCAAGCCGGCGGATGCCGGCGCCCGGCGTCTGAGGGCGCTTGTGTCTTCCAAATCTTGGCTCATCCCACGCCCCAGAAGTCCGCCGGCACCATCACCTTGCCGTCGGCGAAGATGCCCCGGTCGGCGCCGGGTTCGGCCAGGAACCAGGGGCCGTCCAGGTCGACCACGTCACACAGCTGGGCCAGGACGAAGCCGGGCGCCGTCGCCAGGACGGAGCCCGCCATGTTGCCCACCATGACGCCCAGGCCCAGGCGCCGGGCCTCCGCCGCCATGGCCAACGCCTCCGTCAGGCCGCCGCACTTGTCCAGCTTGATGTTGACGACGGCGAAGCGGTGGTGCTGCTCGCGCAGTTCCGTGAGGTCCAGGATGCTCTCATCCGCCGCCACCGGCAGGGGGCAGTCCCAGCCGTCCAGCAGATGCTCCGCCCCCCGCTGCACCGGCTGTTCCAGCAGCGACACGTTCTGGTCCACCAGCATGGCCGCCAGCGGTTCCAGGTCGGCGGCGCCGAAGCCTTGGTTGGCATCGACGGACAGCCAGACGTCCGGCCGGGCCCGGCGCACCACCCGCACCCGTTCGGTATCCGCCGGCAGGTCGCCCTCCAGCTTCAGCTTGATAGCGGCGGCGCCAGCGAAAGCGTCCAGGCGGCGCAGGATTTCCGCCGGGTCATCGGCCGGCAGGGTGAAGGTGGTGACCCGGGGCCGCGGCTCCGGCACGCCGGCCAGCCTCCACACGGGCGTGCCGACCTGGAGGGACTCCAGTTCCCACAGGGCGCAGTCCAGCGCGTTGCGGGCGCCACCGGGGGGCAGCAGGGCCTGCAGGCCCTGGCGGTCGACACCAGCCTCCAGCGCGTCCCTCACCCGTTCGATCTCCCGCTCCATATGGGGCGGATCGTCGTTTAGGTAATAGACGCCAGCGGCTTCGCCATGGCCGAAGCGGATGCCGTCACCCACGGTGACGACGACGGCGGGCATGGCGTGCAGCAGATATCCCGAAATACGGAACGGCTCACGCATGCGCATGGCGTCCCGGCGATAGGTGACAGACAGGCTCACCGACGAACACTCCGTGCGGTTCGGGAGGCGTGGAGGAAAAGCAGGATGGCGGCCCCGGCCAAGGGGGCGATGACCAGCGTCAGCGACTGGCCGATGGCCAAGGGGTCGGCGAAGACGGGTCGGGACATAACCGTC
>NZ_BACU01000095.1 GCF_000333275.1 Azospirillum sp. B4 | reverse complement strand
CCGCAGGGCATGGAGGTGGTCGTCGCCTTCCTGGAGGGCAATCCCGACCGACCCGTCATCCTGGGATCCGTCCCCAACTCCGAGACCACGGCCCCCCTGGGCCTCCCCGCACAGCAGACACAGACCACCTTCCGCACCGCCAGCAGCCCCGGCGGCGGCGGCTTCAACCTCTTCACCCTGGAGGACAAGGCCGGCGCCGAGGAGATCGCCTTCCACTCCCAGAAGGACCTCTCCATGGTCGTCCAGAACAACATGTTCGAAAGCGTGGGCAAGAACCTGGTGATCACCGCCGGGGAACTGCTGGTGCTGCAGGTGGGCAGCAGCCACCTGCAACTGACCAAGGACAACATCATCCTGTCCACCAACGGCAGCACCGTGGTGCTGGACAAGGACGGGATCAGCCAGGACGGCCAGAAGATCTGGCTGAACTGCGCCAGTTGAGCGCCACCCCCACCCCCTCAGCCAACGCCTTCCGGGAGAGTTCCCGATGACCATTCTTCCCAGCCTGATCCAGCCCGGCGCCATCGGCAGCAGCCTGGGCATCCAGCCCTACACGCCCCTGTCCCTGTCGGCCGCGCCGGCCGGCTTTGGCTCGGCCGGCGACCTGGGCGCGCTGGCCAACGCGGCGGCCCCCGCCCTGCCCTCCTCCGTCGGCGCGCCCCTGGGCCAGGCGGCGCAGGCGGCCCAACTGCTGAATGGCCGCGGCGTGCCGGGCTTGGGGGGTGGTTCCGGCCTGGCCACCCCGTCGTTGGCGGCACCGTCGCTGGGCAGCCCCGGTTTGCCCGGCACGGCCCTGCCCGTCGCCGCATCCGCCGCGAACAGCGGTGCTTTGCCGGGGGCTCTGGCCACCCCTGGCGCCTCCACCGCATCCGGCCTGTCCAACCTGGCCTCCGCCGCCGGGGTGAACACAGGGCTACCGACGGCGCCCACGGTCACGACGCCGTCGTTCTCCGCACCCTCCATGACCGCACCCTCCGTGGCCGCGCCTTCGGTAAATGCACCCTCTTATTCCACCCCTTCCTATTCCGGTACGCCGCAGACCGCCGGCTGGGGCCAGCCGATGGGGGCGCAGCCGCCCGCCTACCCGGCATCCGGTTACCAAACGGCCGGTTACCAGACGGCCGCTTATCAACCCTCCGCCTTCGGCCAGCCCACGGTGCCAGGCCAGACGCCGACCCTCCAGACGCCCACTCTCCAGACGCCTACTCTGGGGCAACCCACCGTCACCGGCCTGCCCAGCACCGGTAGCGCCGACGCCGACAGCGCCGTCGCGGTCGCCCGCATCCTGGGTCAGATCTAAAGGACACGTCCATGCCACAGACCTGCCGCACCCTCGACTTCTCCATCCAGCTGCCGGACAGCTGGATCGACCGCTCCATGGTCGCCTGGTCCGCCCCGCCCAGCGGCAGCCCGGTGGTGCCGAACATCATGGTCGCCTACGACCGCCCGCAGGGGGAGGAGACGCTGGGCGCCTACGTCAACCGGCAGCTGAAGGACCTGATCGCCCGGGCGCGCAGCTTCCAGCTGGCGACCCGGCAGGATGTCATGCTGGCCGGACGCCCGGCGGTGGAGCTGGTCTTCCAGTGGGACGCTGGCGCCGGGCCCATCAAGCAGCGCCAGATCTACAGCCTGCTGCCCGACGGCCGCTGCATCTCCATCGTCAACACCGCCCGCCTGACGGAGTTCGCCGACGCCGACGCGCAATTCATGCAGATCCTGAACAGCTTCGCCTGGCCGGCGCCGGCCGCTGCCGCCGAGGCCTGACGATGGACGGTGGCGCACCGCAATACGGGGCTGCCCGGCTGGAGGATCCCATCCAGCATACCAGCGCCCTCGGCGGCTTCCTGGTGGGGGCCGCCATCGGCCTGGGGGCGGCCCTCGCCGTCATCGCGGTGGTGGGCACGGGCGGCGCGGCGCTGGGCGTCATCGCGGCGGTGGGCGGGGCCATGGCCGCCACCGGCGGCGGCGCCCTGCTGGGCGAAGCCCTGGGCAGCACTTCGCCAGCAAGTCC
>NZ_BACU01000096.1 GCF_000333275.1 Azospirillum sp. B4 | reverse complement strand
CCTTCGTGGCCCGTGGCGCCCCTTCATTCTTTCAGCCTTCACACGGTGGGACGATGGCGACGAATACCCTGGTCTTCTTTCCCGACCGCTTCACGGACCCGGCCGCCCGCCGCTTCGCCGAGGCCGTGGCAGCCGGCAAGGTCGATGTGGCACTGGCCGCCGCCCGCGAGGCCCCCGGCGGGGTCAACACCGTGGGGCGCAATGGGGCCACCGGCCTGATCATGGCGGTGGAGCGGCACGACCACGCCATGGTCGACGCCCTGCTGAAGGCCCACGCCGACCCCAACGGTGCCCCCGGGCTGGCGCCGCTCAACAAGGCGTCGGCCATTCACGACCTGCCGATGGTCAAGGCGTTGCTGGCCGCAGGCGCCGACCCCAATGGTACGGCCGATGGCCAGACATCGCTGCACGTCGCCGGCCTCATGGGGGATGTTCCCGTGGCGCAGGCCCTGCTGGACGCCGGCGGCGACATCAACAGCGCGGACGAGGTCGGCACCACGCCGCTGTTGACCGCCGCCGGCACCGATCATTGGCAGATGGCCGCCTTCCTGCTGGATCACGGGGCCTCGCCATGGGCGGAAGCGGGGGGCGCCACCGTCGCCGGCCTGGCGGCGGACTCCCGCATCCTGCCCAACAACCCCGACGGCAAGGCGCTGCCCCAGGTGATCGAGAGGATCAAGGCCGCGGGCTATTCCTGGCCGCCACCCCCGGCCTCCCAGATCCGCGCCCTGAAGGCGGAGGGCAAATGGCCGCCGCCGGGCAAACATTGAGGCGGGGGGACTGATCATGGACACCTACACCCAAGCGGAGCGGTTGCTGGGGATAGACAGCCCCCTGGGGCCCGACCAGTTGCTGCTGGAGGCGCTGGAGGGGACCGAGGGGCTGTCGGTGCCGTTCGAGTTCCGGGCGACGGTGCGCGCCATGGACGACAACCTGGACCCGAAGGCGCTGATCGCGCAGAGCGTGGATTTGAAGCTGCGCCTGGACGATGGCGTCTATCGTGTCTTCAACGGCGTCGTCGCCTCGCTGACCGGGGGGCACGCCGCCTCGCGCGGGCAGCGGCACTACACCCTGCGCGTCGTCCCCCGCCTGTGGTTCCTGACCCGCACCAGCGACTGCCGCATCTTCCAGAACAAGACCACCCTGGACATCCTGGAGACCATCTTCGGTGAACTGGGCGTCACCCAGTACGACTTCTCCGGCGTCAGCGCCCCGCCCCCCCGGGAGTATTGCGTCCAGTACCGCGAGACCGACTTCAACTTCGTCTCCCGCCTGATGGAGGAGGATGGCCTCTACTATTTCTTCCGCCATGAGGCCGGCAGGCACACCCTGGTCCTGGGCCACCAGACGTCCGCCTACCAGACGGGCGATGAGCCGCTGATCCCCTTCAGCGCCGCCTCCGCCCACAGCAACCACATCACCGAATGGCACCGCAGCCACGCCTACCAGGCCAGCGCCTGGGGCCTGGGCGACTACAACTTCCAGACCAGCAAGCTGGACCTGAAGCAAACGGTCCCCACCGTCTCCACCTTCCAGCAGGATCCCGAGCACGAGCACTTCGATTATCCCGGCCTGCACGACAGCGCCGGCGACGGCGAGCGGCGAGCCAAGCTGGCCATGCAGCGGAGGAGGTGGAGCGGGAAACGGTGCAGGCCGCCAGCGACTGCCGGTCGCTGGCCCCCTGCGGCCGCTTTCAGCTGACGGACCATC
>NZ_BACU01000097.1 GCF_000333275.1 Azospirillum sp. B4 | reverse complement strand
CGCAGGCGCTCGGNCGTCAGCGGCAGGTACGGCACCACCGTCACCGNNCCCAGGAAGCCGCCCTTGTAGTGTTTCAGCAGTTCCGGATGCAGGGCGGCGGTCAGGCCCGCCAGATCCGGCAGCGTCTCGCGGTCGGCGGCCAGCGCCGTCAGCAGGTCGGACCCGGCGTTGGACGCCATCAGGATGGTGGTGTTGCGGAAGTCGATGTCGCGGCCTTCGCCATCGCGCAGCACGCCCTTGTCGAACACCTGGTAGAAGATGTCCTGCACGCCGGGGTGCGCCTTTTCCATCTCATCCAGCAGCAGCACGCCGTAGGGCCGGCGGCGCACCGCCTCCGTCAGGATGCCGCCCTCGCCATAGCCGACATAGCCGGGGGGAGAGCCCATAAGGAGGGAAACCTTATGCTCCTCCTTGAACTCCGACATATTGATGACGGTCAGGCTCTGCTCCCCGCCGTACATCATGTCGGCCAGCGCCAGGGCGGTTTCCGTCTTGCCCACGCCGCTGGGGCCGGCCAGCAGGAAGATGGCGGGCGGCTTGCGCGGATCGGCGATGCCGGCGCGGGCGGTGTGCAGCACGTCGGCGATCAGGTGCAGGGCGTCGTCCTGGCCTACCACCCGCTGGCCCAGGCGGCTTTCCAGGCCCAGCACCGTTTCGATCTCGCTGGACAGCATGCGGCCGACGGGAATGCCGGTCCAGCGCGCCACCACCTCCGCCACCGCCTGGGCGGTGACGTCGTGATGCATCAGGGGCCGTTCGCCCTGGAAGTCCGCCAGGTCCTGGTGCAGGCGGGCGTGGCGGGCGCGCAGCGCCGCCATGTCGGTGTCAGCGCCCGCCGTTTCCGCCATCTTGTTTTCCAGGGCGCCCCGTACACCCACGATCTCATCGATCAGGCGGCGTTCCTCCGTCCAGCGCCAGTTCAGGTCCTCCTGCCGCAGCCGGGCGTCGGCCAGGCGGTTGTCCAGCGCGGTGACGGCCGCGTCATGGTCGGCGCCCAGCGCGGCCTCGCGCAGCAGCGATGCCTTCTCCGTCTCCAGCCCCTGGGCCTCGCGCGCCACGGCGTCCAGCGCCTCCGGCCGGCCGGCCTGGCTCATGGCCACCATGGCGGCGGCGGTGTCCAGCACGCTGACGCACTTGTCGGGCAACTGGCGGCCGGTGATGTAGCGGTGTGACAATTCCACCGCCGCCCGCACCGCCGCGTCCAGGATGCGCACGCCATGGTGCTTCTCCAGCGTCGGCACCAGGCCGCGCATCATGGCGATGGCCGTCGCCTCGTCCGGCTCATCCACCTTCACCGGCTGGAAGCGGCGGACCAGGGCGGCGTCACGCTCGATATAACGCTTGTATTCCGCCCAGGTGGTCGCGGCGACCATGCGCAAGGCCCCGCGCGCCAGGTCGGGCTTCAGCAGGTTGGCGGCGTCGCCCTGCCCCGCCTGGCCCCCGGCGCCGATCAGGGTGTGCGCCTCGTCCACGAACAGGATGATGGGCTTGAGGGAGGCCTTGACCTCATCGATCACCCCCTTCAGGCGGTTCTCGAACTCCCCCTTCACGCCGGCGCCGGCCTGCAGCAATCCCAGGTCCAGGGTACGGATGCTGACCTCCCGCAGGGCCGGCGGCACCTCGCCGGCGGTAATGCGCAACGCCAGGCTTTCCACCACGGCGGTCTTGCCCACGCCGGCCTCGCCCACCAGGATGGGGTTGTTCTGGCGGCGGCGGGTCAGGATATCGATGACCTGCCGCACCTCCGCGTCCCGGCCGGTGATGGGGTCGATGCGGCCCTGGGCCGCCTCCGCCGTCAGGTCAATGGTGTACGCGTCCAGGTTGGGTGTGCGGCCGCCGGGCTTGGCCGTTGTGCCGGGCACGGCACCGGCCGCCGGCGCCTCCGCCTCGATCAGGGCGTCCAGCGCCTGGGGATCGATGGCCTCCAGGGCTGCCGCCAGCTCACCGAAGGCCAGCGCGCCGTTCTTGTCCGCCACCAGGGCGGCCAACAGGTGAAGGGGCGACATGGCGCCGGCCTTGAAGCGCAGGGTGGCCAGGAACCAGGCCTCGCGCATCAGCGACACCACGCGGGGGGAGAAGGCGGGCGCCCGGCTGCTGCCGGTGCGGCACCGGGCCAACCCCCGCTCCAGCGCGCGCTCCAGCGTCTCCGGCGTCATCCCCACCTGGGGCAAGGCCGGGCGCAGGCCGGTATCCGGCCGATCAAGCAGGGCGTGCAGCCAGTGCTCGATCTCGATCTCATAATGGGTTTTGCCCATGGCGCCGCCGGCTGCGGCTTCCAGTGCACGCCGGGCCGTGGCATCCAGCCCATCGACCAGCGTCCTCAGATCCATCGAATCCATGTCCAGACCCGCGCTCTTGGTTGACGTAAACCTCGATCCCACCGCATGCCCCAGGCCCACCGATGGCACGACTGCAAAATAAAACTGGAAATCATCCTGAAACTTACCCAATAGTTATAATATCCAATTTGCCACTGTTATTGCCTCACTTACGTAATATTACATTAATACAAGGCCCCTTTTCATATTTTAGATAAAAAAATAGCTTTAATCAACGCCTTTTATACTGATAATTGCGTCATCAGGGTCGTTCAGCATGGGCAGCGACGCCACCCAGCTGTCATAGCCCAGACGCGGTCCCGCCCCGTCCCGACCATCCAGGGCGCAGGCCGGCACCTCCTCCCGATGCAGCACCAACTGCACGTCGAAGCCCAACTCCGGCCCGGCGTAGAGACGGGCCAGTTCCACCAGGCGCTTGAGGCCGGGGCGTCCTGGCAGGTGGTCCATGAACTGGCGCCGCGTCAGGGGGCCCAGGACGATGCGGAATTGGCCCTGCACATCCCACATGCGGGCGCCGGCCACCGCGTCCACCCCCAGGCGGTTGTAGGCCGGGGCCTTGCCGCCCAGGCGGAGGCGGCTCTGTTCCTCCGGTGGGATGGCGATCCAGCGGCCGGCGAACTGCCGCACCTTCACCGGCAAGCCGCAGGCGTCGGCCAGCAGGCGCTCCAGCGAGATGGCGGCGCGGGGCTGCTGGCTGAACAGGCCGGCGTAGAACAGCGGCACCTCGTCCCCCACCGACAGCCGCCCGCGCAGGTGGGCCGTGCCGAAGCCGGCGATGCCGAACAACGCCGCCGTGGCGCCGTCGCCGCCCTCCAGCCCGCGGTGCTCATACAAGGCGGGCAGGCGATAGCGGCGCCAGGCACGGAACAGCAAGGTGGCCAGGCGGTCGTTGAACAGGTCGAGGAAGGCGGCGAAGCCTGGCGTGCGGTCGCGCAGGCTGCGGATGGCCGTCTCGGTATAGGTCTGCGGCAGGGCCGACACCGGCCCCGTCAGGGTCATGACGTTCAGGTCCAGGCGGGCGGGTTCCGGCCGGCCGCCCTCCTCGCCGTCCCCTTCGGCCTCATCCGCCAGATGCGGCAGGTGCAGGCGCTGGATCTCATGCGCCGGGAAACACAACGACTGGTTGGCGGCGAAGCGGATGGGAAGCTCATCCTCCTCCCCGCCACCGAACTGCCGTTCCAGCAGTTGGATGGCGCGGAACAGGTCGAAGCGAAAAGGTTCCTGCCGCAGAAGATCGATCAGGGCCGGCGGGCCGGCCAAGGTGGGGGTGGGAGCGATGGCGTTCATGCCGTCACCTTGGCGCCGATACGGGCCCCCCAGCGGGCCAACGGCTCGCTCCGCCCCTTGGCCCGCACCGTCAGCCGGGTGAAGGAGTTGAGGGAGGTGTAAAGGGCGAAGAAGCGCTCCAGCACCGCCGCCGGCAGATAGACGCCCATGGCGCCCGCCCGCTCCGGATCCATCACCAGGTCGATATCCACCCCGCGGCACAGGGCGGCGAAGTCGGCGTGCGGCGCCCGCGCCGTGGCCCGGCGATAACCGATGGCCGTGACCGCGTCGACGATGGCGCGCGTTTCCGGCGTGTCCTTCAGGTCGTAAAGCTTCAGCAGTTCCCGCAACGCCGCCGCGCCGCCCTGCCCTTCCCCCCTTTGCCCTTGCCCCCTCTGGCCGTCCATCCCCCCCTTGCCATCGATAAGCGACAGGTGGTTGAGGTTGAGATGGGAGATCAGGCGCCAGCGGGCGCCGTCGCCCGTCTGGGGCCGCACCACGGCCGTGGGCGGGGTCAGGCAAGTGACACCGCCCACCGGCCCGCCCTCAGTCAGGTGCAGGCGGGGATGGCCGCCGCCGAAAGGCAGTTGCGCCGGCAGGTCGCGGTTGAAGCACAGCGTCTCCACGCTGACCGTCCAGTCGGGCGGGGCGTTGGGGTTCAGGCCCACGTCGACCAGGGAGATGTACATCTCGCTGCTGCGGTCGCGCCCGCCGCGGGGCCGGCGCATGGCATGCCAGAAGTGCTGGTGCCGGGCCGGGTCCCCACCGTGGTGGTTGCCATAGAGCGGCAGGAATTCGGCCTTCTCCCCCCGGGGCGACGAGGCGCGCACCCGCTCGATGGCGTAAATCTCGCGCGCCTCCGGCCGGCGCGCGTCCGCCTGCACCAGATATTCGGTCGCGTCGTGGCCCAGGATGATGGGCTCCGCCGATTGGCGGAACAGGTTGACGACCGGGACACAGCCCAGCGCGAACACCTGCGGCCGCACCAGCCGCTCCCCCTCCGTCCACACGCGGTCGAGGTAGAGGTAGACCTCCATATCCCGGCCGACGCCGCGCAGGCTGCGGGCGGTGAGGCCATGCAGGTCCACGAACAGGAACTTTTCCGGAAAGGCGAACAGCTCGCTCAGCAGGCGATAACCCAGGAAGGACTGGGCGCCGTAGGGCACCATGCCCTCCTCCGGCTCGAAACCCACCGGCGTCAGGTGCTCCGGTCCCAGTTCAACCGGCATGGGATCGTTCACATCCTCCACCACCGCCATGCCGACGACGTTGTTCAGCAGCAGCTCGTGCAGGGTGTAGGCCAGTTCCGGCGGGCCGGAGAGGAACAGGCGCAGGCGGTCCACGCCCAGGTCGGTCAGCCCCTGGCCCTGGGCGGTGGAGCTGATTTTCAGGCGCAGCACCGACTTGGCCTGGCGGGCGGCCGCCACCAGGGGGGCCGCCGCCGGCAGGGCCGCCAGGCTGGCCGCCGTCACCTCCACCGGCCAGATCTCGGTCGGCATCGTGGTCTGGAAGCGGCAAGGCTCACCCCGCACCGCCTCCGTCTCCACCTGCGCGCCACGCGGCACGGTGAAGCTGCCCGTCAGCTCCGGCGCCGCCTTCATCTGCACGATGGCCATGGAGGGCAGCGGCGTCACGTAGTGGGGGTAGAGCACGCCCAGCAGCGCGTCGGTCAGTTCGGGGAAGTCGTCATCCAGCTTTTGCCGCACCCGGGCCGTCAGGTAGGCGAAGGATTCGATCAGCCGGGCGACATGGGGGTCGTCCACCGTGGTCGGACTGATGCGCAGGTTGCCCGCCACCTTGGGGTGCTCCGCCGCGAAGCGGGTCGCCGCCCGTCGGATGGCCGCCAGTTCCTGGTTGTAGAAGGACAGGAAGGTGTCAGGCATGGGGGTCGCCCTTGATCAGGAAGGTCTGGCTGACGGGATCCAGCACGGATTCGAAGACAATGGGTTCGGGCGCCGGATCCAGGCGGATCACCGCCTCCACCCGGAAGCGCAAGGTGCGATCCAGATTGCGGCCGCCGTTCAGCAGGGTGACGGCCACGGCGGACAGGCGCGGCTCGAACTCGCGGATGGCCGTCTCCAGCGCCCGGCCGAACGCCGCCTGACGCTCCGGCGCCGCCATGTTCAGGGCCGTGAAGTCGGGAATGCCGTAGTTGAGGGCGGACCGCCCCACCTCCGCCAGGTCGGGCCCCAGCTTGCCCGGCCGCCGGCGGGTGTTCAGCATGGCCTCCAGATCCCGGCGGATGGCGTTCTTCAGCTGCGACAGCGCCGCGTTCCAGCCGGGGGCGCGCACCGTCGGGCCTTCCACCGGCTGGATCAGCCGGTCAAGCACGGATGGCACGATGGTGGCGGGCTGGGGTGCCGGCATGACTTACGCCGCCTCCACATCCGCTTGGCGCCCGTCGAAGCGCAGGGTGGTGAGGTCGGCGGCGCCCACCGCGTCGTCTCCCACCAGGAAGCAGCGCTGGCCCCGGCCCAGGATGGCGCCGTGGCGGTCCACCCAGTCGGTCAGGCGACCCAGGCGATGCTGGTCGGTCATGCCCTCCCCGCCGGCACCGGCATAGATCATAGGCAGATAGAGGCTGCCGGCGGTGCCGTCGCGTAAGCTCAGGCGCACCGGGCGCCACAGCAGGTCGGCCGGACGTTTGGCCGGGGCCAGGTCCAGGCCCTGCACGTCCGCCAGGTCCACCCAGTAATAGGCGCCATCGGCGCTCAGCAGCTCCAGCAGGCCGCCGCAGGCGTCGTCCAGGTCACGAAAATCGGTGAAGGCGATGCCTTTGTGCTGGCCGGCGGACGGGCGGCGCAAGGCCTCCGCCTCCGCCAGGATCCGGGCCGCGCCGCTGGCGTCCCCCGCGCGGGCCTGGACGCCCGCCTCCAGGTGCAGGCGGGCGGCGGCCGACACCTCCGTCAGGAACTCCGGCGGGCGGCCGGCGCGGTACCAGTCCTGCCGCGCCGTCTCCGCCCGGATCAGCTGCCGCAGCAGGGCGACGGGGACCATGGAGCCCGGGTCCTGGTTCAGCACCACGGACAGCTGGCTGTCCGCCCGTTCCAGCTGCCCGCCCAGGCACAGCAATTCGGCCAGCAGATAGCGGGAACCGGTGTCGGTGGGGGCGTTCTGCACATAGGCGGTGGCGGCGACCGTGGCGCCGGTCAGGTCGCCGGCCTCCAGCGCTTGGGTGATGGCGGTCTGGCTCATGGGGTCCCTTCCGTCAAGCCTGGGGGCCGACGAGTTCCGTGACCAAGCGGAAGCTGGTCTGGACGTCGTCGAGCTGGAAATGCGGTTTCAGATGGATGACGCAGCCAAAGGCGCCCGGCCGGCCGGCGATGTCGCGGACCTGCACCTCGGCCTCGCGCAAGGGATAGCGGGCCTTGAACGACGCGCTGGCGTCGTCGTTGCCCAGGCAATAGCCCCGCAGCCAGTCGCGCAGGTGATCCTCGAAATCATGCGCGGTGGCGAAGGAACCGATCTTGTCCCGGCCGATCATCTTGATGTAGTGCGCGAAGCGGGAGGCGCAGAGCACGTACTGCAGCATGGCGGAGAGCCGGGCGTTGGACGTAGCCGTGGCCCGGTCATAGACCTTGGGCGCGTGCAGGGACTGGCAGCTGTAGAAGACGCAAGCGTCGGCGTAGCTGACGCGCGACAGCGGCACGACGCCCAGGTCGCTCAGCTGCTTCTCCTGCCGGTCGGACAGGTAGACGTCCAGCGGGGCGGCCGGCGCCGTCGCCCCGCCCAGCGCCGGGAAGGTATGGCCGGGAAAGCGGTCCACCAGGCCGCCACCGTTCAGGTCATCCGGCGCGCCCCGGATATCCGCGAACCAGCCGTACTGGTGAAAGGCGCGCATGACCACGGTGGCGAAGGCGAAGGCGGCATTGCCCCAGAGGTAGTCGCCCGCCCCTGGCCGTCCGGCCCGCTCCGCGAAGCGGAAGCCGTCGATGCGGTTGGGATCATGGCGGTAGGGCGGGCGCATCATCACCCGCGGCAGGGCGATGCCGATGAAGCGCGCGTCCTCCGCCTCGCGCAACGCCCGCCAGCGGATGAACTCATGCCCCTCGAAGGAACGGGCGAGGTCCACGTCGCTGGCCATGTCGCCGAAGCTGTCCAGCCCGAACAATGCCGGCGAGCAGCTGGTGACGAAGGGGCAGAAGGCAGCGGCCGCCACGGCGGCGATGGCCTTCAGCGTGCCCACGTCGTCGGTGGGATGGTCGGCGTCCCGCTGGTGCTGCACGGCGTAGTCGCCGATCAGCAGGCCGAAGGGCTCCCCGCCCGGCGTGCCGAATTCGTCGCTGTACACCTTGGTGAACAGCTGGCTCTGGTCGAATTCGATGGCGCGTTCGAAGTCGCGGCACAGTTCGCGCCAGGAAACATCCAGCACCCGGATCTTGATGGCGCGGGTGGACGCCGAGGCGTCCACGAGCTGGAGCAGCCCGCGCCACGACGCCTCCAGCTGCTGGAAGCGGGGATGATGCAGGATGGCGTTGACCTGGGCCGTGAGCAGAGCGTCGATCGCCGCGATCAGCTGGTCGATGACCAGGCGCTTGTCAGGATGGCGGCTGAGATCCAGCCGCCAAGCCGGGGGCGCGTCCGGCCGGGGGACCCGGCCTTCCATCGCGTCGATCCGCCCCCCCGTCGCCAGGGCCACCCCCGGGGCTGCCGCCTCAAGGGTCTGTCGCATCAGAGCTTGCTCGGTATCCGTGCCACCATGCGCAGCGAGGTCGTCAACTCCTCCATCTGCAGCCAGGGCCGCAGCCAGGCGATGGCGTTGTAGGAGCCGGGCTTGCCCGGGATTTCCTTCACCGTGATCTTGGCCTCACGCAAGGGATAGGCCGCCTTCATCTCCTGGCCAGCGCCCTCATTGGCGTTGACGTAGTTGTTGATCCAGCGGTTCAGCCAAGCCTCGCAGTCCTCGACTTCCAGGAAGCTGCCGATCTTGTCGCGCGCCATCACCTTCAGGTAATGGGCGAAGCGGGACGTGGCCATCATGTAGGGCAGGCGCGCGGAGATGGCGGCGTTTGCCGTGGCGTCCGGGCGGTCGTACTTCTTGGGCTTCTGCACCGTCTGGGCGCCAAAGAACACGGCGTAGTCGGTGTTCTTGTAGTGGCAGAGGGGCAGGAAACCCAGCTTGCCCAGCTCGGCGTCGCGGCGGTCGGTGATGCCGATCTCCGTCGGGCACTTCTGGTCGGGGTCGCCGTCGTCGCTGACGAAGACATGGGTGGGCAGGGTTTCCACCTTGCCGCCACCCTCGGCGCCACGGATGGCTGTGCACCAGCCGTACTTGGCGAAAGCCTCGGTGGCGCGCGAGCCCAGGACGTAGGCCGCGTTCATCCAGCAGTACTCGTTATGATCCAGCGCCAGTGACTTGCCGGCCGGGTCCAGGGGGGCTTCCTCGAAATTGAAGTCGTCGACGCTCAGCGTGGCGGCCCCGTACGGCAGGCGGGCCAGGACGCGCGGGAGGGTCAGGGTGACGAAGCGGCTGTCCTCGCTGTCGCGGAAGCTGCGCCACTGCGCGTATTCCGCCGTCTCGAAGATCTTCTCCAGATCGCGGGGCTTGGCCAGCTCCTGATAATCCTGGAAGCCGAACAGCTTGGGGCTGGCGGCGGAGATCAGGGGCGCGAAGGCGGCGGCGGAGATGCTGGACAGACTGGTCAGCATCTGCACGTCCTCGGGGTGGTTGGTGAACTCGTAATCCCCGATCAGCATGCCGTAGGGCTCCCCGCCCGGCGTGCCGAACTCGTTCTCATAGAGCTTCTTGAACAGTTCGCTCTGGTCGAACTCCACCGCCTTGGACAGATCCTTCATCAGCTCGCGCTTACGCACGTTCAGCACGCGGATCTTCAGGTTGGCGCTGGTCTCCGTGTTCATCACCAGGTGGTGCAGGCCCCGCCAACTGCCCTCCAGCTTCAGGAATTCCGGATGATGCATGATGGCGGCCAGCTGCTTGGACAGCTTGGCGTCCAGGGCCTTCACCGCCGCGGTCAGCGTCAGCGTCAGATTGCGGTTGTAGGTGACGGTGCCGCCCAGGGCCTCTTGCGTCAGCGTGCGCAGCAGTTCCTGCACACGGGCGGGTTCGGTCTGCTTGGTGGCGCCGATGGCCTGGTCCAGCAGCGAGACGCCCTCCACGGTGCCGGCGGCGGCTTCCTCGCGGGATACGGTCAGGGTGTCGGTCATCACTTCACCTCCTCGGTGGCGGCCCCCAACTGCTGCGACAGCTTCCGCAGTTGGGTGTCATCCTGAAGAATGGACTCCAGCAGGTCTTCCAGCTGGGTCGAACGGTCGGCCTTGGTCAGCAGGTCGCGCAGCTGGTTGCGCGTCTCCAGCAACTTGCGCAGTGCCGGCACCTGCATGACGATCTGTCCGGGTTCCATGTCCTCCAGCGAGGAGAACTTGAGATTCACGGCCATCTCGCTGCCGTCGTCCTCCAGTTCGTTACGAACCCGCAACGACAGGGACGGCTTCATGCGCGCCAGGATCTCGTTGAAGTTGTCACGGTCGATCTGAATGAACTTGCGGTCCTTCAGCGGCTTCAGATCCTCCGTCGGATCGCCGGAGAAATCGCCGAGCACGCCGACCACGAAGGGCAGCTCCTTCTCGACCATCGCCCCATCGGTCTCGACCTCGTATTTGATATGCACGCGCGGCTTGCGAACCCGCTCGAGCTTGTCATGAACGCTGGCCATCTAACCTTCTCCTACCCATGGGTTGCTGTCTGTCTAGGGTTGCCCCGGAATAAGAATGACGATGCCTCAATGGCTTATTGCCCGTTGTTCTGGTTGGGTCTTATGCCGGCGGTGGTCAGCAGGGTGTTGCGCGCCCCGGCATCGGCCAGCAGCTCCGCCAGCAGTTCGGGCAGCGGCATGCGGCCGCGCCGCACCAGGTCCTCGATGGTGTAGGACAGGGGCGAGTGTGGCTCCGTCCGGCGGAAATACTGGCCGATCTCCGCCAGCTGGTTCAGCGCCTCCTCCCGGCTGGTGATGCCTTTGGCCGGGCGCTGGGGAGCCGTCTCCTCCGCGAGAACCGGGGCGCCGGTGGCGGATTGCAGGATCACGTCGGGCACGGCGGCCTCCTCCACCTCTTCCTTGGCCGACAGGCCGGTCAGGAACACGACGGCGTCCTCCACCTCCTCCAGGATGTGGGTGATGGTGGAGGTGGGCGGCGCATCGGCGCCCGCCCGCTCGGTCAGCAGCCGATCAAGGTCACGGAAGGCCTGGCGGCAGGCGCGGACCTCGGCCAGCAGCGCCCGGTTGCGGGCCGCCGGCTGCTGGCCCATGCGCTGGGACAGGGCGTCCAGCGTGGGCGGCTGCGTCCTGCCTGGCCGGCTGCGGCTGTCGGGTGTCTGGCTGGCGCGTTGCGCCAGGGCGTAGTGCCAATAGGCGATGGGCTCGCCCCCGTCATCGCGCAGCAGCGGCACCTTGCGGATGGGCTGGATCAGCGTGCCTTCCGCCCCATGGCCGTTCAGCCCGCCGATGGGCGCCAGCCGCACGGCGATGCCGTCCTCATCCGGGCCATCCGTGTCGGGCAGGGGATGGACGCCATCCCAATGCCGTTCCACCAAGCCCGTCAGCAGGCGGAAGCCATCGGCCAGGCCGGCGAAGCCGTCCAGCCGCACGGCGGCCTCCGTCAGCCACACGGCGATCTCCACATCCTTGGTCCGTTGCGTCAGGACGATGCGGGCCAAGTCATGGATGCGCTGCCATTCCGCCAGGGAGGACTGGGCCTCGTCCTCGGAATCCGCCCGCCGCTCGATGGCGCGGGCCGTGGCGCGCAGATCCTTCAGCTGGAAATAGGCGGCGTCGCCCCCGGCATGGGTGCGCAGGTCGGGGCCGCAGGGCTGGTCACCCGGGATGGGGGCCAGCAGGCCGGGGAGGTCCAGGGTGGCACCGGCGGTGTCGGCGGGGGATGGGATCACCGTGTCCATCACGCCCCCTTTCGGAACGGCCACAGCCGAGCCCACAGGCCGCCACGGGCCGGGGCGGCGTGAACGCTGTCCAATGCCCGCAGCAGCGGCGCCAGATCGGTGGGCCGGCGCTTGGGATCGGGCTGCAGCATGGCCTCGACCAGGGGACGCAGGCGGCTGGGCACGGCGTCCAGCGCCGGCACCTGGCGGCGGGCGGCCGTCGCCTCCTCCACCGTCTGGCCCATGGGCAGCTTCTCGCCCCGGGCGGCGGCCACGATGACCAGGCCCAGACTGTAGATGTCCGACGCCACGCCGATGGCGCCGCCGTGCATGCCCAGCTGCTCCGGCGAGGCGAAGGAGAACTTGCCGGCGAAATCCAGCCCATCGCGCGGCGTGACCCCGCCCCGCATCTCCCGCGCCACGCCGAAGTCGATCAGCTTGGCGGCGGCGGGATTGTCGCCCGGTAGCAGGATGTTGTCGGGGGAGACGTCGCGGTGCACCAGGCCGGCGGCATGCACGGCCGCGAGGCCGGCCGCCAGGCGGCGCAGCAGTGCCTCCAGCCCCGTCAGCGCCACAGGGCCCCGTCGCAGGAAGTAGGAAAGCGACTGACCGTCGATATACTCCAGCACCAGCATGGAGCGGCCGTCGGTGTCGCGGAACAGGCCGGCGCAGTTCACCACCGCGTCATGGCGGATGCGCTGCAGCAGGCGGCCTTCCTCATGGAACAGGCCGACGATCTTGGCGTCGTCCCGGTACTCCGGGATTATGACCTTGATGGCGTGGTCCGTCTTCAGGTCGCGGTGGCGCACCCGGTAGATTTCACCCATGCCGCCGCGCGCCAGCAGGGTGCGGACGATGAAGGTGTTCAGCATGGTGCTGCCCGGCGCCACGGACCAGCCGGTGGGGTCGGCCTTGGGCGCGGCCGCCCCGGCGGGCGATGCCGCCGGTTCATCCTCCCAAGGGCGTTGGGCGGACTGGATATGGCGGTCCAGCGCCGCGCGGGCGCCGGTCAGCAGGTCCAGGGAGGCCACCTCGTCGAGGCCAGCGCGGTGCGCCTCCGCCCGGATGGCGGCGATGAAGCCCGCGACCTGCCCCTCCATCCCTTCCCGCGTCGGCACCACCGGGACGGCCGCCGCCGGGGTCACCAGCACCTCGGTCAGCTCCGCCGGGGCGAAGCGCGTCAGCTCGTCCGGTGTCTCCGGGCTCAGCAGCAGCGATGTCATCTCGTCTGGCTGCTGCAGGGTGTCCGCCTCGGCGGTCGGGCTGGGCATGATGGCGGCCGGGCTCATTCCGCACCCCCTTGGCGCACGTCCTCCAGCGCCGGAGCCGCCGTCACCGGGGCTTGCGCGGCGGCGGCGGCGGCCACCGGATGATCAGCCTCCGGCACGTCGACGACGATGGCGGTCAGGTTGTCGGGCGCGCCGCTGACCAGGATGTTCTCCACCAGGGCGTCCACCGTCTCGCGCGGGGGCAGGCCATGTAGAAGGGTGGCGATCTCGGTGTCGTCCAGCACCTTGGTGATGCCATCGCTGCACAACAGGAAGCGGTCGCCCGGCTGGATCACATCCTGCACCATGTCGATCTCCAGCGTGTCGGCGGCGCCGACCGCGCGGGTGACCAGCATGGTGGCGCGCTGGTTGTGGTTGACCCCGGCGGCGACGTGGTCGGTGGTCAGCTGGCGCAGCCGGCCATCGCGCAGCAGGTAGACGCGGCTGTCGCCCACCCACAGGCAGTTGAAGCGGTTGGCGTAAATCAGCAGCACCACGGCGGTGGACGCGATCAGCGCCTGGTCGCCCAGGGTGGCGGCCTGGGCCCGCAGCTTGTCGTTGGCCTCCACCAGGGCCTCGCGCACCTCATCCACGAAGCCACCGTAGGACAGGGGCGGCAGCACGCCGTCCAGCGCCTTGACCGTCAGGGCGCTGGCCACCTCCCCCGCCGAATGGCCGCCCAGGCCGTCGGCGACGCACCACAGCCCCAGGTCAGGGCGCAGCAGCAGGGCGTCCTGGTTGATGGTGCGGCGGGTGCCGGGATGGGTGCGGCCATGGCCCGGCAGGGCCACCACCGGCCGCAGCAGCAGAATGGGCAACTCCTCATCCGCCAGGTGTAGCCCGGTGTCGGCCGGGCGTTCCCAGCCCCAGCGTTCCCACCGGCCATCCAGGAAGGCGGCGTAGTTCTGCGGCGCCGGCAGGCCGGGAGAGATCAGCAGCGAGGACGCGACCTTGTCCGACCCCGTGGTCCACCACAGGCTGAAGCGGTTGTTGAAGCCGATCAGCACCTGGTCCAGCAGTTCCGCATAGGCGCTGCCGAGGGCGCCCCGGCCGCCGGCCCCGCCGTTGTTGGCCAGGCCGACGCGGAAGGCGCTGCTTTCCGCCGGGCCCCGGGTGGTGTCGTAGGGCGGCGCGCCCAGGACGCGGGCGGCCTGGTCGAAGCTGTCGAAGTCGAAGTCATCATCCAGCGAGGTCAGGGCCAGGTCTTCCACCCGGTCGAACCATGACCGGCCGCTTTCGATCAGGCGGATGGGGGCGACGCAGCCGGGCAGCGGGGCCGCCAGCACCAGGGGGAAGTAACGCCCCACCCGGTCGACGCTGGGCATCAGCACGCCGGCGATGGCCGTGTCGCCGCAGACCCCCGGCCCCAGGACGAAGCGCCAGACCGGCGTGTCCAGGTAGCTGGGCAGCCAGGCCTCGCCCATCTGCCGCTGGCTGGTGGCGAGCGACGACTGCAGCCACTCATCCAACGGGCGGACGATCGCGGGGTCGAGCCGCCGGGAGACGAAGTCGCCCCGGGCCGGGATCTTGCCGAAGAAGCCCGGCTCGCGGGCCGAGGCGGCGCCATTCAGAAAGAGACTGGACAACGGAACGCCCTCAGTTCTTTGAGGATGAAGGGGTTGAGCGCGGTGCTGGACTTCATCTCGAACCCCGCGTTGTGGGTGCCGGAGGTGAAGTTGACCCGCAGATTGTCGCTGCCCAGCGGCGTGACCGTGCCCTGGTCGACCAGGTGGAACAGCGACCACGCGCCGGTCTTCATCACGCTCTGCGGCATGCCGTCGGTGACCTCGAACACCACGCGGCTGACGCCGTTGGGATCGTTGTCCGGCCACTGCAAGGCGGCCGGCCACTGCGGCCCGTGCTGGTATTCGATCTGCTGGCCGCCGCTGGCGAACAGCACGCCGGTGGACTTCGGATCCAGCGTCACCGGCGTCACCTGCAGGGCGACGCGGGGCTGCTGGCCGCCGTCGGGGAAGAAGGCGTCGCGGATCTGGGCGGCGTTCTGGAAGGAGGCCAGGACGCTGTCGGGAATGCCCAGGCCCGTGTCGCCCACCTTGCTCCACCGCCACTTGGACCCCGAGGTGTCGACCAGGGTCTTCAGGTGCGCGTTGAAGAAGTTGTCCATCATGCCGCCGGGGGCGAACAGACGGGTGAAGTCACCCACCGAGATTTCCTTGGCGCTGTCCTTGGCGAAGGGGTAGCGGTCCTTGACGGCGCGGGTGCAAAAGCCGCCGACCTCCCCGCCCCACAAGTTGGTCAGCTGGGCGCGGGCACCGCCCACGGACTGTTCGGACGCGCTGCCGGTGATGGTGCCGATCCAGCCGGAGACGGGACGCGGCATCTGCGGCGCCTGGCTGTTCAGCATCTGGATGGGCCCGCCGGCCCCGCCGTGGGAGGTGCGGGTGTACATGGCCATCCGGCCGTTGCCGGGCCCGCTGGCGACGTTGCTCAGCTCCTGATAAGCCTCGCCCAACAGGCGCACCAGATCCTCCACCCGCGCCGGCGCGCCGTTCTGGGGCGTGACGAAGTCGACGATGGGCTGGAAGTGCTGGGCCACGGCCAAGGCCCCGGCCGGGACGTCCGGCGCAGGCACGGCGGCCGGAACCGTGGCGCCGCCCGGCGCGGGCACGCCCTTGGGCGCCGCCGGGAGTGGGACGATCTGGGTTTCCGCCGCGACATCCTTCAACAGCTTGAGCAGGGGCATGTCGGGGCTGGAGACCAGGTTCAGCAGGGTGATGGTCTGCTGCATGTCGGCCAGCGGCACGATGCGCAGGTCGCCCAACATGGTGTCCCACTGCTGGATGTAGTCGGCATAGTACAGCTGCATCACCCGGTCGCGCAGCTCCTGGGCCTGGGCCGCCTGGTTGGCGCCGGCGGCGGGCTTGTCACCCATCACCCAGCCCTGCCCCTGCACCTCGGTGATCACCGCCGAGAGCGCCGGCAGGAAGGCCTGGTAGCCCTCGGGGGTGTAAAGGCCGGGAATGCCCTCGGTCAGCGGCTTGCCGGAGATGCGGGTGAAGACGTGGTCGGCGGTGGCACCGGCATGGTCGACGGGGCGCCATTGCGGCAGCTGGCTGACGCCCTCATGCTGACGGACCAGGGCGTAGACCCGCTCCGCCGGCGCCAGCTTCTCCAGGTTGCGGCGCGATTGGGCGATCAGGCTGGCGTCCAGCGGGATGGGCGCCAGGCTGCCGCCCAGCAGGGTGTCCAGGTGGCGGGCCAGGTCGTCACGCTGGCTCTTGTTCGCCTCCCCTGGCCAGGCCGCGGCCCAATCGGCGGCCATCCACTGGCGCACGGCGGCGGCGTCCATGGGGCCGCGGCTGCCCAGCATCAGGTAAATCTTCAACGCGCCGGCCACGAAGTCGTCATCGTCCTGATGCGCCCGGATCTGGTTCTGCAGGCGCACCAGCAGGCGGGGCAGCAGCAGGCCGTTCAGCGCCCGGTGATAGACGGCGGCGTGCACCGTCTTCAGCTTGTCGCCCTGGTACAGGCCGAAGGTCAGCCAGTGGCTGGCCACGCCCTCGTTGTTCTCCAGTCCCGTGGGCAGGTTGCGCAGGATGTTCAGCGGCTTGACTACGCGGGGCAGGTCGTCGTCCGTCACGTTCTGGCTGGGAATGCCGGCGGCCGCCTTGTCATAGGCCTGCAGGCCATCGTCGATCAGGGCGACCTGACGCTTGTTCTCCTGGTAGCCGGTGCTCCAGGCGTAGGCCAGCACACCCAGGATGACGGCGGCGGTCGCGTAGGTGGCGATGCGCAGGCGCCGGCGCCGCTGTTCCACCTTGGGGTTCAGGCTGACGACGGCGGCCTCGGCGAAGATCACCTCGTTGAACAGCCGGGTCAGGAAATAGCTGCGGCCCTGGCGGTTGTTGGCCGGCATGCGCACAGGATCGAGGCCAAAGGTGGCGGCGATGGTGGCCATGGTGCGGTCGATGGGCATGCCCACTTGCACGCTGCTGGTGAAGTAGCTGCCGCGCAGCAGGGGCCGCGTCTCGTAGGGGCTGGCGCGGAAGATCTCTGTCAGGATCTCCAGCATGGCGTCGCTCAGGCTGGCCACCTGGTTGGGGAAGTTGAACACCAGGCCGCGGCGCTCGATATCCGCCTCCTGCTGCACCCGTTCCAGCAGCCGCTCGTTCAGGCGCAGGACGAGGCCTTCCAGCTCATGCGGGAACTGGTCGACCACGCCGGCATGATCGGCGGCGCCATTGTCCAAGGGGAAGGTCATGCCCCAGACCTGCTCCCGCTCCGACTTGCCCAGGGCGTCGAAGTATTCGACGAAGCCCGGCACCAGGTCGGTTTTGGTGAACAGCATGTAGATCGGGAAGCGCAGGCCGAAGCGGTCGTACAGCTCGTTCAGGCGCAGGCGAATGGCGCGGGCGTGGTTCAGGCGCTCGGTCGGGTCCGGGGCCATCAGGTCGGCCAGGCTCATCACCACGATGGCGCCGTTCACCGGCTGGCGGGGGCGGTAGCTCTTCAGCAGGTCCAGGAAGCCCAGCCAGGCGGTCTGGTCCTGGTGCGGGTCGCTGTCCTGAGTGGTGTAGCGGCCGGCCGTGTCCAGCAGGATGGCCTCGTCCGTGAACCACCAGTCGCAATTGCGGGTGCCGCCGATGCCCTTCAGCGGGTCGCGGCCGATGGTGGTCGACAGCGGGAAGTTCAAGCCGGAGGTCAGCAGCGCCGAGGTTTTGCCGGAGCCGGGCGGCCCGATCATGATGTACCAGGGCAGCTGGTACAGGTAGCTGCGGCCCATGCCCTTGCGGCCGGCCTTCTTGCGCAGCTGGCTCAAGGCTTCCTGCAAACGGTCGCGCAGCAGGCGCAGCTCCTCGGCCGAATTGACGTCGGCGTTGCGGCGGCGCTCATCCGCGCTGGGGTCGGTCAGGTCGTTGACCATACGCCGGTCGGTCTGCCGGGCCTTCAGGTTGACCTGCAGGTTGAAGGCGGCCCAGGTGGCGAAAACGGCGCAGCAGGCGATCAGGCGCACCAGGTCGCTTTCCAGCGGCCGGTGGCTACCCACCGCCACCAGGGCGCCGAAGAACCAGATGGCCAGGGCGAAGCCGACGGCCCACACCAGGGACCACACCCAGCGGGCGCGGAAGGGCTGCGCCAGGGCCGACAGCAAGGGCTGGGCGAAGGAGACGCTGCTGGGGACGTTCAGGGGCGGGACGCTCATTGGGCGGTTCCCTCGTTGGGCGTCGTGACGGCGGCGGCCGGCGGCGCCGGAAGGGCGGCCGGGGGCGTGCTCAGGATCACGTCGATGCGGCGGTTGGCTTCGCGGCCGGCTTCCTGGTCGTTGGTGGCGATGGGCTGGGTATCGGCCATGCCCTGCGCCTTGACCCGCGACTTGTCGGTCAGGTGGGGGGCGATGACGGCGGCGACCGCGTCGGCCCGGGCCTGCGACAAATGCCAGTTCGACGGGAACCGGATGGTGCGTATGGGAATGTTATCGGTATGTCCCGTGATCAGCACATTGCCCGGCCGCGTGTTCAGCGCCTCGCCGATGCGGTTCAGCAAGGCGGCGTAGCTGTCGTTGACCTCGCTGCTGCCCGACGCGAACATGCCGGCGTTGCGGATGCGCACGACGGTGTCGGTGCCCTGGCCGACCACGGTCACCAGGCCTTGGGCGATCTCAGGCGCCAGGAAGGCGCGAAGCTGGTCGATGTCCTTGGCCTTGGGCTGAACCGGGGCGGTGGGCTGGGCGATGCTGATGCTGGGCTGGCCCACGGGCGGCAGGGTGGCCATCCGTTCCAAGGTGGCGTCGGAGCTGCCGTTCAGCGCGAAGCTGAAGCCCGTGGCCATCGCCGTGATGAGGATCAGCGTGGCCGCCATGACGGTCCAGAACTCGATGCTGGGCAGCAGCGGGCGGAAGGGGGCCTCCACCCCACGCCAGTGGACCGACAGCTCGCGCTCGGTGTCGCCGCGCCGCTGCATCAGGATGCGGTAGAGGTTGTCGCGGATGCGGGCGTGTTCCAGCGTGCCCTGCGGCAGGATGCGCAGCCGGCCTTCGAAGCCCAGCGACAGGCAGAGGTACATCAACTCCAGCACCTGGACGTTGACGCCCGGATCCTTCAGCAGGTGGTTCAGCAGGTCGTAGAAGCGCTCGCCGCCCGTCACATCGATGTGGAAGGTGATGACCATGCCGGCCCGCGCCCAGGTGCTGCTGGCCCCCCAGGGGGTGTTCAGCACGATGTCGTCGATGGTGGCGCACAGGGCGTAGTGGGCGGCGCGTGCCGCCTCGTTGCTGACGCCCGTGGCCTGGGCGCGCTTCTCGAAGGTCTTGATCTCCTCCGCCACCCGCTCACGCAGTCCCTCGATGTTGGACTGGGCGGCGGAGGTGCGCAGCCGGCGCGCCAGCGTCAGGATGGGACCGGCGGCGGCGACCAGGGGGTTCAGCCCGCCCAGGGTCAGATCCACCGTATCCTCGGGCGCGTAGTCGGTGGGCGGCGCCACCAGCTGCACCGGCGCCGGCCGGCGGCCGCCCGGCGTGGGCTTGACGATGGTCGGCTCGTGCGCCGTCTGGCCGTAGCTGGGATAGGACATCACGCACCCCCCTTGATGGCCCAAAGCTCCATTTCGATCTGCGCGAAGTCACCCGCCAGGTGCAGGGCGATGCCGCCGGACTTCTGAAGCTGTTTGAAATGCTGGCTGCTGCGGTCCAACTCGAAGAACACCTGCCCGCTGCGGTAAGGCAGCTGCCGCGGCGCCACCGGCAGGGGCCGGACGTTGATGCCGGGCAGGGCGACGTTCACCAGCTGCGCGATCTGTTCCACCGGGCCGATCTTCACCTGGTTGGGGAAGACGCGGCGCAGGTGCTCCACCGGCATGTCGGCGTTGACCGCCAACACGAAGGTGGCGTTGAACAGCAGCGACCGGTCGACGATGACGCCCACCTTGATGCCGTGGCGACGCGCCTGCAGCGGGATGGAAACGGCGGTCTGCTCCAGCACGGCGCTCAAGGAGGCGCGCAGGTCGGAGAAGACGGGCCGGAAGGTGTTCTGCAGATCCTCATGCCGGTATTCGGGGAATACGGCGGCGCGCTTGGTCTCGGTGGTGAAGGTCGCCAGTTCCCCCGCGATCTCCACGCACAGGCGGTAGAACCGCTCCGGATGAAGCATGGCGGCGGTGGCGGCGTAGTGGCGCAGCAGCGGCTCGTACCGATTGACCGTCTGCAGCAGCAGGAAGTCCGCGACCTCCGCCGCCCCCTTGGCCGAGGGACCGGAAAGACGGCCGGCCAGGGCCTCCGCGCGGTGCTGGATCAGGGCCTGCAATTCCGTCAGGAAGGCCGCCAGCGGCGCTTGCGCCGCGACCGAGGTGACGGGCGCGATGAACTGTTCATCCAGGATGATGGCGCGGTCGGACCGCACCTCCACCACACGGGCGACCGCGATCTTCTCATACCCCGCCAGGGGCTGGGTCTCAGGCGCCAGGCGCAGGCGCAGGCGCGCCACGTCCATGGCGGCGGCCTGGTCGCTGCCCAGATTGGCGTCCTCCGCCTCATACCGCGCGGGCACGAAGCGGGTGATGGCGTCCTCAGAATTCGTCAGCCCCACCTCGGCCCCGCCGGGCTGGCGCACGGGCAGGGTCAGGTAGATGACGCAGTTCTTGGTCGTGTCGAACAGCTCCAGCGGCGGCGGGTGGTCCGCCTCGTCCGGGATGGAGAAAGGGGTGCCGTCCGGCAGGATGCCACAGGCCGAGACGAGCGCGAACTTGCCGATGCCCAGCAGCTCCCGGTTCACCGTCAGTTCGCTCAGGCCCCAGGCGAAGGGGGCCAGCGGCTCGGTGCGGGCGTGCAGCAGGCGCTCGACATGCCGGTCGGCCTGTTGGAAATGCTGAACCCGCAGGAACATGCCCTCGGTCCAGACCACACGGTTGGCGGACATCATGGCCGGGGCCTCACTTGGCCGGGGTGGCGGTGCGCGGGGCCGCGTCACCCTGGGCCACGGCCGGCGACGGGTTGGCCGCCGGGTCGCGCTTCACCACCAGGCCGTTGGCGCCGACCGTGATGTTCAGCGACACAGGCCCCGTGTCCGGCAGGGCCACCACCTCACGCCAGTTGGCCTGGTCAATGGCGCGGTAAGCCGCGACGATACCGACATAATGGACCTTCTCGTTCTGCGGCAGGGTCACTTGCCGCTTGTCGCCCGGCTGCAGCACGAATTCGTCGCGGCCCAGCTGGTCGGGGCCCAGCGCCTGGGCGTCATGCTGAATCAGCTGGATGGGGGCGGCGATGGTGAACTTGTCCTTGGACGACAGCTGGTAGACGCGGGCGACGATGGGCGACGGCCGGCCGAGCGTGTCCGGGTTGGCGTCCGGGCCGACGTTGATGGACACGGGCACGGTGGTGCGCGGCGGCGGCGCGGGCGGCGGCTCATGCGCGCATCCCGCCAGCAACAGGACGGCGCCGGCCAGGGTGGCGGCCAAGGGACGGACGGGGGCGATGCGCCGGGCGGTGGTGGTGGAAGGCATCGTCTGGGGAACCCTGTTGGTCTGGGTAGTCTCGGGGAAGGAGCCGGGCAGGTTCAGATGTTCCTGAACTGCTGGGTGTAGGCGGCGGAGAACTTGGTGCCGAGCGGGGGGCCGTAGGACTGTTCGCCCATCATCCGCTGGTGCGTCTGTTCGTACTTTTCCCAGCAGCGGGCCTTGTGCACCTGGGGCACCATGGAACTGCTGACGTCGTTCCTAATGGTGTCAGGCGACAACTGCTCCAGCACATCGGCCACGACCGTCTTCATGCCGGCGATCAGCGCCACTTCGTGCGCCTTGATGTCGCGCAAGCTTTCGCGGATGGCCTCGGGCGCGTCCATGAAACCCATGACCCGGCGGCCGATCAGCACGGCCAGCGTGCCTTCCAGATTGGCGGAGAACTTCAGGGGGTTGTTCTCCTTGGCGCGCAGCAGCGTGTGCTCGATGCGGAACTCGGACTTCAGGAAGGCACGGAGTTCCAGCAGTTCGCGCAGGCCCGCGACGGCCTCGCGCAACGCCAGGCCCATCTTGTGCATCAGCGCCGGGGCGTCGGCCGCGTCGACCGCGTCCACCGGCAGACCCACACCGGCCAGGAAGGCTTCGAACACATCCGCCGGGATCGGCGCGGCTTGGGGGGCTTGGGCCTGGGAGGCTTGAGCTTGAGAGACCGGGCTCTGCGCAGCCTGAGCGGGCGCGGGCGACGGCGCAGCGGCGGCGGCGACCGGCTGGGGGGCCGGGGGGGCGGCGGCCGGGGTCGCCAACGGCGTCGCGTTCATGGTGCCGGGGGCCACCGGATGCGGCCGGGCGGCGGCCGTGGCCGGGTTGATGGGCAGGATGGTGGCGCCCCCGCCATTGAGGGGGGCGCCATTGGTCGGGATGGCGGGCGCGCGGGCGGTGGTCGCGGCCTGGCCGGGGCGCGGGGTGGCGAAGGCATCCGCCATGACCTGGGCGGCGGCGCTGACGGATTCCAGCTCCTCATGCAGGGGGCCGGCCCCCTCCCCTTCCGCCTGCCAGTCCATGGGGATGACGGGGTGCTTGACCTCCGGCGCTTCGAAATAGGCGCCGGCACCGACATGGGCCACCTCGGCATGGCTGGCCAGCGCATGGGCCAGCGTGCCGCCAAAGGCCGGCTCCGGTTCCGCCTCGCGGTCGCCCAGCATGTCGGTCAACTGCAACTCGCCGACACGATCGCCGGCCAACACCTGCGTCAGCGATGGCACGTAGCCGGTGCGGCCGTTGTTCAGTCCGTCCAGCGTGTAGTCCATGTCCGGATCGGTCAGGGTACCGCTGGTGCCCAGGGAGGCGGTGGCCAATTGGGGGGAGGCCAGCGGGGAGGAGGCCAAGGTGGGGTTGGACAGCGGGTTGGCGAAGGCGCCGCCGTTGGCATGGGCCGCCGGGGCATGGGCCGCCGGCTGGTCTTCGATTTCCAGGCGCAAGGTGCAGGGGCCCAGGTTGATCACGTCGCCATCGTTCACCGGCTGGGCGTTGCCCCGGCCCAGCGGCGTGGCCGCCCCGCCGACGAACACGCCGTTGGTGCTGGTGTCGATGACGAAGTAGGTCTGACCGCGCAGCTCTATCCGGCAGTGCTGCTTGGACAGGTGACGCTGGGGGTCGATGACCACCCAGTCGTTTTCCGCGCCACGCCCGATGGTGAAGCTGCCGCCGTCACAGACGCGGGTTTCACCTTCGGAGATGGAGCAGTCCCCAGCCACAAGAACCCGTAAGACAAGGGCCATCTGATCCTCGCTGCGCAAGGACGGCGGTATCGACGTCATCCGAGAGGTCGATAGGGCGTCCAATCTTTTAACGATAAATTTAGCAAGCTATGCTCGCTGATATAATTCAGACGGCAGTTCCGTCGAGCCCCCAGAAACGGATCTCGTTGGAGTATGCAGTCTGAGGTAGATGGGTAAAAATTGGCGTTATCACCCAGTCAATTGGTATAGTTTCAAAGTATATTTTAAATACAATTTTAACAGATACTGGCGTCATTGGCCGTTGTAATTCCTGAGTAAATTGAACGCGCCTATTCCATCCCTCTTAGGTCTAGGCCACCCGGCAGGCGATGGATATATACGGCCAAACCCCAGGTCTTATGACCGGCGGAAAACGGGGCTTCGATCCCTTGGAACCACCTTCCTTGCCCCCGGTCCAGCCCGATAATGTGTTAACACAGAGGTGCCAGGGCGGCGAAAAGCGGCCGTTTCCCTTGGGTTTCCTGATCTTAACCGTCGAACCCGCACCACGCCCTTCCGCCATCAGGATATGGCCCGCCGAAATCCTCTACCGTAAGACTGTAATCCCTTCGCCAGAGGCGGATGTGCGCCCAGCCTAAGTCAGTCTGCCAAGACGCAGTCAACAATTCTGTAATAACGGCAGAATTTTAAAGCCATATCAACATGAACGACACACTGTTCATCTACCATTAAAAATAAATGACGGCGTATCTCTGGTCGCTCCATGCCCTGATATCGGTTGGCCTCGCCCGTGGGGTGCCCTTGACGCCCCGCCCGCCCCCCATAGTTTTGTGTCGCGCTGACTGGAAGCGTCCGGCGCGCACCCGTCCGCCGGGCATATGAGGAACTGATGGACACCTACACCCAAGCGGAGCGGCTGCTGGGGATGGACAGCCCCCTGGGGCCCGACCAGTTGCTGCTGGAGGCGCTGGAGGGGACCGAGGGGCTGTCGGTGCCGTTCGAGTTCCGGGCGACGGTGCGCGCCATGGACGACAACCTGGATCCGAAGGTGCTGATCGCGCAGAGCGTGGATTTGAAGCTGCGCCTGGACGACGGCGTCTATCGCGTCTTCAACGGCGTCGTCGCGTCACTGACCGGCGGGCACGCCGCCTCGCGCGGGCAGCGGCACTACACCCTGCGCGTCGTCCCCCGCCTGTGGTTCCTGACCCGCACCAGCGACTGCCGCATCTTCCAGAACAAGACCACCCTGGACATCCTGGAGACCATCTTCGGCGAACTGGGCGTCACCCAGTACGACTTCTCCAGCGTTAGCGCCCCGCCCCCCCGGGAGTATTGCGTCCAGTACCGCGAGACCGACTTCAACTTCGTCTCCCGCCTGATGGAGGAGGATGGCCTCTACTATTTCTTCCGCCATGAGGCCGGCAGGCACACCCTGGTCCTGGGCCACCAGACGTCCGCCTACCAGACGGGCGCTGAGCCGCTGATCCCCTTCAGCGCCGCCTCCGCCCACAGCAACCACATCACCGAATGGCACCGCAGCCACGCCTACCAGGCCAGTGCTTGGGGCCTGGGCGACTACAACTTCCAGACCAGCAAGCTGGACCTGAAGCAGACGGTCCCCACCGTCTCCACCTTCCAGCAGGATCCCGAGCACGAGCACTTCGATTATCCCGGCCTGCACGACAGCGCCGGCGATGGCGAGCGGCGGGCCAAGCTGGCCATGCAGGCGGAAGAGGTGGAGCGGGAAACGGTGCAGGCCGCCAGCGACTGCCGGTCGCTGGCCCCCTGCGGCCGCTTCCAGCTGACCGACCATCCGGTGGCGGCGGAGAACGGCGCCTATGTCGTGCTGAGCATCAGCCACCGGGCCAGCGACCTCAGCTACGAGAGCGCCGGGTCCAGCCACTCCGGCTACGCCAACCGCTTCAGCTGCCTGCCGGCGGCCACCCCGTACGTCCCGCCGCGCGTCACCTCCCGCCCGGCCATCGCCGGCCTGCAGACCGCCGTGGTCGTGGGCCCCAAGGGGCAGGAGATCTATACCGATAAGCACGGCCGGGTGAAGGTCCAGTTCTTCTGGGACCGCCGCGGGCAGTCCAACGAGGCCAGCTCCTGCTGGGTACGGGTGGCGCAGGGCTGGGCCGGCCGGGGCTTCGGCGCCCAGACCATACCCCGCATGGGCATGGAGGTGGTCGTCGCCTTCCTGGAGGGCAATCCCGACCGACCCGTCATCCTGGGATCCGTCCCCAACTCCGAGACCACGGCCCCCCTGGGCCTCCCCGCCCAGCAGACACAGACCACCTTCCGCACCGCCAGCAGCCCAGGCGGCGGCGGCTTCAACCTCTTCACCCTGGAGGACAAGGCCGGCGCCGAGGAGATCGCCTTCCACTCCCAGAAAGACCTCTCCATGGTCGTCCAAAACAACGCGTTCGAGACGGTGACCAAGGCGTCGGTGCGCCAGGCACGGCAACTGATCGCGCTGAAGGTGGGCAACAGCACGGTCCAGTTCACGCCGGAACGGATCATCCTTTCCAGCAACGGCAGTGTCGCCGTGATGGACAAGGACGGTATCCGCTACAACGGGGGCAAGATCTGGCTGAACATGAAGGAGCCGGAGAACGCGCAGTCAGAGGTTTCCAACCCCGAGACCGCCGCCCGCCTGGCCAACTGCGCCGCCTTGGCCGATGCCCGCGACAACGCCGTGCTGGCCAACCACACCTACGGCAGCGACCCCACCATGCCGCCCGGCTACCGCATGCTTGATCCCGACACGCCCGAGGGCAAGGCGGAGCTGGCGAAGCTGGGTGTGCGTAAAGCTGACCTGTCCCCCGACAACACGACGTTCCGCGCCCAGGTCTTCGCCAAGGATGAGGCCGACGGCACCCACTACACCGTGGCCTATCGCGGGACGCAGACCGGCGAGGACTGGAAGAACAATCTGCAGCAAGGCCTGGGCGAGCAGTCGGAGGAGTATCAGCAGGCGATGAACCTGGCGGAGAAAGTGAAACACACGTCGGATGGCAAAGTGTCCTTT
>NZ_BACU01000098.1 GCF_000333275.1 Azospirillum sp. B4 | reverse complement strand
GGCCATCGATTCGATGGAGCCGGTGGACGCCGACCTGCTGTTGCTGCTGGCCTCGCTGCGCTATCGGCTGGAGCCGCGCCTGGAAGGATCGGGCATCGCCCTGGTGTGGGATGTGCAGGACCTGCCGACCCTTGTCTGGCTGGATCCCGGCAGCGCGTTGCATATCCTCCGCATCCTGCAGGAGGGCATCGCGAACGCCCTGCACCATGCCGACGCCCGACGCGTCCGGCTGGGCACCGCCCCCGACGCCCAAGGGAATGTGGCCGGCGTGCGCGTGACGATCGAGGACGATGGGCGGGGCTTCGATACGGAGAAGGCCCTGGAGACATCCACCGGCCGGGGCCTGCGGAACCAGCAGCGGCGGGCACAGGCCGTGGGCGGCACCGTCACCTGGCATTCCGGTCCCATGGGCACGCGCCTCACCCTGTGGCTGCCGCTGCACCGCGCGCCAGACGCCGCCGCGGCTCAAGGTCGCTGATCAGATAAGTCCAGCCTGATCTTCAGGCGCCTCGCGCGCTCATAGGGTTGTCAAACAGGCTCTAAATCGCTTTCAAGGCGCCCGCTCGATCCGCGCGGCATAGCAGCCGAACTTCGCGTAGTGCGCTTGGATGTAGGCCACCTCCGGCCGGTCCAGCAGGCGACGGATGATGGGCGCCGCCTCCGCCCCTTCGGCCAGGTCCGCCGCCACCATCATGTGGCCGGCATCGAAGCAACGCAGGGACAGGGTGCGCCGCGCCAGGGCCGGCGGCAGGCTGTCCACCGTCCGGCAAGCGCCGGCCATCCCCTGGCGCACATAGATCGCGTGGGCGGCGCGATACGGGGTGAGGGCCGGCTGGTGCTGATAATTCACCAATACCAGCGTCTCGCCCGGGCGGGCGTCGTCGAGGCTGACCCGGCAGGGAAAACCGATGGGCGCATCGGCCACCCGGCGTACGGCGCCGACGGCATCAAGGCCGGCCTTATCCAGGTCGAACAGCGGGGCGAAGGGTGCCGGATCCAGGCCGGCGACGGTGAAGGACAGGGTCATGGGGGAGAACCGTGACAGGGGTTGTTGGTGGCCCACCCTGCCCTGTGGACCCGGCCCCGCCATCCCGTTTCCTGCGGCCGAACCGCGTCGCCTCAATCACCATAGGCGTCGGGGCCGAAGGACGGCGGGCCAGGCTTGGCCACCGCCACCGGCGGCAGCGTGTCCGGGTCGGGCGTCACCCGCACCAGGGTGCAGGAACGGCCCTGGGCATCGGCCGCGACCTCCAATGGCGGGCGGTGCATCAGCAGGGCGATGAAGGCGAGCAGCAGCAGCCCCAGCAGCGCGCGGGACAGCGCGCCGCCGGCGCCGCCGGATGGGCGGCCGGTCATGATCATGTCCTTTCGGGTTCAGGGTGCCGCCCGGGGATGCGGGCCCCTGGCGGAGGAGGGCCCAGGCGGGGTCGCTCCGTCACAGGCGAAGTATCGGTGGGTGAACCCTTGGCAACAATGCGTATTGCGCGCAGTCTGCCTTCGCCTCTGACGAAGGATGCGTCCATGCAATTCGACCTGATCGACCTGGCCCTGTTCCGCGACGTGGTGGAGGCCGGCAGCATCACCTGGGGGGCCGAACGGGCGCACCTGGCCCTGGCGGCAGCCAGCACCCGCATCCGCAACATGGAGGTGTCGCTGGGCGCCACCCTGCTGGACCGCGGGCGGCACGGGGTGACCCCCACGGCCGCCGGCCGCGCGCTGCTGGCCCATGCCCGCACCATCCTGGACCAGACCGACCGCCTGCGGGAGGATCTGGGCGTCTATGCCGGCGGGGCGGCCGGCAACGTCCGCATCCTGTCCAACACCAACGCGCTGACCGAATTCCTGCCGGAACTGCTGAGCAGCTTTCTGAACGTCCATCCCCTGGTGACGGTGGATGTGGAAGAACGCCTGAGCGATGAGATCGTGGCCGCCATCGCCGACGGCACCGGCGATATCGGGTGTGGCCGGTGACGTCGACGGCGTCGTTCAGCAGCAAGCGGCCGGAGGTGAAGACCAGGTCGCTGGCGGTGTTGGCGATCAGGCCTCCGCTGAAGGTGCCGGTGACCGTGTCGCCGCCCTGGATGGAAAGGTCGCGGGCGGACTGGTTCAGGATGGTGCCGGCGATGACGGCGCTGTTGATCAGCAGGCCGAGGGTGGCGTTGCTGCGGATGGTGACGGCTTGGCCGCTGCCGGTGATCAGCCCGCGGTTGTCGACGGTGCCGATGCTGCCCAGGTTGGCCACCATCACACCCTGGGCGCCGGACATGGTGCCGCTGTTCAGCAGGGTGCCGATGGTGCCGCCGCTGGCGGCCACGGCGGCGCTGAAGCCGGACACCAGGCTGCCCTGGTTGTCCAGCAGGCCGATGGTGCCACTGTTGATGACGACGGCGCCGGCCCGGCTGCCAATGGTGCCGCTGTTGGCCAAGGTGCCGATACTGGCGCCACCCGTGTTGTTGCGCAGGCCGAAATTGCCGCCAACGATGACGCCGCTGTTGGCCAGGGTGGCGAGCTTGCCCGCGTTGTAGAGGCCGGTGTTGTCGCCGTTGATGACACCGGTGTTGCTGAGGCTGCCGATGGTGCCGGTGTTGCGCAGGCCGACGGAGGCGCCGATGGCCGAACCGAAGGTACCGCCGGATTGGCCGATGCTGGCGCTGTTCACCAGGGTGGCGATGGTGCCGGCGTTGCTGAGGCCGGCGTACTGGCCTTGCACCGTGCCGCTGTTGGATAGGCTGCCGATGCCGCCCTGGTTGATGATGGGGGTGCGGCCGCTGATCACGCCGTTGTTGCTGAAGGCGGCCAGCGTGCCGGTGCCGGCGACGTACAGGCCGTAGGCGCCGGACAGGCTGCCGCTGTTGGCCAGGCTGCCGTAGGTACCGCCGATATAGTCGCCGGTGGCGGCCACCAGCAGGTTGCCGCCCGACGTGACGCCGGCCAGGGCCAGGCCGGTGACGGCGCTCTGGTTGGTGACGACCAGGTTGGTGTAGCTGCTGTCCGCGTCGCCGGCGACCACGGTGCCGAACACCGTGCCGGCCATGTAGTTGCCCGTGGACGATAGGGTGTAGGCGGTACTGATGCTGGCGCCGTTGATGTTGGCGGCGTCGCTGACCACCAGCCCGGCCCCGCTGGCCAGGGCCAAGGTGCCTCCGAGCTGGCCGTAGTTGCCGGCGATGGTGACGATGGTGGCCAGCGTCAGGTTGGCCCCGCTGGCGTCCAGGGTGTGGTTGCCGATGCTGACAGTGTCGTTCAGCAGCAGGTTGCCGCTCAGCACCACGTCGGTGTTGGCGCTGGTGATGGTGCCCTGGTTGGTCAGGCTGACGCCCGTCAGCGTGCCGACCGTGGCGCCGGTGCCGCCGGCGATGCTGAAGAAGCTGCTGCCGGCGTTGACGATGTTGCCGGCGACGGTGCCGGTGTTGACCAGCGTGCCCAGGCGGCCGGTGCCCGCGATGTAGAGGGCCGTGGCGCCCGACAGCAGGCTGGTGTTGACGATGCTGTTCAGGACCGTGCCGACATAGTCGCTGGTGGCCAGCGCCAGCAACTGGCTGCTGGTGGTGACGCCGCTGACCTCCAGATGGCCGCCCACAGCGCCGGTGCTGATGAAGGTGCCGTCGAGGGTCAGGCCACCGCCCGCCTGCACCAGGGTGCCCACGGTCGCGCCCACCAGATAGTTGGCGGTGGCGGTGCCGTTGATGCTGGCCTGCACCTGGCCGCCGATGCTGGCGGCACCGGTGACGGACAACCGCGCGACCGAGCCCAGCACCAGCGCGCCGGCGGATTGGGCGTAGTCGCCGGTGACGGTGATGATGCTGGACAGGCCCAGGGTGGCGCCCGCGTTCAGCACCGTGTGGCCGGTGGCGATGACGTTGTCGTTCAGCAGCAGGGCGCCGCCGCTGAACACCAGGTCGCTCGCCTGGTTGTCGATCACCCCCCTGCCCGTCAGGTTCTGGCCGGTCAGCGTGCCGATGGTGCCGCCGTCGCCGCCCTGGATGGTCAGGTTGGCCAAGTCGCCGTTGTAGATGGTGCCGGCGATGGTGCCGCTGTTGACCAGCAGGCCGATACCGCTGCCGCTGCCGTTATAGAGGGCGTTGACGCCGCTGATGACGCCGCTGTTCAGCACCGTGCCGATGGTCGACGAGATGATGTTGCGGATGGCGAAGCCACTGCCGGAACTGATGGTGCCGCCGTTGACCAGGGTGCCGATGAACCCGTTGGTTTCGTTGTAGAGGGCGACGGCGTTGGAGGTGATCAGGCCACTGTTGGCCAGGGTGGCGATGGTGGCGGAGTCCGTGTTCTCGACCGCATGGGCGAGGGCCGAGGAGGACGCGCCGGTGACCTGGATGGTGCCGCTGTTGCTGACGCTGCCGATGGAACCGCCATAGTTGCGCAGGGCCTGGGCGGAACCGGTCGCCGCGATCAGGCCGCTATTGGCCAGGGCGCCGATGGTGCTGTGGTTCACGTAAACGGCGGTCAGGGCGCCCGTCAGGGTGCCACCGTCATTGTTCAGCAGGGTGACCTGCGCGCCGTTGAACAGGTTGACGGCACGTCCGCCACCGATGGTGCCGCCGTTGTCTATCGTCCCGATGGTGCCGCCATTGCTCGCGATGCCGGTGCCGTAGGGGAAGCCGATGGCGCCGCTGTTGGTGAAGGTGCCCAGCGTGCCGGTGCTGGCGACATACAGGCCGGTGGTGCCGGACAGGGTGCCGGTGTTGGCCACACCGCCGTAGGTGCCGCCGATATAGTTGCTGGCGACGGCCACCAGCAGGCTGTCGCCCGAGGTGGTGCCGGCGATGGCCAGGTTCACGGCCCCGCCCAGGTTATAGCCGGTCAGGTTGACATAGCTGGAATTGGCACCGCCGGCGACCGCGGTGCCCAGCACCGTGCCGGCCAGATAGTTGGCCGTGGACGACAGGGCGTAGGAGGTGGCGATGGTGACGTTGCTGATGCTGGCGGCGCCGGTGACCACCAGCTCCGCCCCGCCACCCAGGTTGAAGGCGCCGCCGGCCTGGGTGTAGCCGCCGGTGACGGTGACGATGGTGGTCAGCGACAGGCCGGCGCCATCGGCGACCAGGGTATGACCGCCCAGGTTCACGGTGTCGTTCAGCAGCAGGTAGCCGCTCAGCACCACATTGGACAGCGTGTTGGTGATGGTGCCCTGGTTGGTCAGGGTGCTGCCGGTCAGGGTGCCCAGCGCGCTGCTGGTGCCGCCGGCGATGCTGAGATCGTGGGTGGAAAGGTTGACGATGTTGCCGGCGACGATGCCGGTGTTGATGAGGGCGCCCAGGCTGCCCGTGCCGGCGATGTAAAGGGCGGTAACGCCAGAGACCAGGCCGCCGTTGACGATGCTGTCCAGCGTGCCGCCGACATAGTCGGTACTGGCCACGGCCAGCAACTGGCTGCTGGTGGTGCCGTCGGTGACCTGCAGGTGCCCGCCCAGGGCGTTGCCGCCGACCAGGGTGCCGTCATAGGTCAGGCCGCCCGTGGCCTGCACCAGGGTGCCCACGGTGTCGCCCGCCAGGTAGTTGCCGGCGGCGTTGCCGGCGACGGACGCCTGCACCTGGCCGGAGACGGTGGCCGTACCGGTGACGGACAGTGCCGCCACCGAGCCCAGTACCAGGGTGCCGATGGAGGATTGGGCGTAATTGCCGGTGAGGGTGATCAGCGTGCCCAGGGTCAGGGCGGCGCCGGCGTTGTACACCGTCTGGCCGGTGGCCCGGATGTCGTCATTCAGGAACAGCGCGCCGCTGGCGAACATCAGGCTGCTGACCGAATTGACGATGACGCCCTTGGAGGTCAGGTTCACGCCGGTGAAGGTGCCGACCGTGCCACCGGTGCCGCCCACGATGGTCAGGGCGTTGGCGGAGGAGCCTAATTGGCCGTTGACGACGGCACCGCCGATGAGGCCGCTGTTGACCAGGGTGTTCAGGCCGGCGCTGTTCATGACCACGGCGCTGCGGGCGATGATGGTGCCGCTGTTGACCACCCGGTCGATGCCGGTGGAATAGCCGAAGATGCCGGTGCCGGTGGCAACGGTGATGGTGCCGCTGTTGAGGATGGTGCCGGCGGTGCCGTAAACCACGGCGACCGCGGCCCCGCCGCCGCCCACGGTGATCAGGCCGCTGTTGGCGATGGTGCCGATGCTGGCGCTGTAGGCGTCGATCAGGTTGGTGCCGATCGCGTCGGAGGACAGCGTGCCGCTGTTGGTCACCAGCGTGCTGCGGGCGGAATACAGGCGGATGGCGCTGATGGCGCTGATCAGGCCGGCGTTGCTGATGGTGGCGATGGTGCCGCCGTTGCTGTCGATGCCCAGGCGGCCGCTGATGGTGCCGCCGCTGGCGTTGACCACCTGCCCGATGGACCCGCCGTTGTTCTCGATGGCGGCGATGCTGCTGTAGCTGTAGCTGCCCACGTCGATGGCGATCAGGCCGGCGTTGCTGATGGTGCCGATGCGGCCGGTGTTGTAGATGGCGGCGGTGTAGTTGCGGCCCGTGGGGTCGGTCGTGACGGTGATGGTGCCGCCCGCCAGGTTTTCCAGGGTGCCGATGGTGCCCGCGTTGATCACCGGGCGGAAGGTGCCGCTGATGCTGCCGCTGTTGCTGAAGGCGGCCAGGGTGCCGGTGCTGGCCACGTACAGGCCATAGGCGCCGGTCAGGGCGCCGCTGTTGGTCAGGCTGCCGTAATTGCCGCCGATGTAGTCGCTGGTGGCGGCCAGCAGCAGGTTTTCGCCCGAGACGGCGCCTGACAGGCCCAGGCCGGTCAGCGTGCTCTGGTTCGTGACGATCACGTCGGTGTAGTCGGAATCCGTCCCACCGGCCACCAGGGTGGCCAGCGCCGTGCCCGTGACGTAGTTGCCCGTCGCCGACAGGCCGTAGGTGGCGGTGATGCTGGCGTTGCTGATGCTGGCGGCACCACTGACCACCAGGTCGGCCCCGCTGCCCAGGGCCAGGGCGCCGCCCGCCTGGCTGTAGTTGCCGGTGACGCTGACGATGCTGGTCAGGCGCAAGGTGGCCCCGTGGGCGATCACCGTGCCACCGCCCACGTTCACCGCGTCGTTCAGCGCCAGGGTGCCGCCCAGCACCACGTTGGACAGCGTGTTGGTGATGGTGCCCTGGTTGGTCAGGCTGACGCCCGTCAGGGTGCCGCCGGTGATGCTGAGGTCGTAGGATGAGAGGTTGGTGATGTTGCCGGCGATGGTGCCACTGTTCACCACCGCACCCAGGCTGCCGGTGCTGGCGATGTACAGGGCGGTGGGGCCGGTCAGCAGGCCGCCGATGCTGAGGGTGCCATAGGCCGCACCGATATAGTCGGTGGTGGCCAGGGCCAGCAGCTCGCCACTGCTGGTGCCCACGGTCAACTGCGCGTGGCCGTCCAGCGCGCCGCCGTTGACGAAGGTGCCGGTGTAGGTCAGGCCGCCACTGGCCTGCACCAGGGTGCCCACCGTGTCGCCCACCAGGTAGTTGGCGGTGATGTCGCCGGCGACCGAAGCCTCCACCTGGCCGGCGATGCTGGCGGCACCGATGACGTTCAGCTGCGACGCCGCGCCCAGCACCAGGGTGCCGGTGGAATACTGGCTGTAGGCGCCGGTGAGGTTGATGGTGTTGGCCAGGGTGATGGCCGCACCGGTGTTGGTCACCGTCTGGCCATTGGCCCGGACGTCGTCGTTCAGCAGCAGGGCGCCACTGGCGAACACCAGGTTGCTCAGGCTGTTGTAGATCACGCCCGTGGAGGTGCCGTCCTGGCCAGTGAAGGTGCCCACCGTGCCGCCGGTGCCGCCCTGGATGGTCAGGTCGCCGGCGACGGTGTCGTTATAGTCGGTGCTGCCGTTGTAGATGCCGCCCCGGATCAGGCCGCTGTTCACCAGGGTGCCCAGGCTGGCGTTCGCGAAGCCCAGATAGGCCTTGAAGCCCATGATGGTGCCACTGTTGACCAGGGTGCCGATGCCGACGCCGTAGCTGTTCTGGATGGCGGTGGTGCCGCTGAGGGTGCCGCTGTTCTCCAGCGTGGTGAGGCTGGCGTAGGCCATCTTGACGCCGATGCCCGCGGCGATGGTGCCCTGGTTGACCAGCGTGTTGATGGTGGCGAAGTTGAGATTGACGCCATAGCCATACCCGTCGGTGCTGACCAGGCCGCTGTTCACCAGAGTGCTGAGGGTGCTCTGCGACAGGTTCAGCGCGACCGGCACGCCGGTGCCGGCCAGGGCCTCCAGCGTGCCGCTGTTGGTCAGCAGCGTGACCTGGGTGTATTCCAGGTAGACGCCGTAGGTGCCGCTGATCAGGCCGGCGTTGGCCAGGGTGCTGAGTGTGCCGTTGTTGCCGCTGTACAGGCCTATCGTGCCGGTGATGGTGCCGATGCTGGTGTTTTCCAGCAGGCCGATGCTGCCATAGTTGTCGGCGGCCCGGCCGCCGCTGATGCTGATCAGGCCGTCGTTGGTGAAGGTGCCCAGCCGGCCGGCCTGGGCGACGGTCAGGCCGATAAAGCCCGCCAGCGTGCCGCTGTTGGCCAGGCTGCCCAGGCTGCCGCCGATATAATCGCCGGTGCCGGCCAGCAGCAGGCCGTTGTTCGACACGGTGCCGGCGAGGCCCAGGGCATGGCTGCCCGTGGTGACGCTGAGGCTGGTGTAGTTGGACCCGGCGCCGCCGGCCACCAGGGTGGCATAGACGCCGCCGGCCACGTAATTGCCCAGGGTGGACTGGCGGGCGATGGTGACGGTGGCGCCGCTGATGCTGGCCGCCCCGCTGACCACCAGTCCGGCCCCCGTCGCCAGGGCCAGCGTGCCGCCGGCCTGCGCATAGGCGCCGGTGACGCCGACCACGGTGGCCAGCGTCAGGGCGCCGCCGCTGTTGACCAGCGTGCCGGTGCCGACATTGACGGCGTCGTTCAGCAGCAGTTTGCCTGACAGCACCACGTTGGCCAGCGTGCTGGTGATGGTGCCCTGGTTGCTCAGGCTGCCGCCCGTCAGGGTGCCGGTCGTGCCGCCGGTGCCACCCTGGATGCTGAGGTCATAGGCGCTGTCATTGGTGATGGTGCCGCCGATGGTACCGCTGTTGGCGAGCGCGCCCAGGCTACCGGTGCTGGCGATGTACAGGGCGGTGCCAGCGACCATCAGGCTGCCGCTGTTGTCGAGGGTGCCGTAGCCGGCGCCGATATAGTCGCTGGCCGGTAGGACCAGCAACTGGCTGGCCGTCAGGGTGCTGGCGCCCAGGGCCAGGTGACCGCCCTGGGCTAGGGTATTGGTCACCGTCAGGTCGGCCGTGTCGGTCAGGCCGCCGTCGGCCTGCACCAGGGTTATGGCGGATCCATCGCCAACGATGTAGTTGGCGGTGGCGATGCCGTCGGCCGTTGCTCGGACGCCGCCGCCGGCCAGGGTGGCGGCCCCGGTGACGGACAGCTGCGCGCGCCCGCCCAGCACCAGCGTGCCGGCGGACTGGCTATAGTCGCCGGTGATGGCGATGACGCTGGCCAGCGTGATGTCGGCGCCGGTGTTGAACACGGTGTGGCCAGTGGCGTTGACGCGGTCGTTCAGCAGCAGGCTGCCGCCAGCGAACACAAGGCTACCCAACGTGCTGGTGATGGTGCCCCGGTTGGTGATGGTATAATCGGTGAAGGTGCCGACGGTGCCACCCGTGCCGCCCAGGATGGTCAGGTCGCCGCCGTTGGTCTGGTTGTTCACCACGTCACCCGCGACCACGCCGCTGTTGATCAGCGTGCCAATGGTGCCGTTGTTGTAGATGGCCTGGGTCTGCGCGATGATGAGGCCGCTGTTGATCAGCGTACCAACGATGCCGCTGGCGCCGGCATAGTCATAGTTCCCGATACCGACGTTGCCGCCGATGGTGCCGCTGTTGTCGAAGACGGCGATGGTGCCGCCCAGGTTCTGGATGCCGCCATTGCCGCCAAAGTTGTTGATGGACGCGGAGATCAGGCCGGCGTTGGACAGCGTGCCGATAATGCCACGGATGTTGGCGACGACCGCCGCCTGGCCGTTGTGGCCGTTCTGGCCCGTCGCGGTGAGGGTGCCGGTGGATTGGTTCTCCAGAATATCGATGGTGCCGTAGTTCTGGATGGCCTGGTAGGCGCCGCCGATCAGGCCGGCGTTGGACAGGGTGCCGATATGGACGCTGCTGCCGTTCTGGATGCCGTTGTTCAGGAAGTCGACGATGCTGCCGGTGGCTTCGTTCACCAGGGTGCCGATGCTGCCGCCGGTGTTGATGGCCAGCAGCGTGCCGGTGATCAGGCCGGCGTTGTCGAACAGGCCGATGCTGCCCCCCGACATCCAGAAGCCGCCATAGCCGCCCGCCATGGTGCCGCCGGTGGTGTTCAGCACCGTGCCCACGGTGCCGTCGCCCATGTACACGCCGGCGTAGCCGCCGCCCGCGATGGTGCCGCTGTTCAACAGCAGCCCCACGGTCTGGCCATAGTTGTTGATCGATACGGCGACACCGGTGCTGCTGATCAGGCCGCTGTTGTCCAGCGTGCCTGCGGCACCCACGATGCTGACGCCGGGGCCCGTGGTGGCGGCGATGGTGCCGGTGTTGGCGAAGCTACCCAGGCTGCCGTAATAGCCGATGTACAGGCCGTAGGCGCCGGAGAGCGTGCCGCTGTTGGTCAGGGTGGCCAGGGCGCTGCCGATGTAATCGCTGGTGACCTGGGCCACCAGGTTGCCGTCCACGCCCACGGCGGCCGTGGCCACGCCGTTCAGGCCGCCCTCATTGGCCAGGGACAGGCCGGTATAGCCGCTGCCGGCCCCGGCGGCCACCAGGGTGCCCAGCACCGTTCCGGCCAGGTAGTTGGCGTTGTAGGTCAGCGCGATGGACGAGGCGACGCTGGCGCCACTGATGCTGGCGTCGCCACTGACCACCAGCCGCGCCCCACTGGCCAGGGTCAGCCCGCCGCCCGCCTGGGCATAGGTGCCGGTGACGCTGACGATGGTGCCCAGCGTCAGGTTGACACCGTCGTTGACCAGCGTGCCACTGGCCAGGTTCACCTGGTCGGCCAAAAGCAGGCTGCCACCGGACAAGGTGACGTTGGCGAGCGTGCTGGACAGGGTGCCGCCCGTCAGGGTCGCGGCGTTGCCGTTGACGATGGTCAGCGCGTTGGCGCTGAAATTGGTGATGTCGCCGATGATGGCACCGCTGTTGCTGAGCGCGCCCAGCGTGCCGTAAAGGATGACGCCGTTGCCGATCACCGCACCGGTGGCGTTCACCAGGGTGCCCAGACTGCCCGCCGCACCGACATAGACCTGGCTGATCGACCCGCTGTTGGTCAGCGTGTCCAGCGTGCCGCCGATATAGTCGCCGGTGGCGACGGCCAGCAGGTCGGTGCCTGTCAGCGTGGTGCCGACCAGCGCGGCCCCCGCCAGGGTGTAGGACATCGTGTCGATGTTCAGGCCGCCGGCCGCCGACACCAGGGTGCCGTAGACGGACCCCGCCAGGTAGTTGCCCAGGGTGGACAGGGTGGCGGTCACCCCCACGCCCGACAGGCTGCCCACGCCGCTGACCGCCAGGCCGCCGGTGACCATCGTGTCGCCGCCCAGGTTCAGGCCGCCGCCCGTCTGGGCATAGTCGCCGCTGACGGTGACGATGGTGTTCAGCGCCAGGGTGGCGCCGTTGTTCAGCACCGTGTGGCCGGTGACCACCAGATTGTCGTTCAGCAACAGGCCGCCGCCCGCCAGCACCACGTTACCGGTGGTGTTCAGGATGGTGCCCATATTGGTCAGGCTGGTGCCGGTGAAGGTGCCCAGCGTGCCGTTGTCGCCGCCCTGGATGGTCAGATCCGTGCCGCTCAGGTTGATGATGCTGCCCTGCATCAGGCCGCTGTTCACCAGGGTGCCGAAGGTGCCGGAGTTGTAGAAGGCGGTGCGGCCGATGATGGTGCCGCTGTTCACCACCGTGCCCAGGGTGCCGCCGGCCCAGTTCTTGATGGCAGTATAGGCGGTGGTGATGGTGCCGCTGTTCTCAACCACGCCGACGGTGCCGTGCCCCCCGCCGTACCCATCGTTGGCCAGGAAGGCGCCGCCGCCCCCGTTGAACACGCCACTGTTGCTGACGGTGCCGATGGTGCCGTTGTAGTTGAGGGCGAAGACGCCGTTCTGGATCGACACCAGGCCATCGTTGGCGATGCTGCCGATCGTGCTGCCGTCAGCGTAGATGATGTAGCTGTTGAAGCTGTTGGTGGCGGCGACCACCGTGCCGCTGTTGCTGATCTGCCCAATGGTGGCGTAGCTCAGTTGGATGGCGGTGCCCGTCTGGAACGTGGTGCCCACCACCATCGTGCCGCTGTTGGCGATGCCGCCGATGGCGGCCAGCGCGCCGCTGTTGCCGATGGCGGCGACGGGATGGCGGCCGGTCAGGGTGCCGCTGTTGCTAAAGGCGTCCAGCGTGCCACCGGCGCCCACGTACAGGCCATAGTTGCCGGCGATCAGGCCGGCGTTGGTCAGCGTGCCCATGATGGCGACGTTGCGGATAGCCGTCGAGGTGCCGCCGCCCGATGCGGTGATGGTCCCGCCAGCCAGGTTTTCCAGGGTGCCGATGATGACCTGGTTGAGGACGCCCTGGTTGCCGCCGGTGATGATGCCGCTGTTCACCAGGGTATGGACGATGACGGTGTTGGCGACACCAACCTGGGAGCCGACGATGGTGCCGCCGGCCTGATTGTCCAGCAGGCCGATGGTCCCGCCAATGAACTGGGCGGCGCCGATATCGATGGCGTGATAGTTGCTTTGGATCAGGCCGCTGTTGGTCAGGGTGGTGATGCCGCCATAAACATGGATGGCGGTGCCGCTGCCCGCGATGGTGCCCCCGGCCTGGTTCCGCAGCTGGCCGATGGTGCCATCGACCTCGACCCCCACATAACCGCCGCCGATGAAGCCGCTGTTGCTGACCGTGTTGATGGTGGTGGCGGTGCCGTTGTTGGACGTGGGGCCGACGACCGCGATGGCCTCATAGCCGCTGATGCTGCCGCCGGCCTGGTTCACCAATTGGCCGATCGTCCCACGAACCACCATGCCGACACCGAAACTGCCGGTGTTGCGGATGGTGCCACTGTTGTTCAGCGTACCGATGTGGCCGCCGGCGTTGAAGGCGCCGGTGCTGCTGGTGCCGCGGACGAGGATCTGGCCGGCGTTGTCCAGGGTGCCGACGACGCCCAGGAGGGTGACGCCGCCGACATCGCTGATGGTGCCGGTGGTCTCGTTCCGGAAGCCGCCCAGGCTGCCCGTCGCGGCCACGTACAGGGCGGTGATGCTGCCGGTGTTGGTCACGCTGCCCAGCGTGCCGCCGATATAGTCGCTGGTGGCGACGGCCAGCAGGTTGGACCCGTCCGTCCCCTGCCCCACGCCCAGGTTGGCGAGGCCACTGCCCAGGTTGGCGGTGATGCCGCTGTAACTGCCGCTGCCGGCGGCGATCAGCGTGGCCACGGCGTCGCCCGCCACGTAGTTCCCCGACGTCGACAGGTTGCCCAGGAAGGCGGAGACGGTGCCGCCGGTGACGGTAGCGCTCCCGCTGATCACCAGTTCAGCACCGCCGCCCAAGGCCAGCTCACCGGCCGACTGACGGTAATTGCCGGTGACGCTGACGATGGTGCTCAGCGTCACGGCCGCGCCGCTGTTCACCAGGGTGTTGCCGCCCACGTTCACGGCATCGTTCAGCAGCAGGTTGCCACTGGCCAGCGTGATGTCGGCGCCGCTGGTGATCACGCCCTGGGTGGTGCCGTCCACGCCGATGAAGGTGCCGGTGGCGCCACCGGTGCCGCCGTAGAGGGAGACGGCGGTGTCGCCGTTCAGCAGCAGGTTCCCCTGGACCATGCCGCTGTTGACCAAGGAGACCAGGGTATTGCCCACGGCGATCTCGATGGCGTTGCCGGTGGCCACGATGCTGCCGGTGTTCACCAGCGTGGTCAGGGTGACGTAGCCGGCGGCCTGCGTTCCGGCCAGGTACAGCCCGCGGATGCTGCCCTGGATCAGGCCCTGGTTGATGAGGAAGCTGATGCCGTCGGCGTACGTCAGGGCGGTGGCGCCGCCGCTGAGGGTGCCGCTGTTGGTGAGGGTGACGTTGCCGGTGGCCTGCGTCGCGATCAACGAGGTGGCACCGGCGGTGACGATGGTGTCGGCGGTCGCCGCGCGGGGGGACATCAGGGCCGTGCCCATGGCCAGGAGGGAGGAGCCGGCCAGCAGCACCGAACGCGACGTCCGGCCCTGCTTCCCCAGGTCCACCCGCGCGTCCAGCAGCATCTTACCCATCGCCCCGCTCCCCTAAACGAACCCCGGCCTTCGCCAGGGGGGCCCCACGCGCAGGAACGCGCGCGGGCCCCCTGCCCCAACACCACGAATTACCCGAGTAACGTCTCCGTTCGTAATTTGCAGCAAAATAGTAGATGCATAATCGTCAGACATAGTTCTCATCAGCATGTACGGCGCTTAAACAAGGATTTTCTGGTAATGAAAGAGATTTATTAAGATGGATTAGTCTCTGTAAAACGACATGCTTTTGGATTATTTTTAACAAGTTGCACAGATTGCCGCACCATGTGCAGCAGATTACCTCTAAATATCAGGCATGTTTCTTGTTCGTCTGAGTGAATGATTTACTTGATTCACATAAAGTGGATTTGTGTGAATCAGCCCCTGAGGCGCAAAATCGCCGTGGGGATCGTGCCGGCGTCCGCGGTCGCGAAATGGCCTTTTGGCAAAGGCCGCCATCCGGGACTGACGCGACGCCGGCGGATGCGCCCAGTCTTCCAAGGCCGCCGGCGCGGCCATGGCGGCGAAACCGGGTTCAACGCCTATCCGAAAGATGCCGACCGGACCCGCCCCAAGGGTCCAGGACGCCTGAGTCGCGTGCCAGCCGTTTTACATAGGGGCGCCGGCATCCGGGACGGATGGGCTTAGGGCTCAAACCTGTCCGAAGGGTAGACGCGGTCCGGGCGGGATTGATGGCGAGGCATCGCGGCCCTGCCCGGCCGTGGCTCCTCCCTGGTGCGCCACCGCTTCAGCGACACGCGTTTCCGTAACGAGGATGGCGTGAGCGGCGTGACGCTCCACTATCCCCTGGTGCGTGAGCCGGCCTTTTCGTGGGGGCTATTCCTTGCGGTGGCGCAGCAGCCAGATGACGGTGGAGATCTGGCAGAGAGCGGCCGCCAGGGTGAAGACGGTCACCAGCACGCTGCCGCCAGCGCCGCCCGGTTGCGTGAACAGCAGGCCCAAGGCTATGAGGGCGCCCGCCACCTCCACCGCGAAGATGGCGCTGAGCACGGAATTCCTGATAGTCCCGCCTTCCGTCCAGTGCCGTCTTGACGTGCGCCATACCCAAAATGCCCAGCAATCTTATCTGCTGGACGGCCAGCCATCCTGGATGGGGCAGGACCCCATCCAGGATGACGGCGGATCAAGCCGACTTGGTGGTGGCCAGGTCGTAGGAGGCGATGATCGGGGACTGCGGATTATGCTGGCTGTCGTACGGGGTGTACTTCATCTCCACCTTGGTGAAGTTCAGCACGATCTGCTCTTCCGGCCGGTCGCTGGACGCGGAGATGTTGTAGGAGGAGATCAGCGTGTTGGTCAGCGTGAACTCGATATAGGTGTCGCCCGGGTTGCCGCTGGTGACGATGTGGATCTTGGCGGTCACGCCGGAACGGCCGCTGCAGGCCTGGGAGAACAGCTTCACCGAGGAGCTGTCGCTGGTCTTGGTCAGCACGACCTCGCGCACCGACGGCTCGGAAACTTTCGCGTTGGCGGTGGCGCCCGCCAGGGTGTTCATGGGACGGGTCACACCCCATTGCAGGNNTCTGATGTCNGTCCACTGCTGGTGGGTCTGCTGG
>NZ_BACU01000099.1 GCF_000333275.1 Azospirillum sp. B4 | reverse complement strand
GCGCCTCAGCCGTTCGTCCGCGAAACCGCGCGGCACACGGCGCGCCTCGGGATACAGCCGGTCCACCAGGGCGTTCACGGCGGCCACGGCTGGGCGGGGATCGCCGGCCGCCAGACGCACGGAGAGAAAGCCGCCGCTGCTGCCGATGGTGAACATCAGCGCCTCGTCCGCGTCGCGCGCGGTCCGGAAACGGACATTGCCGATGACGCCCGCCACCTCCACCGTCTCATTGTCGCCGGTGGCGTAGCGGTCACCGACCGCATCCGCCGGGTTGGGATAGCCCAGGCGCTTCGCCGCCGCCTCCGTCAGCCAGACATAGGACGGCCCCCCTTTCTCCGTCGGGCGCCAGCCGGGCGGCAAGGGCCTGCTGGCCTTCAGATCCAGGCCATAGGTGGTGATGAAGTCCGGATCCGCCGAGAATTCCGACATGAAAACCTCGCCCGGCGGGGCGCCATGGGCATCGGCGCGGACCGTGATCTTCGCCATGCTCTGGCTGATGTCGGCCGGCACCAGGTTGGAAAAGGCGGCGGCCCGCACGCCGGGCAGCGTGGCCAGTTCCGCCTTCAGCGTGGCCGCCCGCGTGTCGTCGTGGGGTAGACGGCCGATGACGTAGAGATTGTCTGAACGGAAGCCCAGGGCGGCGCTGCGCGCGTGGTCCACCTGGCGCATGACCGTCGCGGTGGCGATGATGAGGATGATGGAGATGGCGAACTGCGCCACCACCAGCACGGCGCGCAACCGGCCGGCGGCCGGCGCCACCCCACCCTTCAGCACCTCCGCCGGACGGTAACCGGACAGCACCAGGGCGGGATAGAGGCCGCCCAGCACGCCGACCACCAGGGGCGTGGTCCCCACCAGGGCCAGGAAGCCGCCATCGCGCACCAGGGAGAACCCCAGCGACCGGTCCACCAGGACCTGGAAGGGGGGCAGCAGCACCTCCACCACCGCCAGGGCGGCCAGCGTGCCGGCGATGGCCAGCGCCACGGACTCCCCGGTGAACAGGGCCACCAATTGCCAGCGCCGCGCACCCGCCAGCTTGCGGATGCCGACCTCCCGCGCCCGGTTGATGGCCTGCGCGGTGGCCAGGTTGGTGTAGTTGGCGATGGCCACGCCCAGGATCAGCAGGGCCGCGCCCGACAGGATGCCCAAGGTGCCGACGTCACCGCCGGGCTTGGCCTGGTTGAAGGTCTTGATGTGCAGGTGGATGGCAGGCACCGGGTCCAGCCGCAGGGTCAGGAAGCCGGCGCGGATATCGTCCGGCAGCTCGTTCAGGACGGCGCGGCGGGCCACGAAATCCGCTAGGCGCGCCCGCACGGCCTCGGCCGAGGCGCCGGGGCGCAAACGGGCGTAGACGGCGGTCTCCCCGACGTGGCTCCACTGCTCCCCCGCCATGTGGGCCCAGTTCTTCTGGCCCCGGCCGCTGTCGGCGGCGATGCCGGTGAAGGTCAGATGGGTTTCAGCCAGGGGCGCGAGGACCCCAGTGACGGTCAGCATCTGGCCGCCCGGCGCCTGGACGGTGTGGCCCATGGGGTCGGCGTCACCGAACAGGGTGCGGGCCAGGGCCGGCGTCACCACCAGGCCGTCCGGCCGCGCCAGCGCCGTGGCGGCATCGCCGCGCGCCAGGGGATAATCCAGCACGCGCAGCAGGTTGGCGTCCGCCCACAGCAAGGGCACGTCGAAGCCGCGATCCCCCTGCCGCAGTTCCACCGTCTCTTCCGAGGCGCGGGTCACCGCCTCCACTTCCGGAAAGTCCTGCGCCAGTGGATCGGCCAGCAGCGGGGTGGACGCCCCCAGCACCACCGTGTTGCCACCCACCGACAGGGTGCTGGCCACACGGTAGAGGCGGTCCGCCCCGGTGAAGCCCCGGTCCACCGACAGCTCCCCCGCCACATACAGGCTGACCATCAGAAAGCCGGCGATCCCCGCCGTCAGCCCGAAGAGATTGAGCAGGGTGACCAGCGCGTGGCGGCGGAAGAAGGGCGGCAGGACGGTCATTCAGCGGTTTCCCCGGCTGCGGAATGAAGCCGATTCCCCAAGCAAGCCGTGTGCCTCAAGCTAAGTTATTGATTTTAAGTACGACGATTGAACCTAGCGCTTGTCCGTTACCGGACAGTGTACGCCTGCGGACACCCATAGGGCGGACAGGGTCATGTCCCTGTATGTAAATCGGCTCGATCAAATGACCCTGTCGATTTCAATGGAATCAAACGGGTACCGCGCCAATCGGAGTTCAGGTGACGCTGACCCGTAGTTCCAGACCCTCGGCCTTCAGGATTGTGGCCGGATCGGCCAGCAACCGGGCCTTGAAACCATCGTCGGCTCATGCCTAGGCGATGACACGGCTGGTGATCCTCAGTTTCTCTTCCGCGCTCCTGTCCCCCCCCGATATGGCGTGGCATAGCCGTTTGCTTGCCCAGTACCGGCCATCTCCATACCGTTACTGGTGCGCCTATGTACTGGCTGCCGATCTCGTGTGAGAGCATTTACGGGGTTGGATCCTGTCTGTAGAACAAACGCGCCACACTGGCTGTCGCATACCCCTATATGACAGTGTCCTTATGCAGCCCATGCCCACCACAGCCCTGGCACCGTCCCGCATGGCCGTGGCGATCGTCGAGGATGACGCGAACTTCCTGGATGCGCTGCGCCGGGCGCCCCAGACCGCCATCGACCTGCGGCTGGCGGGCGTCGCCGCCGTGGAGGTGGCGCGGATGCTGGACCTGCTGAACCAATAACACTCCGCACCCGAAACCCCGATGGGACGCCGCGTGATCGCCCGCATGAAATACCGCTCCACTTCCCTTCTCTCCGCCGTGGTGATCCTGTTGTCGGTGATGCCGCTGGCGGTCGTCAGCCTGACCGGCGCCATGGGCGGTTGGGACGGACAGGGACAGATGGCGCGAACCGTCCTGTTTTCCGTGGCCGTGGAACCGGGGCAGGCGCCGCCCGGCCGTCTCCCTTTGGGCGAATTCCTTCAGCGTGATCTGCCTGCGGCCTTGGATGTCGTTTTCCTGGGATCAGGGTTCTATGCCCTGCGCGTGTGGTTCCAACGGCGGCGATCATTCGGCTATATGCTGTTTTTCAGCTTGGCGGTTATTTCCTTCACCGCGCACCTCCAATTTTACTTGAGCCCCAGCCTCGTCTCCGACTGGTTCACCTGGCTGACGATCTGCACCTTGTTCTGGCTCATCGGGATCATTCATTTTTTTCTGCTGCGGCCGGCATTGCGTCCCCCGTTCACGGTCCTGACCGGAGCCGCAACCATGGTGGCGGGCGCCGTCACCCTGCTGACAGTGCCCGCCGCGGGGCTGATACCGGTGCTATCCTGCGCACCCTTCCTCATTCCCGCACTCTACGGCATGGCGCTGGCGATGGCCGCCAGTGTCAGCATTGTGGACATGACGCAGGCCGGGCCCGGGTTCAGCGCGACGCGCATGGTGGTCAGTTGTGTCGGCGTCTGTGTCATGCTGGGGGTAGCCGACCAATGGATGCAGTCCAGCGGCCTGGGCCTCGATGGCTGGTTCCTGGGGGCTTACATCAACGTCGTCGCCCTGGTGCTTGTTGGCATCCTCCTGTACCGGCGCTACAGCGCCGCCATAGCCAGGATGCAACGGGCCAACGCCGACTTGGCCGAACGCCTGCGGGTCCGCGAAGCCGAGTTGGAGGTGAGCCACCAGCGCTTGCGCGAGGTGGAACGGCGCCAGACCATCAGTGAGGAGCGCCAGCGCCTGATGCAGGATATGCACGACGGCGTGGGCGCCTCGCTGATCAGCGCCATCCGCTCCGTCGAGCGGGGCGCCGTGAACGACACCGAGGTCTCGCAAATCCTGAAGGGCTGCCTGGACGACCTGAAGCTGGCCATCGATTCGATGAGCCGGT
>NZ_BACU01000100.1 GCF_000333275.1 Azospirillum sp. B4 | reverse complement strand
CGCCCCAGGGCGGGCGCCTGGGCGCGGCCCTTCAGGACCTCTCCCGGGCGATAACCCGACAGGACCAGGGCGGGGTAGAAGCCGCCCAGCACACCCACCAGCAGGGGTGTGACCAGCAGCAGCGGCAACAGCCAACCACGCGTCAGCGGCGCCAGGCCCACGCCCCGGCCCACCAGCGCCTGGAAGGCCGGCATGGCCACCTCCATCAGGGCCAGCGCAGCCAAGGTGCCCAGGGCGGCCAGCACCACCGCCTCACCGGTGAACAGGGCCACCAGTTGCCGGCGCCGCGCGCCCACCAGTTTGCGGATGCCCACCTCCCGCGCGCGGTTGATGGCCTGCGCCGTGGCCATGTTGGTGTAGTTGGCGATGGCGATGCCCAGGATCAGCAGCGCGACACCCGCCAGTATCTGCAGGGTGCCGACGTCGCCCATGCTGACGTCGCCCAGGGAGCGGATGTGCAGGTAGATGTCCGGCACCGGGTCCAGCCGCAGGCTGAGGATGTTTTCCGCCCCCGCGCCGGCCTGGTCGGGTGCCGGCGGATTGTGGCGATTGACGAAGGCCGGCAGGCCGGCGGCGACGGCCTGGGCGGAGGCGCCCTGCGCCAACCGGATATAAGTCGCGGCCCCGCGGATGTCGCTCCACGAACCGGTCATATGCGCCCACGATTTGTCACCCCGCGCCGCATCGGCGGCGATGGCGGCGAAGCGAAGATGGCTTTGCGGCACCGGCGCCAGGATGCCGGTGACCGTCAGGATGATGCCGCCGCGCTTGACCTCCACCGTGCGGCCGATGGGATCAGCATCACCGAACAGGGTGCGGGCCAGATCGCGGGTGATGACCACGCCGTCAGGCCGGGCCAGCACCGTGGCGGCGTCCCCTTGCTCCAGCGGATAATCCAGCACTTGCAGGAAGTTGGGGTCGGCCCACAGGATCTGCTGTTCAAAGAACCGGGGGGCCGTGCCCATCATCACCCGGTCCATTTCCATGCGCGCGGCGGCCTCCACCTCCGGCACCTCCTGCTTGAGGGGAATGGGCAGCTCGGTGGGGGCGAAGCTCAACTTGATGGATTGGCCACCAACATTCAGCGCGCCGCCCACACGATACAGGCGTTCGGCGTGGGTGAAGCCGTGGTCCACCACCCCCTCCTCGGCCACATAGAGGCTGACCAGCAGGAAGGCGGCGATGCCCACCGCCAGGCCCGCCAGGTTCAGCAGGGTGAACAGCAGGTGGCGGCGGAATAGGGCGGCAAAGGCGACGGTGGGCACGGGCGTTCTCCCTCACTCATAACGCAGGGCGCCGGCGGGCGGCGCCTGGGTCACGCGGACCACGTGGACGGCCACGGTGGCCAGGGCGACGGCCAGCGCCGCGGCACCAGCGGCCAGGAAGGTACCCGGCCCCTGGTCCACCCGCACGGCGAACTGGGCCAGCCAGCGATGCAGGCCCCACCACGCGACCGGCCAGGCGATCAGGTTGGCCAGCAGCACCGGCCGCGCGAACTGCCAGGCCATCAGCCAGGCGATGTCGCGGGCGCGGGCGCCCACCACCCGGCGGATGCCGATCTCCTTGGTCCGGCGGGCGGCCGAGAGCGCGGTCAGTCCGAACAGGCCCAGGTTGGCCAGCACGATGGCCAGCGCGCTGAAGATG
>NZ_BACU01000101.1 GCF_000333275.1 Azospirillum sp. B4 | reverse complement strand
ATCCTCGCCGGCGGCGACAGCGCGCCCTCCGGCGGCGACGACCGCGCCGGTCCTGAACGCTGGGCGGAGACGGCGCGCGCTTTCCGCGCCGCTTCGCTGGCGGTGCGGCCGGGTCATACGCCCATCCCCATCATGTTCGGCATCGACGCCGTGCATACCGTGGTGGCCGGGGCCAACGACGGCCTGACCCCGCCGGCCGGCGCCCGCGACCTGGCCCGCCGCCTGCCCAACGCCACCTATGTGGAGCTGGAGCGCTGCGGCCATCAGATCATGCTGGAGAAGCCGGCCGAGACCAACGCCCTGCTGCTGGACCTGATCGGCGCCTAAGGCTTTGACGGGGTGTGAGCCCGGCTATGCGCCAGTCCTCCGCCCCAACTGTCATGGCTGGGCCTGCCGGATCAGGACGATATCCAGGTCGGGTATGCCGGCTTGAGCAACCTTGGCCCAGGCTTGGTCGGCGGTTAGCGCCGGCGCCCGACGACTGCGCGCCAAAGCCAGGCAAGCCCTGTCACCTAAAGATAAACCGTTGGCCCGGGTGGCCGGCCGCATGTCCGCCGCCAGGACCGCATCCGCCAAGTCGAAGTCAACGATTTCAACCCCGGTAGCCTCCAGGGCTTGGCGGGCTTCATTCACCGGCATGCCCCGTTCCCGTAGTTTGGTCAGGACCTCCGCCACATTCACGGTGGAGATCAGGGCCCCGGGCAAAGTGGCGATCACCCGCTCGGCCCCGGGTTCGGCAAGAAGGACGGCCAACAGCGCCGAACTATCGAGGACAACGTCACTCACGTTCAGACGCCGCCCGACGCTCCGCCGCCAGTTCACTGATCAGATCGGTTCCTTCCGGAACATAACGCCGAACCATGGCTTGGGCGCGGCGGATGGCGGCGTCGATGGGTTCAAGCACGACAACCCCGTCCTCCAGGCGCGCAACCACCTTGCCACCATCCTGCAAACCCAGCGCGGTTCGCATTTGTGCGGGAATCACCACCCGGCCGTTTGAGGCCACCGTCAAATTTGCCGTCAAGTTGGCGCGCGACATGTCATGGTTTCCATAGATGACACTATCACGAAATATGACACATCCTTTTGAAATTGTCCTCACTCATACCGGAGCGCGCCCACCGGCGGCGCGCTGGCGACACGGATGACGTGGACGGCCACGGTGGCCAGTGCCACAGCCAACGCCACTGCCCCCGCCGCCAGGAAGGTCAGCGGCGCCTGGTCGACCCGCACCACGAACTGGGCCAGCCAGCGGTGCAGCGCCCACCAGGCCACGGGCCAGGCCACCAGGTTGGCCAGCAGCACCGGCCGGGTGAACTGCCAGGCCATCAGGCCCAGGATGTCGGGCACCCGGGCGCCCACCACCCGGCGGATGCCGATCTCCTTCGTCCGCCGGGCGGCCGTCAGCGCCGTCAGGCCGAACAGGCCCAGGTTGGCCAGCACGATGGCCAGGCCGGAAAAGGTGGCGAAGACGTTCGCCTGGCGCCGTTCGGTCTGGTACAGGCCCTCCAGACGCTCATCCGCGAACGCGTGGCTCAAATATTCCGCGTCCGGGTAGATCCTTCCCACCAGGGCCATCACGGCATCCACCGTGGCGCGCTGGTCGCCAGCCGCCAGCCGCAGGGTCAGGTTGGTGCTGGTCATGGTGCCGCTGCCGGCCTTCAGGGGAAACACCAACGGCTGGTCGGCCCGCCGTGCGGACTGGAAGCGCATGTCGGCCACCACGCCAACCACCTCGGTGAACAGAGTGTGCTGGCCATCGGCGTAGAACCGATCCCCCACCGCGTCCTGCGGCGTGGCATAGCCCATGCGGCGGGCGCCCGCCTCGGTCAGAACGGCGTAGCGCGGGGTCCTGTCATCCTGGGGTTCGGGCTTCCAGCCGGGGGGCACACCCACCCCCGCCACCAGGCGCGCGCCGTAGGTGGCGATGAAATCCTCGTCCGCGGCGAACATCTCGATGCCGTGAACCTCACGCAACGTGCTGCGGCTGTTTTCCGGAAATTCGACGCTGGCCAGACTTTCCGCGTGGACGGCTGGCACCAGGTCGGAGAAGGTGGCCGACCGCACGGCGGGCAGGCGCCGCAGTTCCGCCTTCAGGGCGGCAGCCCGGACGGTGTCGACCGGCAGGTTGCCGAGGATATACAGGTTTTCCGGCTGATAGCCCAAGCCGGCCGCCTGCACGTGCGCCACCTGGCGCTGCACCGTCAGCGTCGCCACGATCAGCGCGATGGAGATGGCGAACTGCCCCCACACAAGCACGGNACGCACCCCGCCCAGGGCGGGCGCTTGGGCGCGGCCCTTCAGGACCTCTCCCGGGC
>NZ_BACU01000102.1 GCF_000333275.1 Azospirillum sp. B4 | reverse complement strand
GTGTTGCCGTTGTTGAGCCGTCCGCCGTCTTATAGGTGCGCATCGTGTTGCCGGTGGCGGCGTCCAGCGTGTAGCTGCCGCGCGAAGCCCCGGTGGTGGGGTTCAGCGGCTGGAACTGGGCCGGGTAGGTCGCGCTGGACAGCGAGCAGGAATAGCCGCTGGCGCCGGCCGAGAGGCCGCAGATGGAGAAGTCGCGATCCGAGGTGCCCACGCCTTCGACATGGCGATAGCTGAAGAAGCCGGTGATGTTGCCCCGGCCGCCGGCGAAATTCTTGCCGGCCGTGATCGAGACGTCGTTCTGCGGGCCGTCGAAGGTGGCACCGCCGGGATAGGCCTGCTTGGCCGCCGCCGAAACGGCGCGGATGGGATTGTTGTTGGTGTGGCTGTAGAAGCCGTTGGTGGTGTCGACCTGGACGCCGTCGAAATCCTTCTTGAGGATGAAGTTGACGACGCCGGCCAGCGCGTCCGAGCCATAGACGGCGGAGGCGCCGCCGGTCACCACGTCGATGCGTTCGACCAGGGCGGCCGGCACGTTATTGATGTCCGGGGCCTGGGCGGCCGTGCGGTCGGGGTCACCCTGCATCAGGCGGCGGCCGTCGATCAGCACCAGGGTGCGCTGGTTGCCCAGGTTGCGCAGGTTGATGGTGGCGGTGCCGCTGGCGCCCACCGTGCCGCCGCGATTGCCGGCCCCCTGGTCGGCATAGGCCTGGGGCAAGGTGTTGATCAGGTCTTCGACCCGGGTGGCACCGCGCTGCTGCAGCTCCTCACCCTTGATGGTGCTCACCGGGCTGACGCTGGTGGCGTCGGGGGTGCGGATGCGCGACCCGGTGACGATGATTTCGGTCAGGCCGTCGGCGGACGCGGTCTGCGCCCCGGCCTGCCCGATGGCGAGCGGCCCTGCGGCGATGGCGACGATGGTGGCGGTGAAACGCCCGGCGCGCGCACGCGCCTTGTTCCTGCGGATTGACATGGAGCCCCCGTGATTTTTTGCCCGACACTTGCCCGGTCGGCGGCTCCTCCCCCGAGGTGGCGCGCGGCTTTCCGCCCGTCGCCCTTCCAGTCCGGTCCGTGCCCGGCGGCTGCCCGCCGCCACCCCCGCCCCATCCTGGAATGTGAACGCAGTATGACCTCGCCCGTTTCAGAGGGGAAAGTTTTTACATTTATGTTTTTATAAATTTGCCTTATTACCAACACCATGTCCCAGACCGCCGAACCCCTTGCCGCCTGGAAGAATCCCATCTCGCTGCGCCAGCTCCGCTTTTTCGTGGAATTGGCGCGGACGGGGAATTTCTGCCGGACGGCGGAGGAGATGGCGGTGTCCCAACCGGCGATCAGCGCCGGCATCCGCCAGATCGAGGCCCACCTGGGCGTGCGCCTGTTCGACCGGACGACGCACAAGGTGACCCTGACGGAGGCCGGCGCCTCCCTCCTGCCGCACGCGCACCGGTTGCTGACCACGGCGGCCAACGCCTTCAGCGACATGCATGAGGTGGCGGGACGGGAAATCGCGACGGTGCGCATCGGCGCCATCCCCACGGCGATGGAGGCGGTGGCGGCCAGCCTGGCCGAGCTGGCGCGCGACATGCCGGGTGTGGTCCCCCATCTGCACGATGGGCGCGCGGACCAGCTGATCCGGGGTCTGCGCGGCGGCACCTACGACCTGGTGGTGACGGTGCAGGCGGTGCCGGAGACCGACCTTGAGGGCCTGCCCCTGTTCGAGGACGAGATGCTGCTGGTGGCGCGGGCCGACCATCCCCTGGCCGTCCATGACCGCCTGCCGTGGAGCGCGCTGGCCGGCCAAGAGATCGTCCACTTCGCCGGCGGCAGCATCGGGGAGCTGACATCGGCCGCCCTGCAGCAGAACGACCTGGCCCCGTCCGCGCGCTATCGCGTCGACCAGGTCAACTCCCTCTACGGCCTGGTGCTGAGCGGCCTGGCCATCGGCGTGATGCCCTGGCTGTATACCCTGGGCTTTCCCGAGGATCGCCTGCGCCGCGTCCGCCTGGACGGCCCCACCGTGCGCCGCCAGCTGCGGCTGCTGCACCGCCCGCAATTGCGGGAGGAGCATCCGCGCGGCACCGAGTTCGCGCAGCGGCTGACGGGCAAGCTGCGCGAGAAGCTGTCGGCCACCCACCGGCCTTGAGCGGCCCCTTGCCGGGGGGAAAGACTAAAGTTCCGTGACAGTCCGGAATTCGGCCGCGCGTCGCGTCTTGGCTTTCAAGGGCGCCCGCCGGGGGCGTCCAAGACGGAGCCGAAAGAAGACTATGCGACACACGATGCTCAAGGACGTCCTGCTCAGCGGCGCCATGGCGGGCGCCCTGCTGGCCGCACCGACCATCCATGCCGCCGAAGCCACCGCCAAAGACGCGACCACGGCCAGCACGGACGGAGCGCTGGAGGAAATCCTGGTATTCGCCAACCGCGAGCAGGCCGATACGGCCAAGCTGCGGGCCTCCAACACCGTCGACATCATGTCGGCCACCGACCTGGAGCACACCGCCGTCCATAACGTGGCGGAGGCCCTGGGCCTGCTGCCCGGCGTGACGGTCAGCAACACCGGCCAGTCGGTGGCCGGCGGCATCGACGGCGCCTCGCGCGGTGAAGGCATGCTGGTGGCCATCCGGGGCATGAACTCCGAATTCGCCGTCGACCTGATGAACGGCGTGGAGGTGGCCCAGGGCCTGCCCTACAGCCGCAGCGTGCAGCTGGACCTGCTGCCCCCGTCCGGCCTGCAGACCATCGTCGTCAACAAGACGCTGGACGCGTCCATGAGCGGCGACGCCATTTCCGGCACCGTGGACTTCCGCACGCCCACGGCCTTCGACTTCAAGGACCCGCTGCATTTCAGCGTCCAGGGCGGCGCCCGCCTGGAAAGCCGCGCCCGCGATTACGGCAACAGCGGTCTGGGCGGCAACACCGCCGCCGAAGTGGCCACCCAGTTCGGCCGCGACCGCCAGTTCGGCGTCTATGTCAGCGGCTATTACGACAAGCGCTATTTCACCAACAGCGAGATGGCGGGCGTCGACAGCGCCCACAACGACGGCGGCTGGGGCTTCGCCGTCAGCAGCACCAAGAACGGGTCGACCAACCCGGCGGGCGTGGACCCCGCCTCCAACCTGCGCCAGACCGGCATCAGCGTCGGCGTGTCGGACGGCAGCACGGAACGCTATGGCGGCAACCTGTCGCTGGACTGGCACCCGGACGACACCACCGCCATTTTCCTGCGCGGGTCCTTCGCCCGCGAGAACGCGGTGCAGAACAGCACGCTGAGCCAGATCATCAGCACGGACAAGAGCTGGAACGCCCTGTCCAACGGCCTCTACGGCCTGAGCGTGGACAAGTACCGCACCTCCGTCTGGTATGAGACCAACCCGGAACGCGCCGACCTGTCCACCATTCAGCTGGGCGGTGAGAAGAAGCTGGGCAACCTGACGCTGACGCCCACCGTGTTCTTCAGCGCCGCCAACAACGACCGCCCCAACCATATCGAGGCGTCGATCCGCAACGACCAGTACAGCAGCAGCGCCCGCTTCCCCAGCGGCATCGCCGGCATGGGCACCAACGACGGCTACCCGGTGCCGGTGTTCAGCCCCGGCATGTACGACGCCCTGAACAACGCCGCCACCGCGCTGTGGGCCCGCCGCGCCGGCCAGCTGACCCAGCAGGGCAGCCACCAGGACAAGTACGGCGCCAAGGTGGACGGCCAGTACGACATGGCGGACAACGGCCCGCTGTCCTTCATCAAGGCGGGCGTGAAGTTCGTGGAAAGCGACCGCGTGGTCACCAACCGCGACTGGACCAACGCCTATTTCTCCGCCTCGGGATATCCCAACAGCACCTGGTCCAGCCTGGGCATCGCCAACGGCTATTATTCCTCGGTCTACCCCGGCCGCTACAGCTGGTCCTTGCCCAAGGTGAACCAGCAGGCCCTGCTGGACTATTTCTACAAGCTGCAGACGGCCAGCAGCTTCGACACCTGCAATGGCAACTATGTCGACAACATGAACTGCAACACCCTGAAGGGGCGGGAGCAGGTGACCTCGGCCTACGTCATGGCCAACCTGCAGTTCGGCGATGTGGAGGTCATCCCCGGCATCCGGTTCGAGCACACCGACATCCACAACACCTTCTGGCAGCTGAACAGCGACGGCAAGACCGTGGGCCATTGGGAAAACAGCAGCACCACCTATAACGAGCCGCTGCCCAGCGTGCTGGTGAACTGGCGTCCGGACAACGACACCGTCTATCGCGCCTCGGTCAGCCAGTCCTATACCCGGCCGGCCCTGGTGCAGCTGGGCGCCTCCTCCTCCGTGTCCATCAGCGCCGACACCGGTGTGAAGACCATCACCCAGGGCAACCCCAACCTGAAGCCCATCGAATCCACCAACCTGGACATGTCGGGCGAATGGCATAACAGCCAGGGCGGCATGGCCTCCACCGCCGTCTACTACAAGCGTCTGTCGAACTATCTGTTCGACAACGGGTCCACCCTGGTGAACCCCTTCAGCACCACCAGCAACCTGGTCAGCATCAGCCAGCCCAAGAACGGCGGTGACGGTGATGTCTATGGCATCGAGCTGGCGTTCCGGCAGAAGTTCGACACCATCTTCACCGGCTGGCTGTCGGATTTCAGCATCGGCGGCAACCTGACCCGCCAGTGGTCGATGGTCGACACCGGCATCAAGGGCCTGGACGAACAGCCCATCCAGAACGCCCCGGGCTGGCTGGCCAACGCCACGCTGTCCTACGCCGTGGGCGGCTTCTCCGCCGACCTCACCTATAACCACACCGGCTCTTACCTGGCCTATTACGACTACCTGGGCCAGGGCGGCAGCTGGGACAACCTGTGGGTCCGGCCGACCAACCGCCTGGACCTGCACGTCGGCTACAAGTTCGACAATGGCGTCGCCGTCGACGGCTCCGTCTCCAACCTGACCGGCGACTATACCTACTGGGCGCATATCGGGCACAACAGCCTGACCCTGTCGAACATCGTCGACAGCGGCACCACCGCCCTGATGACCGTGAAGTACACCTACTAAGGTCCTCAACCGGGGGTGGGGCCAGGCGGCCCCGCCCCCTTTTCACCCCCGCGTCCCCGACATCCGGAGCCTGCACATGGCGCAGCCCTCCATCATAAATCTGAAGCATGCCGCCGCTATGACCTTCCCCACACCCGCCAACCGGCCGAGAGGGAAGATGGACAATCAGGCCGATGCCCGGGCCGACGGCGATCCGCCATCCCGATTGGATGCGGCGGAGTTCGAGGCGCATCAATCGGTGCTGCGCGGCTATTTCGCCCGCCGGGTGCGGCAGGCGCAGGACGTGGACGACTATGTCCAGGATGTCTATTTGCGTGCCCTGGCGGCCGCCCCCGCCCGGGGGGTGGACAACTGGCGCGCCTTCCTGCTGCGCGTGGCCAACAGCCTGCTGATCGACCGTTTCCGCCGCAACGCCGTCCGCCACCAGGACGCCCACCACGCGCTGGACGACGTGGCGGAACTGGTGGATGACGGCATCGCCACGCCGGAACGCACGGTCATGTTCCGGCAGGAGCTGGCCTGCCTGGAGGCGGCGCTGCGCGATGTCGACCCCCTGGCGCGGCACGCCTTCCTGCTGGTGCGCGTCGATGGGCTGAGCCACCGGGAGGTAGCCAGCCGCCTGGGCCTTGAGGTCAAGATGGTGTCCCGACAAATCGAACGTGTCCTGGCCCACCTGGCCCGGACGATGGTGGAGCCGGCGCGTTGACCCCCACCGATCATGATCAAGTCATTCTGGAAAAGGCCGCCGCCTGGCTGCGGCGGATTCATGCGGGCCAACTGGAGCAGGATGGCCAGCGCGATCTTAGCGCCTGGCTGGCGGCCGACCCGCGCCACGTCGCCGCCCTGGACCTGGTGACCCGCGCCTGGTCGGTCAGCGGCGGCATCGATGAGAAGGGCGCCCTGCGCCCGGATTTGGCCCGCGCCCGCGGCCTGCAACTGGCCAATGAAAGGACACGTCCCCACCGCTCCTGGCGCCGCGTCGCCTGGATGCCGCCCGCCGCCGGCCTGGCCACCGCCCTGGCCGTGGCGCTGGTCTGGCTGTGGAACGGCGCGGTCAGCGAGGCGGACTATGTCACCGCCGCGCATGACCATCCCCAGGTGACCCTGTCGGACGGCACGGTCATGCGCCTGGGCGGGTCCACCCACCTGCATGTGCGCATCGATCCCCTGGGCCGCCGGGTGGACCTGATTCAGGGTGAGGCGGAATTCCAGGTGACGCATGAGAGCATGCGGCCCTTCCATGTATTGGCTGGTGCCCTGGAGGTGCGCGACCTCGGCACCCGCTTCACCGTGTCCTCCCACGGCGAACAGGTGCGCGCCGTGCTGCTGGAGGGGGCGGCGGAAATCCGCGACCGCGACAGCGGCCAGGTGCTGCTGAGCCTCAGCCCCGGCCAGCAGGTCGACCAGGACGGCCGTGGGCCCGTGCGCCTGGGCAAGGCCAACATCGCCCAGGTGGCCGCCAGGCAGGATGGCCGCATGCTGTTCGATGACATGCCCCTGGCCCAGGTGGTGCCGGAGGTGGCGGCGCGCACCGGCATCGTCCTGCGTCTGGACGACCCCACCCTGGGCGCCATACGCGTCAGCGGCAGCTATCGCGCCGACGATGTCGCCGGCTTCCTGGCGGCCCTGGCCCGCCTGCATCCCATCACCTGGCGGCAGGATGCCAATGGGGATTACCGGATTGCCCGCCGGCGGTAACCTTCAGCGCCGGCCAGGACGCCGCCGGCTGGCGGCGTCCTGCGCCGTGCTGCCCCTGCTGGCGGCGGCGCCCACGACGGCGGGGACGGCGTTCACCGTCGCGGAACAGCCCCTGGGCAGCGCACTGCTGGACCTGGCGCGCCAGTCCGGCCGCGACGTGCTGTTCCGGCCGGAACTGGTGCGCGGCTGCCGGGCGGGGCCGCTGGCGGGCGTGACCGATTTCGAGACGGCGCTGGCCCGCCTGATCGGCGGCTGCCACCTGCGCTATCGCCTGGGCGAGGGCGGCGCCATTGAGCTGGAGCGGGCACGTCCCGCCGCGACGCCGACCACGGCCGAGTTCCCAGCCGGGGCGACGATGCCGGAGGTGCTGATCATCGGGGCGCCCCATCACGGCGTCCCGCCGGCCGGTGTGGGCGCCACCCCGCTGACCGACAGCCTGACGGCCGCGCAGCTTCGGGAACGGGCCGATCGCACCCTGGCGGAAAGCCTGGGGCGGCTGGCCGGCGTCAACGTGCTGGTGACCTCCCTGCAAGGAGACCTGGGCGGCATCGACCGCGCGGCGCGGGGCGAGGGCCAGTTCGCCGCCGTGCGCGGGCTGGACAGCGCCTACGCGGTGACCCGGCTGGACGGGGTGTCGGTGGCGCAAAGCATGCCCTACAGCCGCGCCGTGCAGCTGAGCCTGCTGCCACCCCTGGCCATGGATGGGGTGGAATTGACCAAGACACCGGATGCCCACGACGACGGCGACGCCACCGCCGGACAGTTCGACCTGCGTCTGGCCTCGGCCCTGGACGGGGGTGAACACACGCGTCTGCTGGTGCAGGGCAACCTGGATGAACGCGCGGCCGCCCTGGGCCGATCCTCGGGCGGGGGCCTGGCCACGGTCGACATCGCCCGCCAATTCGGCCGCGACCACGACCTGGGTCTGGCGCTGACCGGCTATTACGGCCGCAACCGCTTCGCCAGCGTGGAGCAGTCCTACCAGTCCACCCAGTTCGAATACCGCATCGTGGACGCCAACGGCCAAACACCGGCCGGCATGGACCCGGCGCGCAACCTGATGGCCACCTCGCTGAACGTGCAATATTCGGAAGGGGAGACGCGGCGCTGGGGCGGCAGCCTGGCGGGCGACTGGCAGCCCAGCGACACGTTCCGAGCCTTCGCCCACGTCACCGTGGCCACTGCCGATACCGACCAGGAGGTCTACCAGATGGGCTTCCAGGGCGGGCGGGACCCCAGCTTCATCACCCGCGTCGCCCTGGGCAATGGCCTCTATGAGACGCGCAGCGTCAAGACCCAGGTGCACTACTGGTTCGAGACCAACCCCGACACCGCCACCCTGGGCACCGCCCAGCTGGGCGCCGACTGGCACAAGGGCGCCCTGACCCTGTCGCCGCGCCTGTTCTACACCTGGGGGGAGAACGGGCGGCCCCAGCATATCGAGCTGTCGTTCTGGAACCCCACCGGCACAACCGTGGGCCAGGGCCTGAGTCTGGGCAGTCGCGACGGCTATCCCACCGTGGCGGGACCATCGGCCGCGTTGGCGCTGGCGGACGCGGCGGACGGCCTGCCCGTGTCCAACCGGGGCCAGATAACCAGCCTGTCCAGCCGGCAGGACAGGCTGGGCGGCGCGTTGGATGGCAAACTGGCCCTGACGCCCGACACCACGCTGGAGGCCGGGGTGAAAATCACCGACAGCCGGCGCGACAGCTACCGCCGCGACCAGGAGGGGCAACTGGTCGGCGGGATGGGTGCCGTGGACGCCGGCACCACCGTGGCGGATCTGGCGTCGGTGGGGCTGCGCGCCGGCACCCTGACGGCGCCGCTGGCCGGCATCTACGACTTCACCTTCCCTTTGATCGACGCCGACCGGCTGGCCCAATTGTACCGCCAGCGGAACGGTACCGCCGCCTGGACCGCCGACACCTGGAACGGCAACACGCTGAGCGGCGACGAGCGCACGGTGGCCGCCTATGCCCAAGTACGGCTGGCCGGGGATGGATGGGAGCTGCTGCCCGGCTTCCGGGCGGAGTATTCCGACCTGACCAACCGCTATTGGCTGTCGGGCAACAACGGCGCGCCGGCGGGCGGCGTCGCCTACGGCTGGAATGAGAACGGCAGCCAGTTCACCGCTCTGCTGCCACGGGTGCTGGCAAGCTGGCGGCCGGACGCGCACAGCACCTACCGCGCCGCCGTCTGGGCCAGCCAGACCGCGCCCTCCCCCTACCAGCTGGCGGGCAACGCCACCGCCACCCAGGACAGCGACGGCGTGGTGACCATCACCCGGGGCAACCCCGATCTGAAGGCCGTGGATGGCCTGAATTTCGACCTGTCCGGCGCCTGGACCTGGGACCTGGCAGCGGGGGACGGTGGGGCACCGGGGGAGAATGGGCGGCTGGAGCTGGCGCTGTTCCACAAGCGGCTGAAGAACTACCTTTACGATGCCGGCGGCAGCCTGGCGGCCGGCGCGGCCACCAGCGACGCGCAATTGCGCCTCAGTGTCCCCACCAATGGCGGCACCGCCCACCTGACCGGGGTGGAGCTGTCGGCCGACCAGGGGCTGGGCGCCCTGGCCGACAGCCTGCGGCACTTCCGCCTGGCCGGGACCCTTAGCTGGGAAACCACGTCGGTGCGCTTGAACAACGCCGACCTGGACGCGGTGGAGCGGGTGCAGTACGCGCCCCGCTGGCTGGCCGGGGTGCAGGTGCGCTACGACCGCGCCGCCGTCCATCTGGCCCTCGACTACCGTTGGGCCGACGACTACGTGCAATCCTATGGCACCGCCTTTGTTTCCGGGGGTGGCGTGACCATGGCGGGCAGCGCGCTGGACACCTGGGTGCACCCCACGCGGCGCCTGGATCTCAGCGCCGGCTACGACGCCGGTGGCGGCCTGAGCGCGCGCCTGACGGTGCGCAACTTGGGCGACGCCCTGGCCTACCGCACCAGCGTGGGCCGACACGGCGACGCCGTGGTCCAGACCATCGCCGCCGGCCGCAGCTATGAACTCAGCCTGCAGCAGGAATTCTGATGATGCCACCCCTCCGCCTGGCCGTCCTGGCCGCCGCCCTGCTGTTGGCCCCGCCGGTCCTGGCCGCCGATGCCGCCGACATCGCGGCCGCGTCCCCCTTGACGCAGGCGGCGCTGACCCGCCTGCGGGCGGATGTGGACGCCCTGCGCGACCCGGCGATCAGGACGGCGACGGCGGACGCGCTGTTCAACCCCGCCACCTGTGTGGCCCACCGCGCCAAGCTGGGACCTGTGGAGCGCCAAGCCATCGTCGACCGCCTGGTGGCCGAGGGTCTTGCCGATCCCCCCGGCTTGGCGGAAGGGCTGTTCCCGGCCCTGCCCGGTGACGGCGGCCCCTGCCCCCACCTGGCCCAGCCCTTCGCCGCCGCCCCCGGCGGCAATGCCGGCAGCCATCATTCCTGGCCGGGTGGCCTTCCCCTGCATGAGGCCTTCAACGCCCAGAGCGCCCAGGACTTCGCCGCGGCGTAGCGCGCCATCGATGGCGTGGACCTGGATGGCCAGGACGACCTGATCGCCGCCGCGCCGCTGTGGCATGACTGGGCCAAGGCGCTGCTGTTCGTCTGGCGGTCGGATGGCGGCCTGCCGCCCGAGATTTCCCTGGGCGGGCATGGGCCGGACGGCGACTTCCGCACCGGCGCCCACCATATCCTGGGCCTGGCGGAGGCCATGGCCCGCCACCTTCCGGCCGACCTGGTGATCGTCCAGGCCTGCGCCCACCAGGCGCCGGAGCGGAAGAAGCCGGCGCCCCTGGTCCACTGGCTGCGCGCCGCCGCCATCATCGCCCGGATGGACCCGGTGGCGGCCGGCTACCTGGCGCCTGACGGACGCGGCGGCCTGACCCTGCCCGGCCTGGACGATGGCGCCGTACCGCGCTGGTGGTCCGCCTGCCTGATCCACGCCCAGTCCGACCATAACTGGGTGTACGCCGAACCGGCGGTGGAGGACGCGGACAGCCTGCTGCGCCAATTGGCCCCCCGCTTCGGCATGGACGGAACCGATCCCGCCCGGTACGCCTGGGGCTACCGTCACCCGGTGTTGAGCCAGCTGGGGGCCGCCCGCGTGCAGTCGCTGGCGGCCCAGGGCGGGCTGGAGGCGCTGGCCCGAACCTTGACCCGATTGCGCGCCCAAGGCGTGTTCTGATCCCTGTTGCTGGCCCCTGATGCTGGAAAGAAAGATACTCGTGAAACGCCTCCTCCCCCTCCTCCTGATCGGCCAGTTGCTGGCAATCGCTCCAGCCCACGCCGCCCCCGACGCGACCCTGGCACCCCAGGCCGCGAACGGACAACCACTGACGCTGGAGCGCGTGGTCATGCTGGTGCGCCATGGTGTCCGCGCGCCGCTGGATACGGAGGCCGCCCCCGGCCTGGCGCAGGGGGAGTGGCCGGCCTGGCCGGTGGCGCCCAGCCTCCTGACCCCCCACGGTGCCGCCGCCGCGACCTTGATGGGCGCCTATCAGCGCCAGTGGCTGGCCGCCAACGGCCTGATGCCGGCCCAGGGCTGCCCCGCCAACGGCCAGGTGGCGATCTGGACCAATTCGGCGGAGCGCACCATCCGCACCGGGGAAGCCATGGCCCAGGGCATGGCGCCGGGCTGTCCCCTGCCTGTGGGCCACAAGCCGCCAGGCACGCTGGACCCGCTGTTCGACCCGTTCGAGGCCGGCGCCGCCACGGTGGATGCCGCCGCCGCCGTGAAGGCCATGGAACCCGAGATGGGCGATGTGCGCAACGCCTCGACCTACCTGGTGCCCGCCATCGCGCTCACCATACGCGGGCTGGGCTGCGACAAGACCTTGCCGGCCTGCGACCTGGTGCAGGAGCGCACCGTCATCAGCCCCAGCGCCGACAACCGCAGCGTGGACCTGCGCGGCCCCGTGGCCCAGACCGCCGGCGCGGCGCAGATCTTCATCCTGGAATATCTGGAAGGCATGCCGGCCGATCAGGTCGCCTGGGGGCGCCTGGGCGCCGGCCCGGGCCTGCGCGACGCGCTGGCCCAGATCTCCCGCCTGCATGGCCTTCAGTTCAACGTCTTCACCGGCAACGCCTACATGGCGCCGCGCAAGGCCGTGGCCCTGGCCCCGCGTCTGGCCGCCGCGCTGGCTGGCGCCGGCCAGCCGCCCGTCACCCTGCTGGTCGGCCACGATGACAACATCGCCGCCATCGCCCGCCTGCTGGACCTGCATTTCCAGGTCCAGGGCTATGGCGAGGACGACCCGCCGGTGGGCGGCGGCCTGCGGCTGGAACTGTGGCGCGACGCCGGCGGCCAGGCCCTGGTCCGCGTCGCCTATGTCGCGCAGACGCCGGACCAGGTGCGCGACCTGACGCCGCTGAGCCTGGCCAGCCCACCGTGGAGTGCCGTGCTGCCCCTGCCCGGCTGTGGCGCGCTCTGCCCGCTGAAGACCATCACCGACAAACTGTCCGTCGCCCCCTGACGTCCCCCTTTCGCCTCCTCTGGCCCCCGAAAGACCGCCCATCATGATGGATCGCCGTTCGCTTCTCCGCCACGCGCTGGGCGGTGCCGCCCTGGCCGGCCTGCCGCCCGCCCTGGCCCGCGCCGCCGCCATTCCCGCCGATGTGCGCACGGGCACCATCGCGGACGTCGCCCATATCGTCGTGCTGATGCAGGAGAACCGGGGCTTCGATCATTATTTCGGCACGCTGTCGGGTGTATGCGGCTTCGGCGATCGCTTCCCCATCCCCGTGCCACCGGGGGGCGACGGGCAGCCGCTGACGGTGTGGGACCAGCGGGACCGCACCGACCCGCACCCGCGCCTGGTCAACCCCTTCCACCTGTCGACCAAGGCGCATTTCGACCTGATGCGCATGCTGGGCACGCCGCACCAGTGGGCCAACGCCCAGGCCGCCTGGGACAACGGGCGCATGGCCCACTGGCCGGAGGCCAAGACCCAGCGCGCCATGGGCTATTACACGCGGGAGGACATCCCCTTCCAGTTCGCGATGGCGGAGGCGTTCACCCTCTGCGACGCCTACCACTGCGCCATGCACACCGGCACCAACACCAACCGCCTGTTCCTGTGGACCGGCACCAATGATCCCCACGGCCAGGGCGGCGGGCCGGCCCTGGACAATCCCGACGACGACCTGAAGAAGCCGGATGACGCCAGCGTCCCGCGCTTCCACTGGACCACCTATCCGGAACGGCTGGAGGCGGCGGGCATCAGCTGGGGTCATTACCAGGACATGGCCGATAATTTCGGCGACAACCCGCTGGCCAACTTCCTGCAGTACCGCGCGGCCTATCGCGGCGATCCCGGCTCCCGCCCCGCGTTGCGCGACAAGGGCCTGTCCACCCGCGCGCTGGACAAGCTGCGTGAGGACGTGCTGGCCGACCGGCTGCCCCAGATCTCCTGGGTGGGGGCACGGAAGAGGGATCGGAGCATCCCGGCCCGTCCAGCCCGGCGCAGGGGGCGGCCTATACCGCCCAGGTCATCGACGCCCTGACCGCCAACCCCAAGGTGTGGGCGCGCACCGTGCTGTTCATCACCTTCGACGAGAACGACGGCTTTTTCGATCATGTGCCGCCGCCGGCCCCGCCCTCCCCCGACCCGGACGCGCCGGGCGGCTTCGCCGGGGCCAGCACGGTGGCGACGGACGGCGAGTATCACCGGCTGAAGGCCCCCGGCGCCGACGGCGACGACCTGGCCCTGCGCGGCCGTCCCTACGGCCTGGGGCCGCGCGTGCCGATGTACGTCCTGTCCCCCTGGTCGCGCGGCGGCTGGGTCAATTCGGAGGTGGCGGACCACACCTCCATCATCCGCTTCATGGAACGCCGTTTCGGCGTGATGGAGCCCAACATCTCCGCCTGGCGGCGGGCGGTGTGCGGCGACCTGCTGACCGCCTTCGACTTCAAGACCCCCAACGCCACGCTGGCGCCCCTGCCGGAGACGGCGCCCGCCCGTGAGCGTGCCCGGGCCATCGTCGGCCAGACGGTCCCGGAAACGCCGGTGGCCCCGCCCCATCCGGTGCAAGAGGCGGGGACGCGGCCGGCGCGGCGGCTGCGCTACGCGCTGGAGGTTTCCGATCACATTGACCCGGCCGCCGGCATCATCCGCCTGGATTTCACCGCCGGCCCCGGCCAGGGTGCCGTGTTCCACGTCTATGACCGGTTGCGGCTGGACGTCATCCCGCGCCGCTACACGGTGGAGGGCGGGCGCACCCTGTCCGGCGACTGGCACCTGACCGGGCCGGAGGGCGCGTATGACCTGTGGGTGCGCGGCCCAAACGGCTTCCACCGCGCCTTCATCGGCACCCGATCAGGAGCCCTGGGGATCAGCTGGGCGGTGGAAGGCGACGCGCTGCGGGTCACCGTCGCCCCGGGCGCCGGCGCGACCGTCCAGCCCGGCGCCTACACGGATCATCACCGGGCCTGGACGCCGGGGGCGGAGGGTGGGGTCATGCGCTGGCCGTTGCGCCCGACGCAGGGATGGTATGACCTGGTGCTCACCAGCGGCCCCGTCCAGCGCCGTCTGGCCGGCCGCGTCGACGGCGATTGGCCCGTCAGCAGCGACCCGGCGGTGGGCCGTCCAGCCTGACGGAACGGACGGCGGGGATAGGCCACCCCGCCATCCTTATATTGTCATACCGACAATATCGCTGTTGAATCCAAACACCGGCCGGCCGTATCGACGGACATGTCCCAGGGCGGAGGGTTCCATGACCGAGATCGACACCACCCCCATGACCGTCAGCCCCGTCACCCTGACGGGCGCGGTCGTCCGGCTGGAACCGCTGAGCCACGATCACCTCGCCGGCTTGATCGAGGTGGGCCTGGATCCTGTCCTATGGCGCTGGATCCCCGCCCCGGTGACCACGCCGGAAGAGATGCGCGCCTATGTGCGCACGGCGCTGGAGGAGCGGGACCGCCATGTCAGCCTGCCCTTCGCCATCGTGGACAAGGCGACGGGCGACGTCATCGGCAGCACGCGCTACGGCAACATCGACCGCGCCAACCGGCGGGTGGAGATCGGCTGGACCTGGGTGGCGCGGTCCCACCAGCGCACCGGCGCCAACACCGACGCCAAGCGCCTGTTGCTGACCCACGCGTTCGAGACACTGGGCGTCCACCGGGTGGAATTGAAGACCGACGCGCTGAACCAGCAGTCGCGCACCGCCATCGCCCGCATCGGCGCCACCCAGGAGGGCGTCTTCCGGTCCCATGTGGTGGTGTCGGCCCGCCGGGGCCCGGATGGGGAAATCATCCCCGCCCGCCTGCGCGACAGCGTCTATTTCTCCGTCATCGCCGCCGAATGGCCGCAGGTGAAGCAGCGGTTGGCGGGCCTGGCACAGCGCCGCTGACCCCTATCGCATCCGCGAAGCCCCTGACTGATACCGCTGTCCCCCTTGCGCACCGGGCCAGGGATGCCTAAGGCTGTGCAGGGCACAATCCGCCGTGAGCATCCGCAGCATGACAGGCATGCGCGGCATATCCTGGTAATCCGCGATCGCCGATAATTTACGCGATTGACCGAAGCGTTATTCCCCATGCTTACTGTCATTATGGTGTGGTTAATAAAATACAACACCGAATAAACGGTATAATTCGGCGGCCGGCATCTGGCCGGTGAAACAGCCCCAAGGGCCACGCCGGAGAACGGAGGGGGAGTTGCGAAGGATGAAGGGTACGCTCGTTCGCGCCGTCACCAGCGGCATCATCGGCGGCACGCTGCTGGGTGTCCCGGCGCTGGCCCAGAGCCAGGCGCCGGACGCCGGCGGCGGCATTCCGGAAATCATCGTCACGGCCCAGCGCCGCGAACAGTCGGTGCAGGATGTGGGCTTGTCCGTCTCCGTCCTGTCGGGCGCGGACCTGACCGCCCGCCACGTGACCTCGGTCAACGACCTGCAGAACCTGACCCCGGGCCTGGAGGTGATCAACGCCTTCGGCGGTGGTCAGCCGCAGTTCCGCATCCGCGGCGTCGGCTTCAACGACTATGCCTCGAACAACACGCCAACGGTCGGCATCTATGTCGACGAGGTGGCCTATCCCTTGCCCATCATGACCCAGGGTCTGATCTACGACGTGGACCGGGTGGAGGTGCTGCGCGGGCCGCAGGGCGTGCTCTACGGCCGCAACACCACCGGCGGCGCCATCAACGTGCTGACCGCGAACCCCACCGACACGGTCAGCGCCGGCATCACCGGCGACTACGGCAGTTATAACGCCAGCAAGGTGGAAGCCTTTGTTTCCGGCCCTGTCAGCAACACGGTGAAGGTGCGCCTTTCGGCGACAACACAGCAGGGTGGCGCCTGGCAGACCAACCGCGCCACCGGCCAGGACCTGGGCAACGCCAACCGCAGCGCCGTGCGCGCCAAGATCGATTGGGCGGCCACCCCCGACACCGACGTGAAGCTGAACCTGCATTACGGCCGCGACCTGTCGGACGGCGCCGGCGCCTATGTCTTCAACCCGGTGGCCCAGTCGTCCACCGTGACGGTGAAGGCCGACACCGACCCCTCCAAGACCGGCTGGGGCCTGTCGCCCGCCTTCGCCAAGATCATCGGCGCCGACCCGGCGTCCAAGCCCTTTCGCAACAACAGCAGCGGCGGCGCCGACCTGACGGTGGAGCATCGGTTCGAGACGATGACGCTGACTAGCATCACCGCATGGGAGGCGTTGAACCGCAAGGAATTCAACGACTGGGACGGCACCGCCTATCACGACGCCGACGAATACTTCAACAGCCGGGCCCAGGACGTGTCTCAGGAAGTGCGCCTCAGCTCCACCGGCGCCGGCCCACTGCAATGGGTGGGCGGCATCTACTACGCCCATGAGACGTTGCGTGAGGCCTTCCTGTCCGATTTCACCGACAATTACGGCTTCATCGCCAACACCCGCTATCACCAGACGGCGGAATCCATCGCCGGCTTCGGCCAGGTCGATTATGCCGCCACCGACCGGCTGAAAGTCACCCTGGGCCTGCGGGAGGAGCATGAGGACCGCACGCTGCACGACTTCGCCACCACCACCATTCCCTATGTCGGCTTGGGCGTGGGCACGGCCAGCGTGCCGACCGGTTTCACCCAGACCACGGGCAAGGTGGGCGCGGAATACAAGGTCAGCGATCCCGTGCTCCTGTACGCCAACATCAGCCGGGGGGTGAAGTCCGGCGGCTTCACCGCCTACAACACGCTGGCACTGAGCGGCCTGAAGCCCTTCGCCCCGGAGGTGCTGTGGGCCTATGAGGCGGGCGTGAAGTCCGACCTGCTGGACCACACCCTGCGCCTGAACGCCTCGGCCTATTACTACGACTATCATAATCAGCAGGTGCAGTCGGTCGTCATCGACCCTGTTTACGGCGCCATCGGCAAGATCGTGAACGCCCCCCGGTCGGAGATTTACGGCGCCGAGCTGGAGGCCCAATGGGCCCCGGCCCGTACCGGCCTGCTGATCACCCAGGGCCTGGGTCTGTCGCATGGCGAGTACAAGGAGTTCAAGGCCGTCAACACCGCCGCGTCCTTGGCCACCTGCTACCCCTGCACCGCCGTCTATTCCGATCTTTCGGGGGAGGAGCTGGGCTTCCCCCGCATCACCTACAACGGCAGCGTCAGCCATGACTGGACGCTGCCGGGCTACGGTGTGACGGCGGAGGCGGACTACAGCTATCGCGGCAACCTGCGGTCGGGCCTGGGCAGCACCTACAATGTGCGGGGCTACTGGCTTGCCAACGCCTCCGTCACCCTGAAGCCGGAACAAGGCCCGTGGACGGCCACGGTCTATGGCCAGAACATCTTCGACAAGCGCTATGACCTGACCCGCAACTTCTTCACCAACGCCGACATCGCCATCCCCGGCCGGCCGGCGACCTGGGGCATCCGGTTGAGTTATTTGTACTAAGAGGAGCCAGGGACCTGAGTTTAAACTCAGGTCCCTGTAGACCGCGACCGCGATCGCCGGAGGTTTCCGGGAAGCGACGGCGGACTGGAAGCCGAGGACAGTCAAGCCCGCGGATGCGGGCGCCCGGTGCCTGAGGGAACAAGAACATGCTTGAGGATTTCCTGGGCAACCCCATCACGGCGGACGGCGAGCACAGCGCCGGCCTGATCGATGATTTCGTGGGCGGCCTGCTGGCCTATGAGACCCGGGCCGTCAACCTGCTGGCGGTGGCCGATGAGGCCACGGACCTGCCCTTGGTGCAGATCTACGCCGGCATGCTGTGGATGTTCCTGGAATCCACCGACGGGCCCCGGCGCGCCAGCCCTTACGTCACCCGCGCGCTGGCGGCCGCCGAGAACGGCACCCGGCGGGAGCGGATGAACGCCGCCCTGTTGGACGCCTGGTGGCGTGATGACATTCCAGCGGCGCTGGCCCTGGGCGACCAGATCGCGGAGGAGTTTCCCCGCGACCTGGCGGCGGTGAAAATCCATCAGTACCTGAACTTCAATCGCGGCCAGGCGCCCGACATGGTGCGCATCGGCCTGAAGGTCCTGCCCAAGGCGGGCGACGTGGCCTACCTGCATGGCATGCTGGCTTTCGGCTATGAACAATGCCACCTGCTGGACGACGCCGAGGCCTCGGCCCGCCGCGCCATCACCCTGAAGCGCAAGGAGCCCTGGGCCCAACACGCCCTGGCCCACGTGCTGCTGACGCGGGGGGAGATCGACCAGGGCGCCCAGTTCCTGCGTGGCGTCCACGACAGCTGGACCGACCTCAATTCCTTCATGTCCACGCACCTGTGGTGGCACTACGCCCTGTTCGCGCTGAGCCAGGGGCGCGAGGGGGAGACGCTGGGCATCTACGACGCCCATGTCTGGGGCATCGACAAGAGCTATTCCCAGGACCAGATCGGCGCGGTGCAACTGCTGACCCGCCTGGAGCTGGCCGGCCTGGACGTGGGCGACCGCTGGAAGGATCTGGCGGACCACCTGGAACCCCGCGCCACCGACACGGCCCAGCCCTTCCTGGCGCTGCTGTACCTGGCGGGTCTGGCCCGCGCCGGGCGGGGACAGGCCGACACGCTGCTGGACGCCATCCGCGCCCAGGCCGGCCAGGCGCCGCACCATAGCCGGGAGACCTGGAACGACGTGGCCGTGCCCGCCGCCGAGGGGCTGGTGGCCTATCACCGGAGCGACTGGCGCACGGCGGTGCGACGCTTGGGGCCGGTTTTGCCCCGCCTCGTGGAAATCGGCGGCAGCCATGCCCAGCGCGACCTGTTCGAGCAGGTGGTGCTGGACGCCTATCTGAAGGACCGGCGCTGGGCACCGGCCCAGCAGATGCTGGAACTGCGCCGGGGCTTCGATCCGGAGGGCGTGCCGGTGAACCATGCCCTGGCCCAGGTCTATGACGCGCTGGGCCTGCCCAGCCTGGCGCAACGGGCGGCCGCCCGGGCCGAGGCCACGGCGCGGGCGCATCGCCATGACCCCAGCCTGTTGACGGCCTGAGTCAATGGCTTGGACGATCCTCCTCACCCGCCTGGTGAAGGCCGCCATCGTGGTGGCGGCCCTGGCCGTCGCGCCGATGGCGACCGCGCGCGACAGCGTGACCCTGGGTCTGCAGCTGGAGCCACCCGGCCTGGACCCGACGGCGGAGGCGTCCGCCGCCATCCCGGCCGTGGTCTTTCCCACCGTGTTCGAGGGCCTGGTGCACCTGGGCGTGGGTGGGAGGGTGGAGCCGGGCCTGGCCACCCGCTGGTCGGTGGAGCCGGACGGCCTGACCTACGTATTCCATCTGCGCGGCGGCGTGCGGTTCCAGGATGGCACTCCTTTCGATGCCGAAACGGTCAAGTATTCGCTTGAGCGGGCCATCGCGCCAGCCAGCACCAACCCGCAAAAGGTGGCGCTGTCGCACATCGACCATGTGACCGTCATCGACCCGCTGACGGCGGCCATCCACCTGAAGGCGCCCTACGGCAGCCTGTTGCAGGTGCTGGGCTGGCCCGCCGCCGTCATGGTCTCCCCCGCCAGCGCCGCCGGCAACGTCACCCACCCGGTGGGCACCGGCCCCTACACCGTGGCCGACTGGCAGCGCGGCAACGCCCTGACCCTGGCCCGCAACCCCGCCTATTGGGGGCCGGCCCCCCATCTGGCCAGCGTCATCTACCGCTTCATCGCCGACCCGGCGGCGGCCAGCGCCGCGCTGAAGGCCGGCGACATACAGGGGTTCCCCGCCTTCCCGGCACCGGAGATCATTCCCGCCCTGAAGGCCGCCCCCCGCTTCACCGTCGACGTCGCCCCATCGGAAGGGGAGACGATGTTGGTGCTGAACAACAAACGCCCGCCCTTCGACAATGTGCTGGTGCGCCGCGCCCTGTCGCACGCCGTGGACCGCCAGGCCGTCATCCAGGGCGCCATGTTCGGCTATGGCGACGCCATCGGCAGCCACTATCCCCCGCAGAACGAGGGATATGTCGACCTGACCGGCCTGTACCCGCACGACGTGGCCAAGGCCAAGGCCCTGCTGGCGGAGGCGGGCTACCCCCATGGCTTCACCGCCACCCTGCGGGTGCCGCCCCTGCCCTACGCCAAGCGCGCGGCCGAGATCATCGCCGCGCAGTTGGCCGAGGCGGGGGTGACGGTGGTGCTGCAGGACGTGGAATGGGCCACCTGGATCACCCAGGTCTACGGCCAGCACGACTACGACATGACCGTCGTCGCCCATGTCGAACCCATGGACTACGACATTTATGGCCGCGACGATTACTACTTCGGCTATTCCAACCCGGCCTACAAGGCGCTGCTGGCCCGCCTGGACGCCGCGGTGGACAGGGGCCAGCGCCTTGACCTTCTGGGTGAAATCCAGCGCACCCTGGCCAACGACGCCGTCAACGTCTTCCTGTTCGAATATCCCTATTTCGGGGTATGGGATACCCGGCTGCGGGATATCTGGCTGCCCACGCCGGTGCAGTTGGTGGACCTGACGACGGCGCGCTTCGATGAGGCCGCCCCAGGCGCCACCGGGGCCGGCGGCCCGTCCGGCGGCCGAGTGGTGGCCTGGGTGCTGGGCCTGGCCCTGCTGGGCGCCGTGGTCCTGGCCGCCGCCAAGGCCGGGCCGCGCTATGTCGCCGGCCGCCTGGCGGCCCTGCTGGCCACCCTGGTGGCCGCCAGCCTGGTGATCTTCCTGGCGCTGCAGATCATTCCCGGCGACCCCGCCCGGGTGATGATGGGCATGAGCGCCGACCCGGCGGCCCTGGCGGCGCTGCGCCATCAGATGGGCCTGGACGTGCCCGCCCCCCAGCGCTACCTGGCCTGGCTGTCCGGCCTGGCGCGGGGCGATTTCGGCCTCAGCTACACCTATCGCGTTGATGTCGGCGGCCTGATGGCGGAGCGGCTGGCCGTGACCCTGCCGCTGACGCTGTACGCCGTGCTGCTGTCCACCGGGCTGGCCCTGGTCCTGGGCCTGCTGGCGGCCCTGGGGGCCGTGCGGGCGCAGGCCGGCCATCGGGGTGGCGGCGTGGCCGACACCCTGCTGAACGGGGTGGCGCAGGTGCTGATCGCCGTGCCCAACTTCTGGGCCGGCACCCTTCTGGCCCTGGTGTTCGCGGCCACGCTGCACTGGTTTTCCGCCGGCGGCTTCCCAGGCTGGGGCGGGGGCCTGGGCCCAGCATTCAAGGCCCTGACGCTGCCGGCGCTGGCGCTGGCCGCCCCCCAGGCCGGCATCCTGGCCCGGGTGCTGCGCGGTGAGCTGGTGGACCAGATGGGCCAGGATTACATCCGCACCGCCCGGGCCAAGGGATTGAGCCAGATCCAGGCCCTGCTGCGCCATGCCTTGCCCAACGCGTGCGTGCCGGCGCTGACCATCCTGGGCATGCAGTTCTCCTTCCTGCTGGCGGGCGGCATCATCATCGAGAACGTCTTCTTCCTGCCCGGGCTGGGCCGGCTGGTGTTCCAGGCCGTGGCCCAGCGCGACCTGATCGTGGTGCAGGGCGTGACCGTGGTCCTGGTGTTCGCCGTCGTCACCGTCACCTTCCTGGTGGATCTGGCCAACGCCGCGGTGGATCCGCGCCTGAAGGGAGGGCGGCGCCCATGACCGTGATGATCACCCTGGAAGCGCCGCCGGAGGGCGGCAGGCGCCACCCCCTGGCCCTGGCCACCGGCCTGGTCCTGACCGCCTTGGTGGCCGGTGCCGCCCTGCTGTCCCTGGTCTGGACACCCCACGACCCCACGGCCATCGACATCGCCGGCCGCCTGGCGGCACCGTCAGCCGCCCACTGGTTCGGCACCGACGCCTACGGCCGCGACGTCTTCTCCCACGTGCTGGCGGGCGCGCAAAGCGCGCTGGCGGTGGCGCTGGCCGCCGTGGGCGTGGGCCTGGGCGCCGGCGTGCCCCTGGGTCTGGCGGCGGCCGCCCGCCGGGGCTGGGTGGAGGAGGTGGCGATGCGCGGCAGCGACATCGTCTTCGCCTTTCCAGCATTGGTCACCGCCGTGCTGATCGCCGCCATCTGCGGTCCCGGCGCCGTGGACGCCATCGCCGCCATCGGCCTGTTCAACATTCCCGTCTTCGCCAAGGTGACGCGGGGGGCCGCCCTGGGCGCCTGGGCGCGCGACTACACCCTGGCCGCCCGCCTGGCCGGCAAAAGTGCCGGCCGCATCTCGGTGGAGCATGTGCTGCCCAACATCGCCGGGCTGCTGCTGGTCCAGGCCACCATCCAGCTGTCGCTGGGCATCATCGCCGATGCGGGCCTGTCCTTCGTCGGCCTGGGCACCCAGGCCCCCCGGCCCAGCTGGGGCCGCCTGCTGGCCGACAGCCAGACCCTGGCGGGCCAGGCGCCCTGGCTGGTCATCTTCCCTGGCCTGGCGGTGGTGGCGGCCGTCCTGGGCCTCAACCTGTTGGGCGAGGGGCTGCGCGCCCGCCTGAACCCCAGGCGGGAGGCCTGAGCCCCATGACGCCACCAAACGCTCCCTTGCTGGACATCCGGGACTTCAGCCTGTCGGTCGACGGCCGCGTGCTGCTGAAGTCCCTGTCGCTGACGGTGGAACCGGGGCGGATCGTGGCCCTGGCCGGGGCGTCGGGGTCGGGCAAATCGCTGACCGCGCTGTCCGTCCTGGGCCTGACGCCCGCCGGTGCCCGGGCCCAGGGCAGCATCCGCCTGGAAGGGCGGGAGCTGACCGACCTGTCGGACCGGCAGATGGACGCCGTGCGCGGCCGCGACGTCGGCCTGGTGTTCCAGGAACCGATGACCGCCCTGAACCCCGTCCTGTCCATTGGGACGCAGGTGGCGGAGACGGTGCGGGCGCACAGGATGGCGGGCCGGGATGATGCCGCCCGCATCGCCGACGCCATCCTGACGCGGGTGGGCCTGCCGGCCGACCGCTTCCCCCGCAGCCGGCGCCCGCATGAGCTGTCGGGCGGCCAGCGCCAGCGGGTGGCCATCGCCGCCGCCCTGGCGCTGAAACCCAAGCTGCTGATCGCGGATGAGCCCACCACCGCCCTGGACGTCACCACCCAGGCCCGCATCCTGGAGCTGCTGGTGGACCTGGTGCGGCGGGAGGGGTTGGGCCTGCTGCTTATCAGCCATGACCTGGCCCTGGTGGCGCGTGTGGCCGACCAGGTGGTGGTGCTGCACGAGGGCGCGGTGGTGGAGGCGGGACCACCACCCGCCGTGTTCGCCGCCCCCCGGCATCCCTACACCCGCCGCCTGCTGGCCGCGACGGAGCCCGCGCGCCGCCGGCCGGACGCGCCACCCCCTCCCGTCCTGCCCCCGCTGCTGGCCGCCAACGGCATCGTGCGCGACTACCCCCTGGCCCGCGCCGGCTGGTGGGGCAAACCCGCCGCCGTGCGCGCCGTGGACCAGGCCAGCCTGGCCGTCCACCGGGGGGAAAGCGTGGGCATCGTCGGGGAGTCCGGCTCCGGCAAATCCACCCTGCTGCGCACCCTGCTGGCGGCCGACGCCCCACAGGCGGGGGAGGTGCGGCTGCTGGGCCAACCCTGGTCGGCCACGACGGAAGCCGCCCGCCGCCCCCTGCGCCGCCATGTGCAGATGGTGTTCCAGGACCCGGTGGGCAGCTTCGACCCCCGCTGGCGGGTGGAGCGGCTGGTGGCGGAGCCGCTGGTCCTGCTGGACAGCCCGCCCGGTCCCGCCGACCGGCGCCGCCGGGTGGAGGAACTGCTGGAGCAGGTGGGCCTGGCGCCGGCCGACGCCGACCGTTACCCGCACGAATTCTCCGGCGGGCAACGCCAACGCATCGCCATCGCCCGCGCCCTGGCGGTTGCCCCCGACCTTATCGCCCTGGATGAGGCGACGTCGGCCCTGGACGTCCTGACCCGGGCACAGATTCTGGACGTGCTGGCCGACCTGTCGCAGCGCCTGGGCCTGGCCTATCTGGTGGTGTCACATGACCTGGCGGTGGTGCGCGCCCTGACCGACCGCGTGCTGGTCATGCAGGGCGGCCGCGTCGTGGAGCAAGGACCGACGCTGGAGGTGCTGGACCGACCCCGCCATCCCTATACCGCCAGCCTGCTGGCGGCGACGCCGACGCTGGCCGCTCAGGTGGCGTGATGGCCCGACCCAGGGCGCCCATCGCCGGCATGGAACACGGCGCGGGCGATGGCGCGGGCCAGGCAGTCGGCGGCGGCCGAACCGATGCGCGCCACCTGGGCCCATCGGCTGCCACCCTCCGCCGGCAGGGCGGCACCATGGGCCACGGCGAACACCGTGTCGCCGTCATAGGGTGTATGGGCGGGGCGCGCGGCGCGGGCGATGCCGTCCTGCGCCATCATGGCGACCCGCTTGCATTCCGCCGTCGTCAGCGCCGCCGACGCGGCGACCGCCGCGATGGTGGTGTTGGCCCCGGGTGTGGGCTGGCGGTGCACGGCCAAGCGCGACAGCGCGGGCACCGGGTCCGTCACGTCCATGGGGCCAGCCGGAACCCTGCCGCCGAATTCCCCACCGATCTCAAAAGGCCATGCCCAGTAGGTGCGGCCATCCGGCATGAACACCGATCCCAGTGGATTGGCCGCCACCAGGGCGCCCACCACCAGGCCATCCCCCAGGTCGATCGAGGCGGTGCCGATGCCGCCCGGCACCAGGCCCGCCATGGCGCCGCGCCCGGCGCCGACCAGCCCTTGCGCCACCTCATGGCCGGCGGCCGCCACCGCGCGCAGCCCCAGGGCGCGATACGGTGGCTCCAGCCCCCAATCCTTGTCGCCGCCATTGGCCAGGTCATAGAGCACGGCGGCCGGCACCAGCGGCACCGCCGGGGTGCCTGGACGCAAGACCAAGCCCATCCCTTGTTGCGACAGGGCAGCCGCCACCCCATCCGCCGCCGCCAGGCCGAAGGCGGACCCACCGGTCAGCACGATGGCGTGGGCCCGACCCACCAGGTTTTCCGGCGCCAGCACCTCGGTCTCCCGCGTGCCGGGCCCGCCGCCGCGCACATCCACGCCGCCCGCCCAGCCCGCGCCATTGCCGTCGGGCCCGCACAGCAGCACGGTGACGCCGCTGCGCACCCGTTCGTCCGTGGCGTGGCCCACCGAAAGGCCGGGGACGTCGGTGATGGCGTTGCGGGGTCCAGGGGCAGGCATGATACGGTTTTCCAACAGCTTGGCGGTCCGACCGCCGCGACCTCATGGAAAAGCCGCGACCGCGCGGATAGTCCCCCTTCACCACCGACGCTTCAACGGGAAACGCCATGCCGGATGTCAATGACGCCCCCCTCGCCACCGCCCGCCTGGTGGTGTCCCCGGACACGGTGACGGTGCGGCCCGGCCGACCGCCGCTCAGCCTGGTGGTGCATGAGGGCGGGGCCCGCGCCGACACCACGGTCTTCCTGTGCCACGGCAGCGGCGGCAACAAGAACCAGTGGCGCCACCAGTGGGCCGCCCTGGTGGAGGCAGGGGTGCGCATCGTCGCCTGGGACTTCGTCGGCCACGGCCAGAGCCCCCAGCCCCGGGAGCGGGGCTTTTATGAGGGCAGCCACCTGGTGGCGGACTATCGGCTCTTCTCGACAC
>NZ_BACU01000103.1 GCF_000333275.1 Azospirillum sp. B4 | reverse complement strand
ACCATCTCCAGCGCCGCCGCCGGGTCGGCCTCCCGGTCGATGGAGGGGATCAGCAGGCCGCTGATGCCGTGGTCCGCCGCCGCCTCGGTGATGCCGGCCACCAGCGCCGCCTGCACCTCGCGATAGGCCAGGCTGGTGTCGCGCAGGGTGGCGGTAGGGTTCCAGAAGAACTCCGCGTGGCGCACATTCTCCGCCGCCGCGTCCGCCAGATACTCATAGGCGATGCGGCGGAAATCGTCGGGTTCCAGCAACAGGTGGCGCTCCAGGGCGCGCAGCACGTGCAGCACGCCCACCGGTTTGTCGCCGCGCCGGAAGAAGGCCTGGATCTCATCCGGACTGAGCGGCGCGCCATGCTTGGCGGCCAGGTCGGCGAAGGTTTGCGGCCGCACGGCGCCCAACAGGTGGCAATGCAGTTCCACCTTGGGCATGGCGTGGAAGAAGGCACGCTGCGCCTCGGTAACCGTGCGGCCGGTTTGCGACGGCGGCACGGTGGCCAGCGTGTCAGCGATGGGGATCATCATGAAAGGCCTGTGATGGGCGCCGGCGACGGCTCAATGCCGGGTCGCGGCGACATAGAAGTAGTAGCCGAGCGGGACGGCCAGGATGAGCAGCCCGACCGGGACGCGGGCGGCGCGCCCGGCCAGGATCTGGATCAGGACGTAGGCCAGGATGCCGGCGGCGATGCCGGTGCCGAAGTTGTTGGCGATCAGGGTGACCAGCACCATCACCAGGGCCGGCATCAGGTCACCGATCTCATCGGCCACCAGGTGGCGGATGGTGCCGAACATGGACAGGCCGGTCAGGATCAGCGCCGGCGCCGTGGCCTGGCGGGGCACCGCCATCACCACGGGCGTGATCAGCAGGGTGGCCAGGAAGCACAACGCCGCCCAGGTGGAGGTGAGACCCGTGCGTCCGCCCGCCTCCACCCCCGCGGCGGATTCCACCAGGGCGGTGCCGGAGGGGATGCCGATCAGCGGCCCCAGGGTCGCCGCGATGGAATCGACCAGGAAGGGCCGCTCGATCCCCGGCAGATTGCCATGCTCATCCGTCAGCGACGCCTTGGCGCCCACCGCCAGGGTGGTCCCCAGGGTGGAGAAGAACTCCCCCGCGAAGAAGGCGAACAGGTAGGGCAGGGCCGCGACCGTGAAGGCGCTGGACAGGTCGACCTGAAAGGAGATCGGCCCGAACCCGCTGGGCAGGGCCAGCACCGACGCGGGGGTGGCGGTCAGCCCCAGGGGGATGCCCGCCACCGTGGCTGCGGCGATGCCGGCCAGCATGGCGCCCGGCAGCTTGCGCGCCTGCAGGGCCACGGCGACGCCCAGCCCGATCAGGGCGGCGATGGGGCCGGGCTGGCTGAAATCGCCCAGGGCCAGTGAGCCGCTTTTGGCGTTCAGCGCCACCATGCCCGCCTCGCGGCAGCCCAGCAGAGCGATGAACAGGCCCAGGGATGCGCCCAGCCCCAGCTTGATGGGCGGCGGCACCAGCCGCATCACCAGGGTGCGGGCACCCGTCAGGGTCAGCACCAGGAACAGGACGCCCGACAGCAGGGCGATGCCCAGGCCCGCCGGCCAGGGGATGTGTTCGATCTGGGCCAGGGTGATGCCCAGGATGGCCGACCCGCCCAGGCCCGGCCCGACGATGAAGGGCAGGTTGCCGTAGAGGCCCATGAACAGGCTGCCGGCCGCCATGACGATGATGGCGGCGGTGGTGGCGGCGCCGCGATCCATCCCGCCGCTGGCCAGCAGCGAGGGGATGACCACGATCAGGTAAGCGGCCGCCATGAAGGCGGTGAGGCCGGGCCACCCCCTCGCGCCCCACGCTGGTGCCGCGCTCGGCCAGGCGGAAGCGGCGGTTCAGCAGCCCCGTCATCGCCGCGCCTGCGCCGTGAAGCTGGCGAGGAAGCGGGCCACGTCCACCTTCTGGATGACATGCACCGTCTGCTCGCCCTGGTGTGGCGCGAATTCATCCTTCCAGATTTGCGCGTTGCCGTAGTCCGGCCCCGGCATCAGGTCCACGTCCATGCGGGCGACCAGTTCCTCCGTCGCCAGCGAACGGTCCAGGGCGACGGCGGTGGTCATCTCATCCCATAACGGCTGCCCCACCTTGGCGTAGTCATGGAAATAGCGGGCCATCGGCGTGCCGGCGGAAGCCACCTGGGCCACCAGTTCCGGCGTCACCTTGGCGCTGCCGGTGACGTTGCCCAGCAGGGTGACACGCTTCCAGGGGGCGGTCAGCACGATGTGCGCCGCCTCCGGATCGAAGATGAAGTTGAAGTCGGTGGCATAGTCGGTGTTGCCGGTGACCCGGGCCACCGCCATGTCCAGCCCGCCACCCTCGATCACGATCTCCTTGGCCAGGGACGGCAGGTCCGGCGCCAGGCGCAGGGCCAGGGCGATGTTGGTCAGCGGCCCGGCGGTGATCACCGTGACCTCCCCCGGGTGCGCCCGCACCAGACGGATCAACAGGTGCGCCGCGTCCTCGGGCAGGGCCGCGATGTGCGGCTCCCCCTCCGGCATGGGCGGCACCAGGGCCGGATCCTCCGGATGGTAGCTGCGGCCGGGCCGGGGGGCGTTCCAGGCCCCCTTCCAGGGAACGGCACCGTAGCGCTGTTCCCACGCCCGCATCTCCCCCTGGGTGCGGATCAGGGGCATTTCCGCCCCCTTGGCCACCGGAACGTCCGGACGGCCCACGATCTCCAGGAAACGCAGCAGGTGCTGCGTCTCCTCCTGCAGCCAGGCGTCGCCGGTGACCACCCCCACCCCCAGCAGCTCGACCCGGGGGTCGCGCAGCAGGGGGATCATCGCCTGGATGTTGCTCTGCCCCGGTCCCAGGAAGTCGTTGTCGAAATAGACGCGGACGGTCTCGGCCCCGGTGGCGGGCGCCGCGGCGCCCAGGGAAAAGACCAGCGCGGCGGCGAGAGCGGCACCAACGATCCTCATCGGCGATCCTTTCCGGTTCATCAGAACCGCGCGCTCACGTTGGTGAAGACATAGCGGCCCAGGGCATCGTAGATGCCGCTGTAGAAAGCGCCATTGGAAACCTGGCCGCCGGTGCTGGCGGTCAGCGGCGGGTCCTTGTCGAACACGTTGTTCACGCCCACCCGCAGCGTCAGATCGCTGGTCAGGGCCATGGACACGCCCAGATCCAGGTAGCTGACGCTGGGCAGGGAGGCGTCGTAGGGCTGGTAAGCACCGGTCAGGTAGGTGGCGCTGCTGGACTTGTCATTGCGCGTGCCGCCGATGTAGCGCCACGTGGCCATCAGGTCCATGCCGTTGGGCAGCGTCCAGTCCACCACCATGCGGTGGCGCCATTTCGGGATGGGCATGCCGCAGGTGACGCCGAAGTAGCCGTCGCAGCGATAGGCCGGCGTGTTGGGCAGCACCTGGATCTCATACTTGTCGGTGAAGGTGCCGGAGAAGTTCAGCCCCACCCGGCCCAGGCCGTCCACGCCGATCAGGTCGGCCACGTCGTACTTGGCCGACAGCGAGAAATCGACGCCGGAGGTGTCGAGGTAGCCGGCGTTGATGTAGGTGGTGACGACATAGCCGCTGGTGACCAGCGACCCGGTGGTGGGGTTGCGGACCACCAGGTTGCAGAAGCTGCCGGTGGCGATGCACTGGCTGAGTTCGATCGTGGCCGGCACGGTCGAGATCAGCTTCTTCACGTCGATGTCGAAATAGTCGGCGGAGAGCGTCACACCGGGCAGGAAGGTCGGGGTGAGCTGGGCGCCAAAGGAAACGGTGTTGGACTCTTCCGGCTTCAGGCCCGGGTTGCCGCCGATCATGGCGCCCGACTTCTGGCCGGCCGCCGGGGCGATGGTGCCGTACTGGGCGGCGGAGACGCCGGAGGCCTGGCAGGCCGCCAGGCTGGCGGTGGGATGCGCGCCCTCGCACGGGTCGGTCAGGTTGGCGGTGGTGATCTGCTGCGGCCCGTACAGTTCCACCAGGTTCGGCGCGCGCACCGCCCGCTGGAAACTGCCGCGGAAACGGATGTTGCTGTCCGGCGCCCAGTCGCCGCCGAACTTGTAGGCGGTGGTGTCGCCGGCGGTGCTGTAGTCGGAATAGCGGGCGCCGGCATTCAGCGACAGGCTGCGGAAGAAGGGCCGGTCCTCCACCAGCGGGGCGGTCATCTCGGCAAACAGTTCCTTCACGTCGAAGGCGCCGGAGATGGGGAACTCGCCGCCCGAATTGCCCGCCACGTCCTTGGAGGAATAGTGGCTGTCCGGCGTCAGTCCGATGGACTCCCGCCGGTATTCGGTGCCGAACGCCACGCCCAGCGGGTTCCTGGCGAACGGGCTGCTGATGGCCGTCACCTGGCCGGTGACGGCACCGCTGGCCACCAGTTCCTGGGTGTAGCCGGTGCGGTAGAAGTCCTGCTGCACATAATTCAGCGCGTCCGACGTGATGCCGCCGATGGCGAAGATGTTGATGGGTACGCAGCCGGCCGCCCCGGTCTTGCAGACGATCTGGCCGCTGGAATTGGTCACGGCCTGCAGCGCGTTGGCGAAGTTGGATAGCGAGATGTCGCCGGTCAGGCGCGAGTCATAGTTGGTGCGGCCGTACTGGGCGTAGACGTCGTACTGCCAGTTGTCGCTGATGTCGCCCTTGGCCCCCAGCACGCCGCGATAGGCGGTGTGGGTGGTGTAGTCATGGCGCGAGCCGCCCTGGACGTTGCGTTCGGACACCACCACGTTGGCCGTCTGGCCCGCCGACAACCCGGCCGAGGTGCAGATGAGGTTGACCTCCTGCGCCGACAGGTAGGGGTTGTTGCAGTTCACCTTCTCCGACACGCTGAACACGGCGGTGGGCGACAGGCGGATGTCGGCCTCGTCCCGCATGAACATGAACTCGCCATAGACCTGGTGGCCCGGGGCGTATTCGTAGTGGCCGAACAG
>NZ_BACU01000104.1 GCF_000333275.1 Azospirillum sp. B4 | reverse complement strand
CTCCTCATTGATGTTCAGGTTCAGCGGCCCCTGCATGCGGGCCATCCCCCGGGCGCGCAGCCAATCGGCCGCAGTGTCCAGCAACGCCTGAATGATCGCCGGATCATCCTCGGCCGCGATCAGGCCGAACTGACCGGTGGCGTTGGGCCCGGTGGCGGTGCCGCTGTGTTCCTGGGCGTGACGGTCGATCTGCGCGCTGATGCGCCCCACGTCGCGGCCGCCCTTGCGCGCCAGCCAGAACTGCACCTCGGCATGGCCGAAGAAGGGGTTCTTGGCCGTCAGCGCCTCCTTGCGTTCCAGATGCAGCGGCGCGATGTAGTGCGGATCGTCCCGATGCAGCCGTTCCGGCAGGCGAATGAAGCGATCCAGCAGGGCGGCACCGGCGACGGGTACGATCTCAACCAAACTCACGAAGCGGTACCCCCGGTTTCAGAAGCGGCGAAGGCGGACGGCGGACGGTCGCGCGGCGGGGCGCCGGTCGCCCGCATCACCCACGGATAGCGCCGCGCCTCTTCCACGTCATAGCCCAGGTTGAAGACGGTGGCGCTTTTCGGACAGTCGCGGGCGGAGGCGAAATAGGTGCCGAATATCCGGTCGGGCGTGAAACTGACGATGCCCAGGTTGGTGTCTTCATTGTGAAAATGATGGATCAGATGATCACGCTTCAGTTTCAGGATGAATTGGTTCCTGGGCTTGTAGTTCAGATGCTGAATACAGTGGATGAACTCGTAAACGCAGGTGAGCACCAGCCCCATGGACAGGGCGGCGGCCGCCGCCGGCCAGCCACCGATGGCGTAACCGATGGGCATGGTCACGCCGGCGATGGTCGGCAGGGTGTTCAGCGGCGAACCGAATAGGACCTCTAGCAGGTGGGGATCCTGGTGGTGGTCGAAATGGATGCGTTTCCACAGCGTCGCCGTCCACTTGATCCGGTACAGCCAGCGGCCGTGCAGGATATAGCGGTGGATCAGATACCAGGCCATGGGATAGACGAGGAAGACGGCCGCCACCGCCAGGACCGGGCGGCCCGCGCCCTCCGCCTTGACGACGGCGAACGCGGCCGCCAGCACGGCCAGGACGCCATAGAGCTGGATGGCCGGGTGGGTCAGATATGCGCCCCAGAGATCGGCCAGCGTCATCCGCCCCAGATCATAACTGCGCCCGTGCCAAGCGCGGCCCCAGGCGAGCTTTTGCGCCATTTCTCTTCCCCTGGATTCGGAAAAAAGCCATCGAGGCAATGGAATAGGGGTCCGTTCTATCCCGGCGGCGGGGTGCGGTAAAGCGTCATGATCCTGCAAGGATCGATCCGGAGGGTCGCCACCGCCGCTGGATCAGCCTTTTTTGCAATTGTCCGTAGGGGATTTTTGTCGCCCGTTCGTCATCCAAGGAAAGGGTGCCGTCCAGGCCCGCAAAAGCCCCAGGGAGGACCGACGTCCGGTGAACAGAAGCGCGGTGGATTTATGGTTTGTGCAGGAAGTCCTGCCCCTGGAGGCGGCGCTGACCGGCTATCTGCGCCGCAAATGGCGGGAGGCTGCCGAGATCCCCGATCTGCGGCAGGAAATCTATACCCGCGTCTACGAGGCGGCGACCGTGGCCATCCCTGACATGACCAAGCCCTTCCTGTTCATGACCGCCCGCAACCTGTTGATCGACCGTGCGCGCCGCGCCCAGGTGGTATCGATCGAGACCGTTCTCGACAGCGAGGGCCTGGACGTGGCCGACACCGTCCCCAATCCGGAGCAGAGCGCCGTGGGCCGCGAGGCGCTGCGCCTGTTGCAGGCGGCGATCAACAGGCTGCCACCGCGCTGCCGCGAGGTCACGCTGCTGCGCAAGGTGCACGGCCTGCCCCAGCGCGACGTCGCCCGCCGCATGGGCATCAGCGAAAGCACGGTGGAGCAGCAGGTGGCCAAGGGCGTGCGCCTGATGGCCGACGCCATGGCGGACATCGCCCCCGAACCCGTCGCCAACCGCTTCGGCCGGCAACCCCGGAAGGCGGGCCTACAATGATCGAGCACGACCTGATCGAAGAGCAGGCGGCGCGCTGGCTGGCGCGTCAGGACGCCGGCCCGCTGGACGCGGCGGCCCAGGCCGGGTTCGATGCCTGGCTGGCCACATCCACCCGTCACCGCGTGACATATCTGCGGCTGGAGGCCGCCTGGACGCGCGCCGACCAGTTGCGCGCCGCCCCCCACCTACCAGCCCTGGCGCTGGCACGCCCGGCGGCGATACGCCCGCCGTGGCGCCGCTGGGCGGCACCGGCGGCGGCCATGGCGGCGGCGGTGGTTGCGATGGTCCTGGTGTTGCCGGCCATGGACGATTGGGACTGGCCCTTCGCCGGCGGCCAGAAGTTCAGCACGGGCGTGGGCGATCGCTACACCGCCCACCTCATGGACGGCTCGCAGATCGAGCTGAACACCAACACCCGCCTGCGCGCCTCCGTCGACCAGACGACGCGCGAGGTGCGGTTGGACAAGGGCGAGGCGTTCTTCGAGGTGGTGCATGACGACAAGCACCCCTTCGTGGTGATCAGCGGCGACCTGCGCATCGTCGATGTCGGCACCAAGTTCTCGGTGCGCCGCGACGGTGACAGGATCGAGGTGGTGGTGGCCGAGGGCGCCGTCCTGGTCGAGGACATGGCCCACCCCAACGAGGTGGCGCCGACCCTGGTGACGCAGCTGGGCTCAGCCGTGGCCCAGCCCAAGGCCATCGCCAAGAGCATGCGCAGCGCCGAGCAGGTGACGGACGCGCTGGGCTGGCGGCGCGGCATGCTGGTCTTCACCGACCGGCCGCTGCGCGAGGTGGCGGCGGAGTTCAACCGCTATAATCGCAAGCAGCTGGTGGTGCCGGCCGACGGCCCCATGGGCGACATCCGCATCGGCGGCAGCTTCGAGGCCACCAATATCGACGCCTTCGCCCGGCTGCTGCACAGCGGTTTCGGCCTGAAAGTGGTCGATGACGGCCGGGAAATAAAAATTTCAAATTAAGGATAGGGGATCCGGCACAGCCCTTCGTCTTAGCCAAATACAACAATTCAGAAAGTAGGGAGAAATCGTGCCAAATCCGAATATCCGTCGCGCCATTTCCGCCGCGCTCATGACGACGGTGTGCTGGCCCGCCCTGACATACGCCGCCGATTCCACGAATGGCGCGGCGATCACTTTGGCGTCCGCCGCCGAGGCCGTGATCGATATTCCGGCCGGTGACCTGCGCACGGCGCTGGAAAGCTATATCCGCCAGACCGGCTCACAGTTGATCTACAAGGCTGACGAGGTCGCCGGCATCAGCACCAAGGGCGCGCAAGGCCACCTGACGGCGCAGCAGGCCCTGGACAGCATCCTGGCCAACACCGGCCTGACCGTACACCGCGACCCCTCAGGCGCGGCGGTGGTGAGCCGCAAGTCCGACCGCGCCGCCACGCTGACGCCCGCCCTGCGCAACACCGCGGCCGCAAGCACAGCCCAGCCCCCCCCGGTGGCCCAGGCCACCCCCGTTGGCACCGATGAGGCCGCGACCGGCGCCAACGACCTGCAGGAGATCATCGTCACCGGCATGCGCGGCCGGCGCAACCTGCTGAACGCCTCCGTCGCCATCACCGCCGTGAACGAGGCCGATCTGGCCCAGAAGGCGCCGCGCAGCACCGTCGACGTGCTGGAAATGATCCCCGGCATCTTCGTCGAGGGCACGGCCGGCCCGGTGTCCAACAACTACTCCGTGCGCGGCCTGCCCGGCGGCAGCCAGCAGTTCGTCCGCCTGATCGAGGACGGCATGCCGGCCATCTATGGCGGCCTGAACGATGACGAGGTGTTTCAGAACGACATCTCCATCGACCGGGTGGAAGCGCTGCAGGGCGGCAGCTCGGGTATCCTGACCCCCAATGCCGCCGGTGCCTCCATCAACTTCATCTCGCGCAAGCTGAACTACGACGAGGCCGGCGGCATCGCCCGCATCACCGGCACAACCTATGGCGACCGGCGGGGCGATCTTTGGTTCTCCTCCCCCATCCCGGGGCTGAAGGACACGGCCTTCGCCATATCCGGCTACTATGACAGCACGCCGGGCGTGCGCAGCTCGCCCTTCCGGTATGAGACCTATCACATCAAGGCCCAGCTGGAGCACAAGTTCGAGGACGGCTGGATCCGCTTCACGGTCAAGGACTGGGACGAGCACGACCCCTACTACGCCGACCAGCCCTACGCCTACAACAACGGCAAGATTTCCAGCGTCCCGGGCCTGGACACCCAGTTCGGCAACATCATCGGCAAGGGTTTCGCCAACATCTCGGTGCCCGATTCCTGTTACGCCAACGGCCAGTGCTTCCGCAATTTCAGCATGCAGGAAGGCATCCACGCCACCGGCCACCAGTTCCGCGTGGATGGGGAGCGGGAGTTCGACCACGGCATCTCCCTGTTCGCGCGCGGCCGGTACACGGAAACCGACTGGAACTTCAACGGCGTCTTCGCCGGCAGCGGCACCGGCAACGGTGGCCTGGCCTCGGCCGTCACCTACCTGACGCCCACCAGCGCTTCCCCCATCTACAACCTGCTGCAGTCCGGCCTGTCGGCCTTTCCCGGCACGGCACAGTTCGGCATCCGCAACCTGGCCACCGGCCAGGTCACGGCAGCATCCAACACCGCGGCGCTGAACGCCCTGAACGGCAACGGCCTGTTGCAGCAGACCGTGCTGAACCGCCAGCTGGTGAAGCTGCGCGACTGGGGCAGCGACTTCGGGGCCAAGTGGGAAACCTCGGGCGACGGCTGGGCCAACAGCCTGACCGTGGGCGGCATGTTCTACGCGACCGACATCAACACCGACCAGTCGGGCGTGGCCACCGTCATCAACGACGTGACGAACCAGTCCAACATCTATGACGTGGTGGCGCTGAACAGCGCCGGCGGCGTATTGGGGACCCTGGGCAACAACGGCCTGATCTCCTACGGCGATTGGGGCCAGGGCATCAGCGCCAGCCACCAGACCTCCAAGTCGGTCTATGTGAACAACGAATTCACCTGGAACGACAAGCTGCACGTCGACTTCGGCGTGCGCTATGAGCGCGAGGACACCGACGCCGTGTCGGGCAACAGCTCCCCCCTGGCCATTCCGGCCGGCGTGGGCGGCATCCTGCAGGTGAACCCGAACGCGTTCAACGGCACCTACAGCTATACCTCGGGCCATGAGTCGCCGGTGCACGTCACCGCCGGCGCGAACTACACCATCGCCCAGAACCTGTCGGTCTACGCCCGCTACGCCCACGCCTACCAGACCCAGGGCACCAACCCGCAGGCGGCCGCCCTGACCCTGTACGAAGGCGGCGTCACTTATTCCGATTATGGCCTGACCGGCACCGTCCGCGGCTTCCGCACCGAGTTCAAGAACCAGACCTGGGGCGGCGGCGTCAATCCGGCCGATCCCAACCTGAACCAGGGCTTTTTCGCCGATTCCGAGACCAACGGCGTCGACGTCGACCTGTACTACCGCCCACAGTACGAGCCGCTGAGCGCCTTCGGCGTCCACGCCCAGGCGACCTACCAGGACCCGACCTTCAGCAACGTCAAGGTCGGCTTCATTGACGTCAACGGCACCAACATCGCGCCGCAGGTGGCCGCTTTCTACAACGGCAAGATCCCAGGCCGGACGCCCAAGATCCTGTATGCCATCACGCCGGAGTACAACCTGCCGGACAACCGGGGCCAGATTTACCTGCGCTACAAATATGTCGGCCGCATCTTCGCCGACAACGGCAACCAGGTGGAACTGCCCGGCTATGGCGTCGTGTCCATTGGCGCGATCTACAACATCACGCCGGCCATGACGCTGAACGTCAGCGTCGACAACGTGACGGATGAGCTGGGCCTGACGGAGGGCAACCCCCGCCAGGGCTTCACCCAGCAGGTCGTGAACGGCTACTTCTATGGCCGTGGCATCGTCGGCCCCAACGCCATGGTGTCCCTGACCGCGAAGTTCTGATCCCGCTTCCTCCCCTCTTTCCTCCCCTGGGGGCGGCGGATCAGCTCGGGGCCCGCCGCCCGCCTTTTTTCTTCAGGAGAGCGAAACCCGTGTCAGACAGACGGATCCGGAAGGTCGTCATCCTGGGCGGCGGCACCGCCGGATGGATGACGGCGGCCGCCTTGGCCAAGGTCAACACGCCGCCGCAGTTCGAGGTGACGCTGATCGAGTCCGATGAGATCGGCATCATCGGCGTGGGGGAAGCCACCATCCCCACCATCCACTGGTTCAATCGCCTGGTCGAATTGGACGAGGCGCAGTTCCTGCGCGAGACCAAGGCCACCTTCAAGTTGGGCATTGAGTTCGTCGGCTGGAATGGTGGCGACAGTCGCTATTTCCACCCCTTCGGCCGTTACGGCGGGCCGGCCGACGCGCAGATGTTCTTCCACCGCTGGATCCGTGCCTCCCTGGACGGCTTCCCGCACGGCCACCAGGACTATTCGCTGGCCACGCTGGCGGCCATGGCGGGCAAGTTCGGGCCACCAGCCACCGATCCCAAGTCCCTCTTCTCCACCCTGGGCTATGCCTACCACTTCGATGCCGGCCTCTACGCCGCCCATCTGCGCCGCCGGTCGGAGGCACGGGGGGTGAAGCGTGTCGAGGGTAGGGTGGAGCGGATCGAGCAGGATCCGGAGACCGGCTTCGTCACCCGCCTGACCACCCACCGGGGCGAGGTGGTGGAGGGCGACCTGTTCATCGATTGCTCCGGCCTGCGCGCACTGCTGATCGATGGGGTGATGAACAGCGGGTTCGAGGACTGGTCGCACTGGCTGCCCTGCGACCGCGCCCTGGCCGTGCCGTGCGAGCGTGTCGCCGCCCCCACCCCCTACACCCGCGCCACCGCCCACGCCTTCGGCTGGCAATGGCGCATCCCCCTGCAGCACCGCACCGGCAACGGCATCGTCTACAGCAGCCGGTTCGCCGGCGACGATGAGGCCGCATCCACCCTGATGGCCAACCTGGACGGCAAGGCGTTGGCCGATCCGCGCCTGATCCGCTTCCAGACCGGGCGGCGGCGCCAGGCCTGGGTCAAAAACGTGGTGGCCATCGGCCTGTCCAGCGGCTTCCTGGAACCCCTGGAATCGACATCCATCCATCTGATCCAGAGCGGCATCGCCAAGCTGCTGTCCCTGTTCCCCACCCGCGATTGCCCGGAAGAGACGGCCGGCCAATTCAACCAGGTCTATGGCGCCGACGTCGAGTCGGTGCGCGACTTCCTGGTGCTGCATTACAGCCGCACCCAGGGGCGGAATGAGCCGCTGTGGCGCCACTGCCAGGCCATGGCCGTGCCCGAGGGGCTGTCGCTGAAGGAACGGCACTTCACCCGCACCGGCCGCATCGTGCTGTCGACCGATGAGCTGTTCCGCGAGGCCAGCTGGTTCGCCGTGCTGATGGGCCAAGGCCTGCGGGCCACCGATTACAACCCGCTGCTCGACACCATGCCGGCCGAGGAGAACCTGGCCTACCTTCGGCACCTACGGGAGCAGATGGCCAAGGCCGCCGCGACCCTGCCCAGCCACGAAGATTATCTCCGCCGCGTGATGGGACCGGCCTGAGCCCCCGCCCGCTGGCCGCACTTCCCCGACAGGACCCCGCCCATGCCTTGCCTTTCCCGCCTGCTCTCCAGTTCCGTCCTGGCCCTGACGCTGGCCCTGGCACCCGTTGGGGCGCCGGCATCCTTCGCCGATACCGCCGCCGGCCCCGCGCTGTCCTACAGCCTGACGGAAGGGCGCAACCTGAACGCCTTCCTGCGGGAAGGTCCGGTGGCGGCCCATTTGCTGCTGCGTTCCGGCAAGGACGCCCGCATCCTGGTGGCCTTCCCTGCCGGCAACAGCAGCGTGGGCCTGTGGCTGGACACGCCGGAGGCTGCAAGTTGGACCCTGACCGGCGCCCCCCGGCCCGTGACCGCTCCGGATGCCAAGGGACGCCCCCTCCACGGCATCGTGTTCGACGCCACCCTGAAGGCCGACAGCGCGATCCCGCGCCAGGGGGTGCTGTCCAGCACCCGGGTGCTGCGCGATTACGAAGCGTTGCACACCGTGCCGGCGCAGGTTCGGGTCGAGCCCACCCGAACCGATGATGCGCTGGATTGGTCCCGCGACCGCCTGGATGGCAAGCCCGGCTATCGCCTGACGGTGACGGTGACGCACGGCCAGCTGACGGAGGGCGGCCTGAAGGCGGGTGCCGACGGCACCATAGGCCTGCGGGTCACGGCGCTGACCGGGGAGACGCCGCTGACACCGCTGGCGGGCGGCCATCTGCTGAACGCCAGCGCCGCGCCGCAACCCGCCAGCCGCGACGCCCTGACCTTCCTCAGCTACCAGGAAAAGCTGTTGGCGGGCTCCTGGCGGTTCGACACCTATTTCGGCCGCGACACCCTGATGTCGGTCATGCTGATGATGCCCGCCCTGCAGCCGGAGGCGATCACGGCGGGCCTGCGCTCCGTCCTGGCCCGCCTGTCGCCAAGCGGGGAGGTGGCGCATGAGGAGGACATAGGCGAATTCGCCATCCTGGACCACCTGAAAACCGACGGCACGACGTCGGACGCGCCGATCTATGACTACAAGATGGTGGACAGCGACTTCCTGCTGGCGCCGGTGGCGCGGGCCTGGCTGTTGGATGACCCGCGCGGCCAGGCGGTGGCCGCCGAATTCCTGACGGCGCCCGATGGCCGGCATGGGGAGAGCGAGGCGGCGGGTGCGGCCCTGGTACGCAACCTGCGCCGGGTGGTGGCGCAGGCCACCCCCTTCGCGGCGGCCCCCGGCACCAGCACCCTCGTACGGCTGAAGCCAGGCCAGCAGGTGGGCGAATGGCGCGACAGCAACACCGGCCTGGGCGGCGGTGTCTATCCCTATGACGTCAACGCCATCCTGGTGCCGGCGGCGCTAGACGCCGCCGCCGCCCTGCTGGCCAGCCGGTTGCTGGACCCGTGGCTGGACGCGGCGGCCCGCTCCGACCTGGCCAAGGCCGCCGGCTTGGCCAAGGTGTGGCGGGCCAAGGCCCCCGCCCTGTTCGACGTCGCCGTGGCACCGGCCCAGGCGCGGCAGGCCATCACCGCCTATGCCGCCAAGATCGGCGTTCCCGCCGACGCCGCCCTGGCGGCCCTGTCCAAGGGTCCGGTGCGCTTCCATGCCCTGTCGCTGGACGCGGCCGGCAGGCCCGTCCCCGTGCTGCACTCCGATGAAGGGTTCGCGTTGCTGTTTGGCCACCCCAGCGCCGCCGCGCTGGATGCCGCCGTGGACGCCACCGCCCGCCCCTTCCCCGCTGGCCTGATGACCGGCGTCGGCATGCTGGTGGCCAACCCGGCCTACGCCCCGCCGGCGGTGCAGGACCTGTTCCCGCGCGCCGCCTATCACGGCACGGTGGTGTGGTCGTGGCAACAGGCGTTGACCGCCGCCGGCCTGGCCCGCCAGTTGGCCCGCACCGACCTGCCCACCGCCACGAGGGACAGGCTGACCAAGATGCAGACGACCTTGTGGCAGGCCATCGACGCCGGCAAGGACGTGCGGAACTCCGAGCTGTGGTCCTGGGATTTCCGGGACGGACGCTATGTCATCGCCCCCTTTGGCGCCGGCGGCGCTGACGCCGACGAGTCCAACGCTGCCCAGTTGTGGAGCACCGTCTACCTGGCGGTGCGGCCACCGAAGCGCTGATTTACGGCTCAGGCCCGTGTCGCCAGGCGGCACAGCGCCCTGAGATCATCCTCGAACTCGAAGGCCGCCACCCGGTCGGCCAGCCGCTGCGCCGCCCCCTCCGGCAGCGCGCGCGCCAGGTGCAGGAACTTGGCGCGCAGGCGGGTGTCGTCGGCGCCCATCTGGCTCATGTCGCAGCGGGCGCTGTGGCGGGACCCGTCGGCCAGCGTGACCTCCACCTCCGTCAGGTCGGGCGGCCAGTCCGGCGGGCCGAAGGCCACCGTCACCCGGTCGCGCAGGGCGACCAGGTCCGGCCGGGCCGTCACCGCGTCGGTATACAGGTCCGGCATGCCGGTGTCAGCCCCCGACAGGGCCAGGGCCGCGACGAAGCGCAGACTGAATTTCGCCTCCGTCCCCGTTTGCGGGGTGGCGATGTTGCACATCCGGTCGGCGCCGGCATCCACCGTCAGCCGCACCTCCCGCACCCGCCCGGCCTCCAGGCCCGCGGCGCGCAGTGCCGCGATGGCCTCGACGGCGCCATGGGTGCCGAAGCAGGAGGCGTGGTACTTGAAGGAGTTGCGGTCCAGCTCGTAACCACCCCAGGCGACGGCGGCATCGGGAAGGGACGCTTGCGTGGCGGCATAGCCCTGACGCGCCTCCAGGATGTCGGTGCGGCTGGTGATGCCCGCTTCCGCCCACAGGGCGGCGGTGAGGCCCGCCTCCGCCGCGCGGCCGGCGTGGATGGGCTTGGCCATGGTGCCGAACTGCGCCTTCAGGCCCGCCGCCTGCGAAGCCGCCAGGCCATAGGCCCGCGCCGTCGCCTCCACATCCAGCCCCAGCAGGTGGGCGCAGGCGGCAGCCGCTCCCAGGGCGCCCAGCGTGCCGGTCATGTGGAAACCGCGATCATAGGGTCCGGCACCCAGCCAAGTGCCGATCATGCCCGCCGCCTCATAGCCGGCGACGAAGGCGGCCAGCACCCGCCCGCCGCCCAGGCCCCGCTCCTCCGCCAGCGCCAGCAGCGGCGGCAGAATGACCGTGGTGGGGTGGACGTGCATGGCCAGGCAGACGTCGTCATAGTCCAGCGCGTGCCCCGCCACCGCGTTCAGGAAGGCCGCCTGGCGCGCCGTCACGCCCTGCCCGCCCCCCACGACGGTGGCAACCGGGCGCCCCCCTTCCGCCAGGGCCATGGATCGCAGCAGGCGGGACACCGGCTCCCCCGCCCCGGCGATGGCCAGGCCGAACCAGTCCAGGATGCAGCGCCGGGCCATGGCCGCCGTCGGTGCCGGAATGGACTCGGCGGCCGCGCGGCTGAGGCGGATGACGTCTGCCGTGGCGCTCATAGGGCCGACGGTTCCCATCCCAGCCCGGCGGCCAGGGTGTCGAACATCGTCGGCCATTGCGCGTGCCAGGTGGCGCGCCGCGCGGCGTCCGCCCAGCTGCCGTCGATACCGGCCAGCATCATGGCGCGCAAGTCGGCGATGCCCAAGCCCAGGTGGCTGTACATCAGCTCCCACGCCCCGGCCGGGCTGAACCGGTGCAGGGTGGGATCGTCGGTGTTGGGGTGGATGGCCAGGCCCAGGGCCGCCCATGCGCGAATGGGATGGTCCATCGCCCACCGCTC
>NZ_BACU01000105.1 GCF_000333275.1 Azospirillum sp. B4 | reverse complement strand
CAGCTTCACGCCACGCTTGGCGAACAGGTCTGTCAGCACGCGGTGGGTGATGGTGGCGCCCACCTGGGATTTGATGTCGTCGCCGATGATGGGGATGTTGCGCGCCTTGAAGCGGTCCGCGAAAGCCTTATCGCTGGCGATGAACACCGGCATATTGTTGATGAAGGCCACGCCGGCCTCCAGCGCGCATTCGGCGTAGAAGCGGGCCGCCTGTTCCGAGCCCACGGGCATGTAGTTCAGCAAGACCTCGGCGCCGGTACGCTTCAGTTCCTCCACCACCTCGGCCTTGGTCAATTCCCGCGCATCGGAACGCACGAAGGTGCGGTCCTCGGAATAGTCCGCCATGTGCTCGGAAATGCCGTCCAGCACGGGGCCCATCTTCACGGCGACGCCGCTGTCGGGAATGTCGGCCTGGAAGATCTTTGTGCAGTTCGGCTTGGCGAAGATGGCGCGGTGAACATCCGTGCCGACCTTGCGGGCGTCGACGTCGAACGCGGCGACCACCTGGATATCGCACGGCAAATAACCGCCGATCTCACGATGCATCAGGCCAACCACGCCCTCACGGCACCGTTCCTGCGTATAATAGTGAATGCCCTGGATCAGCGCGCTCGCACAGTTTCCGATCCCCGCGATGGCGATACGGATTTTGCCCTTCTGCATGACGTGACCTGTAAGTTGCTATTTTATAAGGATATTGTGACCGAGCCCAGCGCGCCTAAGTTGCAAACTGCCTATTTTTCAAGCACATTCGGGCCTGTCGGGTGAGGATACCACATCAAATAGTTAGGGCCGCAGCGATCTACATCACTGCAAACCCATCGCTTTCACACTTAAACAGCAGCCAGACGCGGCACAAGCGCCCCTTTCGGGCACGCTGCACCAACGACGCCACATATTGCCTTTCCGTTACCAATTTGCATACCTGTGATTATCCGCTAGCTTAAAGCCATAGTGAGTCAGGGTAAGAAACTCGAAATGACGTCTCCTACGCCCTCCCATCATCCTGGGCTCCCTACGCGCTACGCAGATTTCGACTCGATCGCCGGCGCGTTGGATTACGCGGCCCGGGGCCCGACGGGTTACAACTTCTACACCGGCAAAGGCGCGCTCAGCGAGGCGCTGCCTTACTGGAAGTTGCGCGAGCAGGCGATCAGCCTGGCCCGCCGCCTGCTGGCTACCGGCCTGGAGCCGGGGGAGCGTGTCGGCCTGATCGCCGAGAGCGATGGTGATTTCGTCCGCGCCTTTTTCGCCTGCCAGTACGCCCGGCTGGTACCGGTACCCCTGCCCCTGCCCTCGGCTTTTGGTGGCAAGGACGCCTACATCGACCATATCCGCCGCATGCTGGAAAGCTGCGGCGCCACCGCCGCCTTCGGACCAGCAATGCTGAACGACTGGCTGGCGCGGTCGGTCCAGGGACTCGAGTTGAAGGTCGCCGGCACCCTGGCCCTGCTGGAGGGGGTCGAGCCCATCGCCGGCGACCTGCCGGAACAGTCGCCGGACAGCATCAGCTATCTGCAGTTCTCCTCCGGCAGCACCCGCTTTCCCATGGGCGTGGCCGTCACCCAACGCGCGTTCATGAGCAACGCCGCCAACGTCAGCAAAAGCGGCCTGGTCATTGACGATGGCGACCGCTGCGTCTCCTGGCTGCCGTTCTACCATGACATGGGTCTGGTCGGTTTTCTGCTGATCCCGCTGGCCAGCCAGATGTCGGTGGACATCCTGCCGACGCGCGATTTCGCCCGCCGGCCCCTGCTCTGGCTGGACCTCATCAGCCGCAACCGCGGTACGATCTCCTACAGCCCGTCCTTCGGCTATGAGCTGTGCTCGCGCCGGGCGGAAACGCTGTCCACCGCCGGCATCGACCTGTCCAGCTGGCGCAGTGCCGGTATCGGCGGCGACATGATCCGCCCCAATGTGCTGGCCGATTTCGCGCAACGATTCGCCCCTAACGGCTTCAGCGGCAACGCCTTCGTGCCCAGCTACGGCATGGCCGAGGCCACCCTGGCGCTGAACTTCACGCCCAAGGGCCAGGGCGTGCAACATGACGTGGTCGACAGCGTCATCCTGGAAACGGAGCATCGCGCCGTGCCCGCGCGATTCGGCGCCGAACGCACCCGTACCTTCGTGCTGTGCGGCCACATCCTGCCAGACCACGGAATCGAGGTGCGCGATGACACCGGTAGCCGGCGGCCACCGCGCCATGTCGGCCGCATCTACGTCCGGGGTCCCAGCCTGATGAGCGGCTATTACGGCGCGCCGGAGGAAACGGCCCGCATCATGGACGCCACCGGCTGGATGGATACCGGCGACCTGGGGTACCTGCTGGATGACCAGATCGTCATCACCGGCCGGGCCAAGGATCTGATCATCGTCAACGGCCGCAACCTGTGGCCCCAGGATCTGGAGTGGACGGCGGAAGCGGAGATCGCCGCCCTGCGCAGTGGCGACGTCGCGGTCTTCTCCGTCGATGACGGCAGCGAAGAGGAAGTGGTGGCGCTGGTCCAATGCCGCAGCCTCGACCCGGCCGTGCGCGACACCTTGATCCATGACCTGACCCAGGTCTTCCGCAGCCGCTACGGCGTCGTGGCGCGCATCGTCCTGGTGCCGCCGCACGCCCTGCCCCAGACCACCTCGGGCAAGCTGAGCCGCAGCCGGGCGCGCAGCATGTACCTGGCCGGCGTCTTCACCGCCACCGAGGGATTGGCCCTGGCCAATACCGCGACCGCATGAGCCGAGAGCCCATCGTCGCGGTCACCGGGGCGACGGGCTTTCTGGGACTGCATCTGATCGCCGCCCTGGCCAGTGCCGGCGCCAGGGTCCGCCTGTTGGCCCGGCGCCCGCCGGCACACGAGTTCTGGTCAGGCCTGGACGTCGACGTGGTGCCCGGTGGCCTGGAGGATGGCGAAGCACTGGAGCGGCTGGCCGGTGGCGCCGACGCCCTGATCCATGCCGCCGGCCTGATCAAGGCGCCGGACCGGCGAACCTTCATGCGCACCAACCGGGATGGCACCCACGCGCTGGCCCGGACGCTGCGCCGCCTCGCGCCCGACGCCCGCCTGATCGTCATCTCCTCCCTCGCCGCGCGGGAACCGCAGCTGTCAGATTACGCCGCCAGCAAGCGCGCGGGTGAGGAGGCGGCGCGCGCCGTCTATGCCGATGCCGACGGGCAGCTAACCATCCTGCGCCCGCCCATGATCTACGGCCCATGGGACCGCGAAACCCTGGCGATCTTCAAGGCGGCGTCGCGACCTGTCGTTCCCCTGGTGGGCCATGGCCGCCTGGCCGCGATCCATGTCACGGACGCCGCCGCCGCCCTGACCGCGATCGCCTTGGCCCCCGTCCCCCTTGGCGGCACCTACGCCCTGGCCGACACACGGCCGGCGGGGTACGCCATGGCCGACATGCTCCTGGAGGCCGCGCGCGCGGTGGGCCGCACGACGCCCCCCCGCCTTTTGCCCATCCCCGGCGCCGTGCTGCAGGCCGCCGGCCATGCCTCCTCCTGGTGGGGGGCGATACGGGGGGGATCGCCCATCTTCACCGCCGGCAAGGCGCGCGAAATCCGCCACCCCGATTGGACGGTGGCGCCAGGCGAACTGCTGCCGGCCGAGGTCCACCAGTCGACGATAGGGCTGGCGGACGGCTTCCGTGACACCGCCGCCTGGTACCGGACCGCAGGCTGGCTCAGTTGAGCGCCTTTTCGTAGATGCGATAGGTCTTGTACGCGGTGCCGCCCAGGCTTTCGTTGATGCGGCGCATGGGCATGTTGTCCTCCAGGATCCAGGACAGCTCGATCTGCCGGAAGCCCATGGCCAGCGCGTCCTTGCGCACGGCGTCGATCAGCAAGAAGGGCAGCAGGCTGCCGATCACGCCCTGGGAGGCGGACTTGCGGATGCCCATCAGCGGCACCCGCGCCGTCTTCAGCCCCGCCACCTTCAAGCGCCACAGCAGCTTGGCCCAGCCGAACGGCAGCAGCTTGCCGTCCAGATCGCGGATGGCTTCGTTCAGATTGGGTAGGCAGACGATGAAGCCCACCGCCACCCCGTCCTGTTCGACGAAGCGCACCAGGCGTGGGTCGAGCAAAGGCTTCAGCGATTTGGCCAGATAGTCGGTCTCGATTTCCGTCAGGGGGACGAAGCCCCAGTTGTCCTGCCAGGCGTCGTTGAAGATGGAGGTGACGGCGCGGATCTCGTCGTCGTACCGCTTGAAGTCCATGCGGCGCACCGTGATGCCCTTGGGCAGGGGCCGGTCGATCAGCCGCTTGGCGCCGGCGGGAAGGTCCACGGTGATGTCGTAGATGTAGGCGTAGACGTCCTTCTCCTTGCGCAGCCCCTGCTCCTCCAGCCGGCGTCCCAGATAGGGCTGGTCATGCCCCATCAGCAGCATGGC
>NZ_BACU01000106.1 GCF_000333275.1 Azospirillum sp. B4 | reverse complement strand
CCGCCTTGTGGCGCGCGCCGGGATTGATCAGGGCTGAGGCGCGGTCCCCTCCCCTGCAGGCGGAGCGGAGACAGGCCCCTCCTCAACCGATCCCGACTACTCCGCCGCCGCGACCAGGGTTTCCGCCTGGGCCATCAGTCGCCGGTACTGGCGTACACTGAACGGCAAGGTGGCGAGATAGCCCACGCCCAGAACCATCAGGGTCGTCCACGGCGCGCTGACGACACCGGCGGCCAGCAGCACCAGGCCCAGGAACAGGAACACGACGTAGCGCGGGTGGATGCGCAGCCCCTTCAGCGAGAAGGTGGGAATGGCGCTGATCATCAAGCCGGCCATGGCCACGGTCCACACCACGACGAAGGCGGGATAGCCCACCACTTCGCGCCCCAGCTCGAAACTGGACACGATGGGCAGCAAGGACATCAACGCGCCGGCCGGGGCCGGCACGCCGGTGAAGTAGTTGTAGGCCCACACCGGCTTCTGCGCGGCGGAGCCCAGGGCGGTGTTGAAGCGCGCCAGGCGCAGGGCTGCACAGGCGCCATACAGCAGGCAGGCGATCCAGCCGAAGCTGCGCGCCTCGTTCAGGCCCCACATGTACAGGATCATGGCCGGCGCCACGCCGAAGCTGACCACATCCGACAGGCTGTCCAGTTCGGCCCCGAACTTGCTCTGCGCGTTCAGCAAACGGGCGATACGGCCATCCAACGCGTCCAGCACGGCGGCCACCACGATGGCGATGACGGCGTGTTCCCAACGCTGTTCCGTGGCGAAGCGGATGCCCGTCATGCCGGCGGACAGCGCCAGCACCGTCAGCATGTTGGGCAGCAGCTTGTTGATGGTGAGACCGCCCAGGCGGGGCGGCCGGATGGCCCGCCGCCGCCGTCCCAAAGCCGCATCCCCGCCCATCCTGGCAGGCCGCTGCACCATCAGCGCACCACGCCCTGGCGCTGGGGCTCGGCGCTGCTGAGGTCGGCCAGGATGGTTTCGCCGCCTAGCGCCTTCTGGCCGACGATGACCAGGGGCTGCACGCCGTCCGGCAGGTAGATGTCGGTACGGCTGCCGAAGCGGATCAGGCCGTAGCGCTCACCCGTCGACACGCTCTGCCCCGGCTTCAGGGTGCAGAGGATGCGGCGGGCCACCAGGCCCGCGATCTGCACGAAGGCGATCTCTCGACCATCGGGCATGGCCAAGCGGATGCTCATGCGCTCGTTCAGGTCGCTGGCCTTGTCGAAGGAGGCGTTAAGGAACTTGCCAGGGTGGTATTCCGCGCGGGTCACCGTGCCCTCGATGGGGGTGCGGTTGATGTGCACGTTGAAGACGTTCAGGAAAATGCTGATGCGGGTCAGCGGCTCCGGCCCCATGCCCAGTTCGGGCGGCGGCACCGCCTTGGTGATCATCTGCACCAGGCCGTCGGCCGGACTGACCATCAGGCCGGGGCGGGTGGGCACCACGCGGTCCGGATCCCGGAAGAAATAGGCGCACCACGCCGTCAGGATCACCCCGATCCAGCCCAGGAAGGTGGAAAGCCAGAACAGGATGAGGGTGACCACGGCGAAGGCCAGGATGAAGGGCCAACCGGCGCGGTTGATCGGCACGATGACGGTGCTGAGAGCGGACATTTGCACTTTCCAAAAGGCAGGTCCCCGATGGGTCACCGACTGGCGGGCCCAAGGGAGATGGGTGGATGGCCGCAGTGTAGACAGGGCCGCCCCGGATTTTAAGTGCCATTCCATGTTGTTTGGGCCAACTGCACGCCGACCTGGCTGTTCAAGGCCTTTTTTGGCGTTAGTCCATGCTTGGGTCCGGGCCGGCTTCTCCACCCTGTGAACTACGACGGGTTGCCTACCGTTCTCTTCCTCAAGGGCGGATACCCTTGGACGTCGTTTTGCGGAAAAATGTGGTCAATCTGGGTCGGCCTCTGGCAACGGCGCGTCCTGGTGCCTCGCTGACGTTGACAGGTTATTGCCCCGTGCGCGCCGAACAGACATTCAACCGGGATCTGGCCCAGCGGTCCTCCACGGCCCGCCATCCCCGCTACCGCATCGTGGTGGTCGAGGACGAGGCCCTGATCGCCCTCGGCCTGCAGCAAATCCTGACGCAGCAGGGCCATGAGGTCTGCGCCCTGGCCGCCTCCCTGGACGAGGCGCTGGAGGCGGTGGGCGAGCATCGGCCGGACCTGGTGCTGATGGACGTGATGCTGCGCGGCGGCGACGACGGCGTGGAGGCGGCGAACCGCATCTGGAAGCGCTTCGGCATCCGCAGCCTGTTCACCAGCGCGGTGGATGCCGCCACCCTGCGCACCCGTGCGCCCAGCGTCGCCCTCGGCTTCATCACCAAGCCTTACCGGCCAGAGGACTTCCAGCGCAGCCTGGAAACCTTAAGCCTGGCATAAAGTCGCCCTCAGGCGACGGACGCGGGCATCCGCCCGCTGGCTCCCCCCTTACAAGCGCTGGCGGCAATGGCCCGCGCGCGGTATGACGGCCCCATGCCGTCCAATATGACTTCCCCCGCCCTGCCCATCGACTCCGTACTGCCGGACCTGCTGCGGGTCATGGCCGACACGCCCAACGCCGTGCTGCAGGCCGCCCCCGGTGCCGGCAAGACCACGCGTGTCCCCCTGGCCCTGCTGGACCAGCCCTGGCTGGCTGGCCAGAAGATCATCATGCTGGAACCGCGGCGCCTCGCCGCCCGCGCCGCGGCCAAGCGCATGGCCGACACGCTGGGCGAGGCGGTGGGTGAGACCGTGGGCTACCGCGTCCGCCTGGACACCCGCATCGGCCCCCATACCCGCATCGAGGTGGTGACGGAGGGCCTGTTCCTGCGTCAACTGCAAGGCGACCCCTCGCTGGAGGGCGTGGGCGCCGTGCTGTTCGATGAGTTCCATGAGCGCAGCCTGGACGCCGACCTGGCGCTGGCCTTCTGCCTGCAGGCGCAAGGCCTGCTGCGGGAGGATCTGCGCCTGCTGGTCATGTCCGCCACGCTGGACGGCGTGGCCGTGGCCAGGCTGCTGGGCGGCAATGACCGGGGCGACGCCCGCATGGTGACCAGCGAGGGCCGCGTCTTCCCGGTGGAGACTCGCTGGGTGGAACCCGCCGCCACCGACCGGCTGGAAACGGCCGTGGCCCGTGTGGTCAAGCGTGCCATGACGGAGGAAACGGGCAGCGCTCTGGTCTTCCTGCCCGGCACCGGCGAAATCCGTCGCACGGAAAAGGCCCTGGCCGACCTCGGCCTGCCCCGCGACGTGGTGGTGGCGCCCCTTTATGGCGACCTGGCGCTGGACCAGCAGGAAGCCGCCATCAGGCCGCGCCGGCTGGCCGGCGCAAGGTGGTGCTGGCAACGGCCATCGCCGAAACCAGCCTGACCATCGACGGCATTCGCGTCGTCATCGACGCCGGCCAGGCCCGCCTGGGCCGTTTCGACCCCGGCAGCGGCATGAACCGCCTGGAGACGGCCCGCGTCTCCCGCGCGTCCGCCGACCAGCGCCGGGGCCGCGCCGGCCGCCTGGAGCCCGGCGTTTGCTATCGCCTGTGGAGCGAGCAGGCGGACCGGGCGCTGACGCCCTACGCCCCGCCGGAAATCCTGCGCGCCGACCTGGCCCCCCTGGCGCTGGAGCTGGCGGCCTGGGGCGTGGACGATGCCGCCGCCCTGCCCTGGCTGGACCTGCCACCGGCAGCTCCCCTGGCTCAGGCCCGCGCCCTGTTGAACCAGTTGGGCGCCCTGGACGACGCTCAGAAGATCACCCCGCACGGCCGGCGCATGGCCACCCTGGGGATGCACCCCCGCCTGGCCCACATGGTGCTGGTGGGCATGGATCTGGGTTTGGGGGCGGCCGCCGCCCACCTGGCCGCCCTGCTGGAGGAGCGCGATCCCCTGCGCGGCATCGCCCGTGACGCCGACCTGCGCCGCCGGCTGGATTTGCTGTCGGGCCAAGACAACGGCGCCGCCGACCGCAACGCCCTGCGCCAGATTCGGGAGGGCGCGCGTCAGACCATGCGCCAGCTGCGCATCACCGACCGTGCCTTCACGGGCGAGGATGCCGGCCGCCTGCTAGCCCTGGCCTATCCCGACCGTCTGGCACAGAAGCGTCCCGGCGGCCAGGGGCAATACCGCCTGGCCAACGGCAAGGGCGCGGTGCTGGACGCCGCCGACGCCCTGTCGCGCCAGGACTGGCTGGCCGTGGGCGACCTCGACGGCGACGCGCGCGAGGCCCGCATCTACCTGGCCGCCCCCATCACGCGGGAAGAGATCGAGGAGGTCTATGCCGGCCGCATCGTGACGGAAGAGCTGGTGACCTGGGACGGCCGGGAACAAGCCGTGCTGGCCCGCCGCCGGCGCCGCCTGTTCGGACTGATTCTGAAGGATGAGGCGCTGAGCCAGCCGTCGGCCGAGGCCATGGCCGACGCCATGATGGCAGGCATACGCGAAATGGGCCTGGCCGCCCTGCCCTGGACCAAGGCGCTGGACGCCTGGCGGGAACGGGTGCGCTTCCTCCACCGCTCCACCCGGGAAGGCGAAAAGGGCGCCGGCACCTGGCCCGACCTGTCGGACGAGGCGCTGCTGGCGGGTATGGAAACGTGGCTGGCACCTTATCTGCCGGGTATCAGCCGCGCCGGCCACCTGCCCCGGTTGGACCTTCACAGCGCACTGACGGGCATGCTGGACTGGGCCCAAGGCCAGGAGCTGGAGCGCCTGGCGCCCACGCACATCGACGTGCCCAGCGGGTCACGCCTTCCCATCGACTATTCCGGTGAGATCCCCACCTTGGCCGTGCGCCTGCAGGAACTGTTCGGCCTGCCGCAGACGCCGACGGTGGCGGGTGTGCCGGTGCTGTTGCATCTGCTGTCGCCCGCCCACCGCCCCATTCAGGTCACGCGCGACCTGGCCTCCTTCTGGGCCAACACCTATCGTGACGTGAAGAAGGATCTGGCGGGGCGCTACCCCCGCCACTACTGGCCCGACAACCCGCTGGAGGCGGAACCAACGGCCAGGGCCAAGCGGCGTGGGACTTAGTTTGGGCGCCTTCGAACGCCTTATGGCTTCCAGCTTGCGACCACCGCCCGCGCCACGCTGGCGATGAAGGCATCCGCCCTCTCCCGGGGGCCTTGGACGCTGGCGACGTAGACCGCCACGGCGTATCGGTGGCCGTCCGGCGCCGTCATCAGGCCCACGTCGTTGTTGGCCAGGGTCATGCCTTCGATGGAGGGTCCCGCCCCCGGCTTGTGCGCCACGGTCCAGCCTGCCACTAGGCCGGCCTTCAGGCGGTTGGGCTGGGTGGTGGTGTGGTCCAGGATGTCCAGCAGGCGGCGGGTGCTGGCGGGGCTCAACAGTTCGCCCTTATCCAGCCGCTCAAGCAGCAGGGCCATGACCGCCGGCTGGGCGGTGTCGCGCGGGTCGTTGAGGTAGGCCTCACGCTTGGCGAGGCGGGTGGCGACGGGCACGGCGTCGGCGGCGGCCTGGAACACCGCCGGCTCGACATAGGCGTCCTGCCACGTCAGGCCCAGGATATCGCTTTGCAGGTGGCGCTCATCCCGATCCACGCGGATGCCATCCAGCCCTCTGGCTGTCAGCGCGGCCTGCACCGCCGCCGGGCCGCCGATCAGGCGAAGCACGGTGTCGGCGGCAATGTTGTCGCTGTCCGCCACCATGCGCGCCATCAGGTCGTCCAGCGTGGTGGTCCAACCGGCGGGGGTGATGTTCTTGGCCAGCGGCTGCCAATAGACGGAACGGTCCCTGGGATAGAGCGTGACCTTGCGCTTCAGGTCCATGGCCCCCTTGTCCACCAGGTCCAGCAGGGCGATGGCCACGGTCAGCTTGAACACGCTCTGCTCGGGAAAGCGTTCCTGCGCCTTGACCCCCGCCACGGCGCCAGTGGCGGGGTCGCGCACGGCGATGCCGGCGCGGCCGGGAAAATCATGGGCCAGCTGATCCAGGCGCGCCTGCAGCGCCGGCATGTCCAGCGAGTCGGCGCCGGCGGGCGCGGCGACGGCAAGGCACAAAGCAGCGGCGGCGCAAACCGTGCGCAGCGTCGATGTCAGCATTGGAAAGGTCCCCATTCCTCTCGGGCCTGCCGAAGACCGGCGGCCACGGAGGAATGCCCGGAAACTATGGTGGAAGCGTGGCGGCCCAGCCGACGAAGATCAAACCTTAGCTGTCAGATCAGTCAGCTTGCTCAGCAGATAGTCCAGGTCGTCGCTGGCCATCTCCTCGAACTGGGTCAGGATGCGCTCCAGCATCTTGCGGCGATGGCGTTCCAGGTCATGGTCCCCGCCATCGAATTCCGTCTCGCTGGCGACATCCAACGCCACCTTGATCGCCGGATAGATCGACTGGGGCATGTTGGTGCGGTCGAACAGCGCCTTCATGCCCAGCTTGCCGGCGTCATGGATCAGCATGCGGGCGTTGGGGGTGGGGATGCGGGCCAGCTGGGCCAGCGCCACCTCGAAAAAGGCGACGTCGCCCATGCACAGCGACCGCAGCAGCAGCGACGGCGACAGGCGGCCGTTGCGGTACAGCTGTTCCACCAGGGTTTCCAGCTGGGCATCGGTGGCCACGCCCACCAGCTCATAGGTCGCCTTCTCGCGGCCTTGCAGGACGATGTCGCTGGCCACGTCCGCCGGCAGTTCATGCCGTTCCACCAGCCGCTCGCGCAGCTGCTCCGACACCATGGTCACCAGCCGCTCGGCGATGGTGACGGGAAGGGCGCCGCGCTCGATAAGGGGGGCGTGGACGGCGTCGCTCTTGGGGAAGCGGTTCAGCACACGGGTCAGTGCCGCTTCCGTCACCTTGGCTGCCTGGTTGGCCATCAGGGTGGCGACGGCGGTTTCCCCGCCTTTGTCCACCAGCACGTCGGCCACGCCCTCCGAGACTTCAGAACGCTTGGCGACAGCCGATTGTTTCGCTTCCGATCCGGTCTGGATCAACTCAATCAGGTCGGCGTCCGTCAGGACGGACGATAGCTCGATGAAGGGCAGCGACACCTCTTCCACGTCGCGGGCCAGCTGCAGGGCCACGTCACGGGGGATCGCGGGGTAGGTCTTCAGGCTTTCCGACAGGGCCAACGGACGCGCACGGCGGCATCACGGGGCATCAGGCGGACGATGTCTCGCGCCAAGGCCCGTTCGGACGGGGACAGATGGTCGGTGCCCAACTGGGCGGCGACCTGGTGGCCATCTCGGCGCGGGTCGTTGCGGACGGATCGGCCAGCAGCCGCTGCACATCCTGATGCGTTAAGGTCTCGGACATGGGCAGGGCAACCCGCTCCCTTCACTACCAACCGGCACCTGGTTTCCCGCCCCCGGGCCCGTAGCCGTCGTTTCGGCCGGAACGGGGGTGCCAGGTTTCGCCTCCATATCGCCCCGGTGCACCACCGGATGGCCATTGCCAAGTAATAATACAGCCTTCACCGTCTTGGCCAACGCCATTTGGGTGATATTCCCCCGCGTCACCCCCGGGTCTGCCACGCGGGGTCTGCCATCGCCGCCTGTTGACGGGCCCGCCGGCGCCGTGCGCGCTCCACCTCCTGGATGCGTCCCTCCACATCCACCAGCCGTTCCGACATCACCTCCAAGGCGCGGTCGTCATAGACATAACTGCCGGGATGATCAGCCTGCCAGCGGGCGACCGTCGCGTCCCTCTCTTGCAAAAGCTCAACGATTTCATCGCGATAAAGGCTGACCAGCGCGGTGATCCAGCGATTCAGCGGCCACGACGGCCGGGCGTGGTCGATCTGGAAGCCTTCCAGCATGCTCGCGACATCGTCGGCGGCGTACCAGGTTTCGCCCGTCACCCAACGGTTGGTGGTGAACAAGCGTATCACACGGCCCATGATGTCAACCGAAATACCGACCAGATGGCTCAGCGCCGCGTTGCCATCCTGATCGGGCTGAAGATCGGGCAAGGGCGCCGGCGCCACCCCTTCCGGCATGCCCAGCGGCCGCATGAAGGTGTGAAAATGGCCCACTTCCTCCCCAACCAGTTCCGACTCCGGATGGGCATGGAAATAGTATTGGGCGTGGTATTCGCTGTCGTAGACATCGCCCGGCGGGTGATGGCGCCAGGCTTCCACCGGCGGCACCGCGTCGCGCAGCACCTCGGTCAGCACCGTGTCGCCCGTCTTGGCCAACACCCTGGAACACAGGGCCACTTCCCGCGCGGCCTCGCACAGGCGCGCCAGCGTCTCATCGGACAGGGCGTCAACGACCGGACCGCCGCGCACGGGGCCACGCAGGAAGGGCATGGAGCGCCCCTCCCTCAGACGCCGCCGCCGGCGCGCCGTCCGGGCTGCAACGCCCATTCGGCCACCTGCCGGGCCAGCGTGTGGAAAGCCTCGTCATAGGCGGCCAGCACGGCGTTGAAACCGGTGCCCTTGGCCGGCACCCGGATCTCGAAGCCCTGGCTTTCCTGGATGGTGCGCCGGGGCAGCGTCACCATCTTGCACTGGGCGCGGACATGGATGGCGGGAGCATCCTCCACCGTCGCGTGGGGATATTCCGCCTGGAAGTCCCGGATGTCGGTCAGCAGGACATAGTCGGCACGCAGGCCCGAGCCCTCGCGCCCCACGCCGGAGATACGGCCGGAATATTCGAAGGACTCGATGAGCAGGCCCTGTAGCATTTCCGGCATGGCGTCCTGCCATTCCGCGTCGAAATAGCCGAAGTCCCCCGCCCCTTCCAGGTGGCGCAGCGGCACCCGGGTGGTGTTCAGCACCGAGGTGGTGGTGGGCACGCCCACGAGCAGCTGCCAGCCCACCGGCGGCGCCGGCGAAAACTCGCGCGCCGCGGTCAGCCGCACCACATGCGGCGGGCTTTCGAAGATGGAACAGGCCGGCAGCGCCCCCAGCGCCAGGCCACCGCCCATCATTCCCATTCCGCGCGCCAGCAGGCGGCGGCGATTCAACGCCCCCTTCACGGCCCCCCTCATTTCACCTCCACGCCACGCTGCCGGCCACCGAAGAGGAAGCCGGACGGATCGTTCTCGATGCGGTTGGTCACCCGCGACAGGTTGTTGCTGAGCGTGCGCAGGTCACCGATCAGCTGGGTCAGGTCGTAAAGACCGCTGGAGGTGAAGTCGCGGATGGGCCCGCGGTTCTCTTCCACCATGCCGCGCAGCTGTTCCACCGTCTGGTTCAGGTTGCGGGTCAGGACCTTCACATCCTCCGCCGACTGGTTCAGGTTGCCGCTGATGCGCTTGGCGTCACTGCCGACGGTGTTGACGGTGGTGCGGGTGTCGACCAGCAGCGCCTCGGTCTGCTTGCTGATCTCCCGCACGCTGCCGCGCAGTTCGTTCACCAGATGGCCAGCGTCCTGCACCGTGCCGTTGGCGGCGCCGGCGGTGGAGGCCAGGTTGGCCAGCATGGAGGCGAAGGCCTTCTGGTTGTCGGGCGTCATGAAGCCCGCCAGGCTGTCCGACAGCTTGATCAGGTTTTCCAGCAGATGCGGCGCCTCCTGCAGCAGCGAGGCGATGTTGCTGGGA
>NZ_BACU01000107.1 GCF_000333275.1 Azospirillum sp. B4 | reverse complement strand
CGAAGTCGGTGTCCAGCAAATAAACCTTGCCGTCGGCCACCACCGGGCCGTCCAGCAGGCGATTGTCGCTGGACGACCCCTCGATGCTGGCCTTCCACGCCTGCTTCAGCGTCTTGGGCAAGCTGACGTGGCCCGGATTGTGGGCCGCGTTGCCGCCGGGCTGGGCCCAATCGGTGTTGGTGACGGCGTCCGGCAGGACGACCTGCTTGGACTGGGCCTGGCTGTCCGGCTCGATCTGCTGGTCCAGCTGCAGCACCGATATGCGGTTGCCGGCCAGCTTTTCCTTGGGCTTGTCGTCATCCCCGAAGCCCAGCCAATCGAACATACCGCAGCCGGTCATCAGCATGCACGCGACCAGGGCGGTGCTGAGGCCGACGGCGCGGCGGATGCGCATGGGCCGTCCGGACGAGGTGGGGCCGGCGGCGATGGCGCGGCCTGGGGCGCGACCGGGGGCGCGAGACTGGACCTCGATGGAGGACAGGCCGGTGACGGCGTTCTTGTTGGTCATTTCTGCTCGGCGTAGAGGGCGGCGAGATCGGCGGCGCGGGCGCGGACGCCCTGGGGTGCGGCCGGATCGACGGACAGCGACTGGAAAATCTCCCTGGCCTTGGCCAGGTCGTTGGCACGCAGGTACAACAGGCCCGACAATTCCTGCGCGCTGTAGCGCCAGGGGCCCTTGGTCAGTCCGGAGATGCGGGACTGCAACTGCGCCGGATTGCCGGTATCCACCTGCTGCATCACGGCCAGGATCTGGGCCAGGTCGCGGAACAGGGGATCGTTATCGGCGCTGCCGGCGATCTGGTCATAGAGGGCGATGGCGCCAGCGGCGTCGCCGCTGGCCGCCTTCAGGCCGGCTTCCTGCAGACGGGCCAGGGTGGCGGGCGCGCCGCCCAGCTTGGGCGTCACCGCCGCCAAGGCCGCCAGCGCGTCCTTGACGTCGCCGCCCTCAAGCGCAGGGGACACCTTCTCCGTCGCGGAGATCAGGGCGCTGGTGCGCTCGATGGCCTGTTTGGTGCGGTACTGGTCCCAGGCCACATAGGCGGCCGTGCCGGCCAGGATGGCCACCGCCCCCGCCAGCAGGTAGGGCCCCACCCGACGCCACAGTTTTTCCAATCGTTCACGGCGAAGGTCGTCATCGACCTCGCGAAAAATATCGCTCATCAGCTCACTCTTCGACACCGAGGCCGGCACCATAACAGCAATCCGCGCCGATACCAGAGGGGCGCGTGACGGTCAAGGAAAGTCCGGATCGACTGTCCCCCCAATCCCCTGCCCGCCGTCCCCGGATACGGCGACATCGCCCTGCCATCATGGCCGGGCGGGCAGCATAGATTAAATCAGCCGCCCTTGGCACGGGCGGAGAGGCCGTTTCCTATCGGTCGGTTGTTTTTGCCGCGCGAAATAATCAGCAGCTGTGGATAAGTCTGTGGAACGACACACGGAAAAACGTCCCCTTCCTGTCCGAAAGAGGAAGATGGTGACGGCGGCACCCCAGGAATAGCGCGGCTTTCCCTGAATGCGGCCAGGGGTGGTCCCACCCGTTTGCGCCGATTCCCCTGCCCGAAAGGTGGATAATCCGCTTCCGACGGGGTAGGTGAAGCAAAGACTGGCGGTCCTTGCCGCGTCGCGGTAATGAGCCTGGGCCCCGCTGACGGGGCCTTCGTCCTTGCCACCACGCCTGATCCATAGCCGCCATGACCGATACCGCGCGCCGCATCGTCGGCCTGATCGCCACCGAACTCGCCGCCCGTCCCGAACAGGTCGCCGCGGCCGTCGCCCTGCTGGACGAAGGCTCGACCGTGCCCTTCATCGCCCGCTACCGCAAGGAAGCGACTGGCGGCCTGGACGACACCCAGCTGCGCACCCTGGATGAGCGGCTGCGCTACCTGCGGGAGATGGAGGAGCGGCGGGCCACAATCCTCAAGTCCATCGAGGAACAGGGCAAGCTGACGCCCGAGCTGCACACCCAGATCGCCACCGCCGACACCAAGACGCGGCTGGAGGATCTGTACCTTCCCTACAAGCCCAAGCGCCGGACCAAGGCCATGATCGCGCGGGAGGCGGGGCTGGAGCCCCTGGCCGACCTGCTGCTGACCCAGCCGACGCACGACCCGGAAGCCAGCGCCGCCGCGTACGTCGACGCCGAAAAGGGTGTGGCCGACGCGAAGGCCGCGCTGGACGGCGCCCGGGCCATTCTGGTGGAGCGCATGGGCGAAAACGCGGAGCTGCTGGGGTTCCTGCGCGGCTACTGTCATGAGCATGGCCGCATCGTTTCGACCGTCGTGGAAGGCAAGGCCGAGGAGGGCGCCAAGTTCTCCGACTATTTCGACAAGGCGGAGGCGCTGGCGGGCCTGCCGTCGCACCGGGCCCTGGCCCTGTTCCGCGGCCGCGCCGGTGGCATCCTGGACCTGGCCATGAAGGTGGGCGAGGATCCGGCGCCGGGTCAGCAGCACCCGTGCGAGGCCGCCATCGCCCATCGATTCAGCATCGAGGATAAGGGACGGCCCGCCGACCGCTGGCTGCTGGACACCTGCCGCTGGGCTTGGCGCACCAAGATCGCCCTGCATCTGGAACTGGACCTGATGGGCACGGTGCGGGACCGGGCGGAAGATGAGGCCATCGCCGTCTTCGGCCGCAACCTGAAGGGTCTGCTGCTGGCGCCGCCGGCCGGCCAGCGCGCCACCCTGGGCCTGGATCCGGGCATTCGCACAGGCGTGAAGGTCGCCGTGGTGGACGCCACCGGCAAGCTGCTGGAAACCGCCACCATCTACCCGCATGAGCCACGCCGCGACTGGGTTGGCTCCGTCGCCACGCTGGCGGCGCTGGCCGGCCGACACAATGTCGGCCTGATCGCCATCGGCAACGGCACCGCGTCGCGGGAGACGGACAAGCTGGCCGCTGACGTGATGGCCCAGTTCCCTCAACTCAAGCTGACCAAGATCATGGTGTCGGAGGCCGGCGCCTCGGTTTATTCAGCATCCGAGGTCGCGGCCAAGGAATTCCCCAACCTCGATGTCAGCCTGCGCGGCGCCGTGTCCATCGCCCGCCGCCTGCAGGACCCGCTGGCGGAACTGGTCAAGATCGACCCCAAGTCCATCGGCGTCGGCCAGTACCAGCATGACGTCAGCGCCACCAAGCTGGCCCGCACGCTGGACGCCGTGGTCGAGGATTGCGTGAACGGCGTGGGCGTGGACCTCAACACCGCCTCGGTGCCCCTGCTGGCCCGTGTGTCGGGCCTCAGCGACAGCATCGCGCGCAACATCGTGGACCACCGCGACGCGCACGGCGCCTTCCGCAACCGCCGCCAGCTTCTCGACGTGTCACGCCTGGGCCCCAAGGCCTTTGAGCAGGCGGCCGGCTTCCTGCGCATCCGCGACGGCGACACCGCGCTGGACGGCTCCGCCGTGCATCCGGAATCCTATGCCGTGGTCGAACGCATCCTGGCCAAGACCGGCCGCACGCTGGCGACGCTGATCGGCGACGTCCCCTTCCTGCGGTCCCTGGACCCGGCGGACTATGCCGACGATCGTTTCGGCATCCCAACGGTCGAGGACATCCTGAAGGAACTGGAGAAGCCGGGCCGCGACCCGCGTCCGGAGTTCAAGACCGCCGCCTTCAAGGATGGCGTGGAGGAACTGAAGGACCTGCAACCCGGCATGGTGCTGGAAGGCGTGGTCACCAACGTCACCGCCTTCGGCGCCTTCGTCGACGTGGGCGTGCACCAGGACGGCCTGGTCCATATCAGTCAATTGGCCGGCAAGTTCGTGAAGGACCCGCACGCCGTCGTCACCGCCGGCGACATCGTCAAGGTCAAGGTGCTGGAGGTGGACCTGAAGCGCCGCCGCGTGGCCCTGACCATGCGGCTGGAAGAACAGGCGGCCCGCCCCGCTGGCCCCCGCAATCCCGCGCATGGCGGCCAGGACGACGTCCGTCCCGGCAACCGCAACGACAATCGCGGCCCCGGCGGCAATCGTCCCCAGGGCGGCCGCCCCAACGCCGACCGTCCCAACACCGACCGTCCCTCCGGCAACCGTCCCCAAGGCGACCGTAGGCCAGCCGGCGGCAAGCCCCAGGAGTCGCGCGGCGGCAGCTTTGGCAACGCCTTCGGCGGCGCCTTGGCCGATGCCTTCGCCCGCGCGCGCAAGGACAAGTGATCGATACCCGGCAGCAGCGGCGCGAGGTCCCGACCTCACGCCGCCGCAGCCGGCTTCCCCACCACCGTCACCTTTTATGGATCAACTTGGCGCGGGCCAGGGCCAATGACTTGGTCAGGGCCTGCCCCAACTCGCCACCGTCGCCCTTGATGTCATCGCGCACCACCACGTGCATGGCATCGATGTGCAGCCCCAGCACGGTCAGCAGCGCGTCCGTCGGATTTTCCAGATCCACCAGGAAGTGGTTCATGGAATTGGCGAAATCGGACAGCAGATTATAGCCAAAGGTCCGCCCCAGGGTCATGATCCCGTCGGAGATCTTGTAGACCTTGCGCAGATGCTGGACGCGGTTCTCGGTATCGCGCTTGGCCTGTTCGAAAGCCGCCTGCAGGGTTGTCAGGTCGATACGGGTCTGGGCCTGATGCGCCTCCGCCATGCGCGCCACGTGGCGGCTGGCGCGCTCGATATGGGCGGGATCGATCTGCCCCGGCTTGCCGTCGGCGCCGCCGCCCACCTTGGCGCGCAGCTTGTTCGGCAGCTCGATGATCTCCACCACGCGGGTACCCTTCCCCGGCAGGCCCTTGCCGGGCTTCTGCTCGGGCTGGGTTGGGGTGCCCGTGGCTTTCGGTGGCTTTTCCGTCATTCCATTCCTCTGTCCAGGCAACACAACTTCCCGGAGGCCGCGCGGCCTATCCGCCAAAGGTGTTAATCCACAGTTTCCGCCGGGGCGTCCTCAGCCCCCACCGCCCCGGCCTCTTCCCTGACATCGGGAACCGCCTGGCCCACCGGGGGCAGTTCGTCGTCGTTGGACGCCTCTTCCAGGGTGACCCGCCGGCCGGCCATGACGCGCCGGTCCTCTCCCTCATAGGGCAAGGTCTGGCGCCGCCGGTCCGGCCCGATATAGCCGGGCGCCCTGACGAAGGGGCGGGGCTTGTCGACGATGGCCAGCAGGCGCGAAGCGACGTTGGCCACCGACATGGGCTTGGCCAGATATTCCGTGACCCCGCCGTCACGGGCCAGGCGCACCGCGTTCTCGTCCGCCTCGCCGCTCATCATGATGTAGGGGATGAACTTCAGCTTCTCATGGTCATGATTCCGCACCCACTTCAGCAGTTCCAGCCCGTCCACCGGCGCCATCAGGTGATCGGCGAAAACGATGTCGATGTCGCTGGCGCCCTGGATCTGGGTCGAAACATCCAGGATGGCCGTCGCCTCTTCCCCGCTTTCGGCCTGCAACACGCGACCAATGCCCAGACCCCGCAGCACCGTGACCAGGATGGTGCGCACGAAGCGGTTGTCATCCGCCACCAGGACGCTCAGACCGTCAAGGCGGTAATATTTTCCAGACTTCGCCGATGCCATAACGCCCTAAAGCCATGCGGCCCCAGTTGGCCAGCCCCTATTCGGATTCGGCCGGCAGTGTAGCCCCTTCCGCCCGTGGGTGCGCGGAATAAAGCGGCCCATGGTGTCCCCAATCCGGCGCGGCCGTCAAACCTATCCCCTTGCGCATCCGGTGCGATCAGCCCCCCTCACCCCGTACCAGACGCCGTTCTTGCGCAGTTAACGGTTTGGTGACAAGCGGCGCCGTATGGTTCGCCATCCCCAGCAGGGGAGGTGTTGAAAGGAGCGCCAGTCCCATGTCCCGGCCTATTCCTCATAATAACCTGATCGAGCGAACCTCCGTCCTGACCTACACGCTGATGGAGCAGCTGCACGACGTGCTGAACACCCCCAGCGCGCCGGACGACGTGACCCTGGGCATGCTGATGGGCCTGTCCATGTTTCTGGATGATCAGATCGGCCCTTTCCGCATGACTCAGCTGTTGCAGGCGGCCCCGGACATCATCCTGCGCACCGACGCCCACGTCACCCGCGACCAGATCGACCGTTTCCTGCCGGTTCTGCGCGCCTTCGGCGACAAGCTGGCAGCCCTGACGCCGGACAACTTCGCCGAGGCGACCACCAGCCTGACCTGACCGGCCCCAGACGGTCGCGGCAGCGGGCTTTTCACACGACGGTGGCCGGCTTATCTGTAGGGAAGGTCACCGACATCCTTCGACCGCCGCCTGACGACGCGGCCCCCTGTGGTTGAACGAACATGCTCTCGCAGCTGGACAACGCCCACCCCGCCCTATTCCTGGTCTTTGCCTGCGTGGCGGTTCTGGCCGCCGCCGGCCTCAGCGTCGGTTACGTCTGGCGCCGCCTGGGCCGCCTGGCCGTACGCCAGTCCAACCTGGCCCGCACCGCGTCCGACCACCTGACCCGCCTGCAGCGGGACTTGACCGACCTGGCCGGCCAGGTTGAGCGGCTGGGGGAATTCAACCAGCGCCTGACGGAAGAGGTGGACCTGCTGCGCCACCGCCTGGCCGACGGCGGCTACGAGCCGCAGGAAAGCCACCCCCGGGTCCTGCATTGAGCGGCGGCGGAACCCCCGCCGCCCTTGCTTCCACCCGCGCCGGTCCCACCCGTGACGGTGAGATACGGCGCTGGCAAGACAGCGGCCCGGCCTGGGACCGCTGGGCCGACGCCATGGCAGACCCAGCCGCCCGGCTGAACCAGCCGCTGCTGGCGGCCCTGGATCTCGCCCCCCATCATATCCTGCTTGACCTGGCCAGCGGCGCCGGCGAACCGGCACTGACAGCAGCCAAGGCGATGACATCGCACGGCCGCGTGCTGGCCAGCGACCTGGTACCCGCCATGATGGCCGGTGCCCGGCGGCGTGGCACCGGTATCGGCGCCCTGTCCTTCCTGGCGGCCGACATGACCGCCCTGCCCCTGCCCAACGCCAGTGTCGACCGTGTCAGCTGCCGCTTCGGCCTGATGTTCGTGCCGGATGCCATGGGCGCGGTGGCGGAGATGCGCCGTGTATTGCGCCCCAATGGACTCGCCGCCGTGCTGTGCTGGGGCCCCCAGGCCGACAACACCCTGTTCCGCTTGCTGGACCACATGCTGGGCGGCGTGCCCGCACTGTCGACGCTGTTCCGCTTCGCCGAGGAAGGCGGCCTGTCACGCCTGTTCAGCGGCGCCGGCTTCGGCACGGTGACGGAAACGGCGCTCACGCAATCAGCCTTGGCCGATGCCGCCAAGCCCTTCTGGCGCCCTACCTTGGAAATGGCCTTCGCCCCCGCGCGGCGGGATGTCGCG
>NZ_BACU01000108.1 GCF_000333275.1 Azospirillum sp. B4 | reverse complement strand
TTGGCCAGGCGCGTGCCCTTCAGGAACGTCTCGTAGTCCCCTTGGTCCATCTGCTGGACGGCGGTCTCGAAGCGTCGCTTCAGCTCCGGGGGGGCGCGGGCATCGAGAAGCATGACGGGCTCTCCCACCCCATACTTGGCCAAATGGTCGCTTCCGGCCTCCCGCCGTCCCTCCTTTTTTTCCAGCTCCTTTTTTCCGGCGGGCCCGCGGACGGCTCCTTCCTCGCGCGAGGCATCCGCCAGGGCCTCGAGATTGGCGGCCACGCGGGTCAGGGCGCCAATGGCATCTTCCCGGGAGGAGGGGGCCTTGGAAGGCGAGGACGGCTCGGCCGTCGCCCCCTGCGCCGGCTCGGAGAGGAGGGCAAGGGTGGGTTTCAGGCGTGGGTCGACGAGGTCGCCGTGCTGCCGGGTTACCAGGGTCGCCAAGGCCTGGCTGCGCCGCAACGTCATGAGGGGGTCATGGTCACGGACCTGGCCGTCGACGATGCGGCGCGCCTCGGTGGCCAGGCCCTCGAGCATCAAGGCGGGGCGTTCGGTCGCCAGGGTCTGCCAGCGATGATCGAGCTCGGCGAGACGGGCCCACGCGTCCCGCCGGTCGGACAGGGACACATCGTCGTTGCGTTCCGGTTTCGGCGGCAGGCGCCCCCGCTCCTCTGGCTCCGCCCGCGTCCTGTCCTGCGTTGGCGTTTCCTGCTTGGTCTGTTCGGCTTTTCCGCCAGCCGGCGATTTGTCTGGAGATTCGACCTGCGGGTGCGGATCGGCCGCCAGCTGAACATTGAAGCGCAGCTGGGGGTAGCGTGAGCGCATCAGCTCGGCGGCCTGGGCCGCCGCCTGGCCGTCGAAGGCCAGTGCTGCGAGCGGACCCAGGACGTCGGCGGAGCTGTCTTGGCCTTCCTGGGTTGTGACCCGAAGAAGATATCGTGGCTCCGAGGCGGGGGCCTGAGGGCTTATGGCGGGCGCAGGGGTACCGGTGATCTCGTTCATCCCCGTCCCCCTTCCCGTTGCCCTTCCCGTTGGCGCGTGGGTTTAGGACCCTCCGTCGCCGGCAGAAGGGAGGTGATCCCGCGTTGCCGCATGACACCGCGGGTCACTTCCAGGCCGGCGGCCAATTGGCCTTTCAACATATCGTCGCCTGCCACCAGCTGGTCGGGGCTCTTGTTTTTTAATAGTTCCAGACGCATGGAGGTGAACGCCTCCGCTCGTGCCAGATCCTGCGGGGTCATGGCGGTCAGCTTTTGCCTTGCCGCGTTCGCCTGGTCGGCCGACGTCGGGTCAACCGTGATGATCAGGCGATTGAGGTCGATGGCAGCCGTCATGTCCGTGGCCGCGGGAACGGTTTTGGGGGGACCGCCCTCGTTTCCAAGGCTGTAGGCACGCTCGGGTCTTGCACCTTCAGGGCCGCGCTCGCGGCCGCGGGCAACGACAACCTGGTCGGCACGCTCAGCCGCGGCCAGTGGATCGGCCTTGGGAACCGCCGCCGCGCGCTTGGCCTGCTCATGGCCGTCCTTCAGGCCCGCTCCCCCCATCTTGACCAGGCCCGCCGTCAAGTCGGAGAGCGCGCCGAACAGCTGCTCAGCCACCTGACCGTTGCTGAGGCTCTGGCCTCGCTCATGGTTCCCCTGCGGGCGTTCCTGCCTGTCGTCGTCATCACGGATGCCGAGGGGAACAGGAGTACCCTCTGCGTGCCTGGTACGCTCCTGGGGTGCCTGCTGGGCGGCGGGAAGGTGCGGGTCAGCCCCGCTGTCCAAACCCCGGCCCGCGCCACCATCCAGAACGCGCAGCGCCGGCGTGGCCCGAAGTTCGCCGCCGGCGTGCGGCTGGGAGGCCGTCGGCTCCCGGGCGCCCGACAGGCCGGGGCCCTCCGCCGCCCTGGGCCGCGAGGGCCCGCCTTCCGCCACCGGCGTATGCGCCTGGTCATGGCTGATCCGAGCCTCGCCAGCCTGGCGCAGCCGCTCGCTGGTCCGGATGGCCCGTTCAACCGGGGTCTCCTCTCCACTGAAGGCGATGAGGATGCCGCGGCGAGCCGATTCCGGCAGGTCGGATGGCACGTAGTGCCGCTGCTCCACCCGGTCCCATTTGCAGCCGAACCGTTCGACCAGGGGCATCTGGTCAGGTGTGGGATCGATGTAGTCCCTTGTCATGCGCGCAG
>NZ_BACU01000109.1 GCF_000333275.1 Azospirillum sp. B4 | reverse complement strand
TCATACGGGGCTTTCTCCCCGGTATCCGTTCAGGCCAATGAAAAAGACGAGGGCGATCAAACTCTAACTCGGCTCGTTAACAGCCTGCGGTCACTCGATCCGTCCCTCGCCGCTGGGAGAGGGGTGCAGCCCTCTCCCAGCGATTCCATCGTCGCCCGTCGGCACGGAAATTCATAAGACAAGCGGGATGAAATAAGGCTGATTCAGGATTGGATTCCCAACGAGCTTGGAATGTGATTCAAGGTTACCGGTTTGATTTATATGGGGCCGGGAACGATGGGTCGTCCGTACTCGATGGATCTTCGTCAGCGCGTTGTTGACGCGGTTAAGCTTGATGGCCTGTCACGCCATCAGGCCGCGAAGCGGTTTGGCGTTGCGGTGAGCACGGCGATCAAATGGCTGGAGCGCGAGGCGGTAACCGGCAGCGTGGCTCCTGGTCAGATGGGAGGGCATAAGCCGAAGGCGATCTCCGGGGAGCACCGGGACTGGCTGCTGACGCGCTGTGCCAGCGGCCCGTTCACCTTACGTGGTCTTGTCCGTGAGCTGGCGGACCGGAATTTGAAGGTGGACTACCGCTCGGTCTGGGAGTTCGTGCATGCTGAGAAACTGAGTTATAAAAAAAGACTTTGGTCGCCACGGAAAGAAGCCGGCCGGACATCGCCCGCCACCGGGAGCGATGGCTGAGACTGCGACCGGGGATCGATCCGTCTCGATTGGTGTTCATCGACGAGACGTGGACCAAGACCAACATGGCGCCGTTGCGAGGCTGGGCCCCGCGTGGGCAACGGTTACCTGGTCCGGCACCCTTCGGCCATTGGAATACCATGACCTTCATCGCCGCCCTGCGCCAAGATCGCGTGGATGCGCCGTGGCTGATCAAGGGGCCGATCAACGGCGAGCGCTTCAGGATCTATACCGAGCAGGTCCTTGTCCCGACATTGAAGCCCAACGACATCGTCATCATGGACAATCTCGGCTCACATAAAGGCAAGGCCTCCG
>NZ_BACU01000110.1 GCF_000333275.1 Azospirillum sp. B4 | reverse complement strand
CCGGCAGCGCCGCCGTGGCCATCCTGCTGTCCGCCTGGGTGCTGGGCTTCACCACCCGGCCCTTGCGCCGGTTCGCCGCCGCCGCCGACCGGCTGGGCGTGGATATGAACGCCCCCTCGCTGGATGAGACGGGCCCGCGCGAGGTGCGGCTGGCCGCCGCCGCCTTCAACAAGATGCAGCGCCGCCTGCGGGCCTTCGTCGAGGACCGCACGCGCATGCTGGCCGCCGTGTCGCACGACCTGCGCACGCCGCTGACCCGCATGCGCCTGCGGGCCGAATTCGTGGACGACGACGGTGTGCGCGAGAAGATGCTGGAGGACCTGGGCGAGATGGAGTCCATGATCGGCGCCACCCTGTCCTTCGCCCGGGACGAGGCGGCGCAGGAGACGCTGGAGCCGCTGGACCTCAACATGCTGCTGGCCCGCGCGGCGGAGGATTATCGCGACGCCGGCAAGCCGGTGGGCTTCAGCCCCGCGCCGGGTCCGGTTCGCGTCGTCGGCCGCCGTACGGCGCTGAAGCGCGCCTTCACCAACGTGGTGGAGAACGCCCTGAAGTATGGCGTCAGCGCCGAGGTGGCGGTGGCGGTGATGGGCGAGACGGTCGCCGTTTCCGTGACCGACCAGGGCCCCGGCATCCCGGAGGCGGAGTGGGACAACGTCTTCCGCCCGTTCTATCGGCTGGAGGCCTCACGCTCCCGCGATACCGGCGGCACCGGCCTGGGCCTGTCCGTCGCCAACGACGTGGTGCGCGCCCATGGCGGCGAAATCCGCCTGGAGAACCGGATGGAGGGTGGCCTGAAGGT
>NZ_BACU01000111.1 GCF_000333275.1 Azospirillum sp. B4 | reverse complement strand
GGCATGGTGAGAGCCCAGGGGGGCCTACACCGCCGGGCAGAGCAGCCCAGGATGCAATCCATGATCGACACGACCAAGGACCTCCTATACCACTCAGAAGACAAGGGCGCCATCGAAGCCGCTGTCAGCGGCTTACAACAGGTGTTGGCCCGGAACTCCACCAACGCCGCCGCCACCGTTGGGCTGAGCGTAGCCCTGTTCCGTCGTTATGCGGCGCAGAACCACGATCCCACCATTTTGCAACAGGCGGACGCTGCCGCCCACCTGGCTTTATCACTAGACGATCAACTGGCTCTATCTCATGTCGCCATGGGCTTGGCCGAGAACACCTCTAACAAGAGACCTGAAGCCTATCGACAAAATCAGACAGCATTGGCCCTGGAATACGGTAACCCTTTCGCTTTGGAGCAATTATCTGTTCTTTATGAAGAAGACAATTTTCCCCAAAAAGCCATTGATGTCCTTCAAAAGGGTATTGGTTTTAATCCTACTTATCGGTTGCTCTACGACAGGCTTGGTACACTCTACTTTGGCCAAGCAAATTATGCCCAAGCTGAATACATATTCCGGCAAAGCGTGGAGTTGGCGCCGGACAATGCTTATGGCTATGCCAACCTCAGCGCGGCGCAGCATATGCAGGGCCGTACGGTGGAAGCCATCCAGACAGTGCAACGCGGACTGCGTGTCAGGCCCTTACCGCAACTGTACAACAACTTAGGAACCTTTTTGTATTTCCTGGGGCAGTATCCCCAGGCGGCGGAGGCATTTGAGCGGCTCACCCAGGTGGACGGATATAGCCAGCATTATTTGTCTTGGGGCAATTTGGGCGACGCCTATCGCTGGACTCCGGGCAAGGTGGCCGAGGCGCGGGACGCCTATCGCATCGCCCTCCGTCATCTCGACACCCTATTGGCTAGCAGCCCCCAAGACCCGACCTACAACGTCAAGGCCGCAGTCTACCATGCCAAGCTGGGGGAGGTGGCGGCCGCCCTGCTGGCGCTGGATCGCGCCCTGGCCGGAAATCCAACGCCAAAAATCCTGTTCAATGCCGCCGTCGCCAATGAGGTGCTGGGCCGCCGGGACCAGGCGCTGGACCTGCTGGCGCGGGCGCGGGCGGCGGGCTATGCCACCAGTGAAATCGACCATGAACCGGAACTGGCGCAACTGCGCCTGGACCGTCGCTATCAACTATCCCTGATCAAGAAGGAGGAAACCGGTGAGCGGTGACAGCGATTACACTCCAGTTTTTTACACCATGCGCTTGGACTTCGATGTGCGTCAGGCCAGCACAGCCTTGCGCTTCAACCTGCTGCGAAATGACGGTTGGGAACCCGCCATACAACCGAACGCTCCAGCGGCCATGCAGACTTCCGGAATAGCCGCCGGCGGCTATCAGTTAAATAAGACGGATGGAATTAACGTCGTAATTTTCGCGGGCTTCGAACCAGACTCGCTTACCCAAATAACGATCAAGGGACTGACCTTGGTGGCCCTGCCGGCCCCCTACAGCACCGCATACCGGCTACCAACCCGAGAACAGCCCGATCTATCCCCCTATGTTGATGCCGATTACGCGACCCACCGGATGGACGAGTGGACGCGAGATGAGGATCCTGTCTACGTAACCTCAGCACCAGATGCCCCCTCAACCCAATGGGCCATTTTCCAAAAAAAGAAGACTGAGACAAACGGGATATCCGTGGATGTGGCGCCGGCCTCTGATCTTCCTATCGTTGCCAAGTCCGGCGTTTGGCAGATCATTGGCTTCCTCTCAGTGTTGATTGAGACCGACGCTGGGACGACGCACCGGGTATACACCTTCGATCCGGATGTGATGGTGGGGAGTGGGGGAGAGACGCATTCCTAAGCGGCAAACCAGGCGTGCCGCGCTGGTCAGTCCCGCGACCGGTGCCACCTGGCTCGTTTTTGCCGGCGCAGTCGCTGGGATAGCTTACCTGGACAGCCTTCGGGGGGCTGTCGTGCTGTTCAGGGGCGGACAGGGTGGCGGCCCAGTCGTCTCGTCCCGTGCGACTGGCGCCCATCCGTTCTTCTTCACGCGCGCTTCCCATGCCGGGCGGGCGCCCGGCATGGGAGGGCGGCGCCGGTCAGGCGCTGAATTTGCTCAGCGTGGGATAGTTCCACCAGGAGAAGCCGCCCCACGGCACGGTTGAGGCCGTCATCGCCGCGGTGACTTTGGTGATATCGTCATAGGTCTCATTCGGCGGGAAGACGCCGATGTTCAGCATGGCCGAGTTGTACGCGGCACTCCGGTTGCCATACCAACCGGCGATCATCGAGGACAGGGAGAGGAAGGTCGGCAGGTTCAGCGGCGCGTCGTCGCCATACCACTGGTAATTGTACCACCGGATGTGCTGCGTTGTGTTGGCGCAGTCGAGCGCCGCCAGTTGGGCGTAGAACCCCGTCGTCGCGTCGTAGGGGGAGCCGGTGACGATCAGGCCGTCCACCTTCTTGGCCAGGGCCTGGATGAAGGCGTAGACCTGGGTGGCCGTGGCGCTGTCCTCCATATCGATGTCGATGCCGGTGATGCCGTAGGTCTTCATGAAGGCGGCGAGGGCGGTGGCGCAGGCCGCTGGGTTGGCGTCGATGCTTTGCCAGGTGATGGGGTTGGCCCACCCACCAATGGAAATCAGGAACTGGGTTCCATTTTTGGCGGCGGTGGCCACCGGCAGCATGTCATCATCGGTGATCTTCGAATGGTGGACACCGTTGATCAACAATCCATAGCCATCCTTGTCCGCCTGGAAATGGGCGAAGCATAGAATGAATGTCGTATTCTGTTCCTTGAGGGGCTTGGCGTAATAATCCTTCGCGGACACTGTCTTGTCGTGCAACTGATACGCGACCTTGTCCGTGGTGTAATACGGACCCTGGATGTAAATCACGTTGCGCACGGGTAGATTGGGGCCGGTGGTCATTCTCGTCTCCCTGGATCCCTGGATTGTGGATTGGGCGGCCCTTGGCCATGCCGGGCCGGGGCCGCGCGCGCCGATCACTGCGCGAGGGCGTTGGTCACGCTGCTGGATTTGTACGGCACGCGGGCTTGCTTGCACTTGTAGGCGGGCCCCCACTGGGCGAGGCCGTAATTGCCCTTGATGTAGGCGACGTCCCAGTCGCCCACCTCGCCGGCCTTGCACGCCTTGTGGGCCTCCTCCTTCGACACCAGGGTCACGATGGTGCCGTCGCTCTGGATGGCCTTGGTGACGGGGCCGCTTTGGCTGCTCACCCGGGACTGCATGCAGTGATAATGGGGCCCCCACTGGGCGTAGCCCGCCATGTATTGCTGGGCGGCGAAATACGCGATCTCCCGGTCACCCATCTTGTGGTCGTGGCATACCTTCAGGGCCTGCTCCGCCGTCGCCAGGGTGATGATCACGGGGGGGTGCGGGGTGTGCGGGGTGGCGGCCGGCTCCGCCCTGACGGGCGCGCCGGCGACGGCCAGGGCGGCGATGGCCAGCGCGGCGGCGCCGGCGGTGTGGACGCGCGACAGATGGATTTTCCTCATGATGCTCCCCGTTCGGATGTGGGTGGAGGAGGGCCGGCCCCGGTGACATCAGGCACCAGGGCCGGCCCGCCGCCGGCTCTGTTGGCAGGCCACCAACCCCAAGGTGGTGCCCCCTTTGGGCGGAACGCCCCGGCGCGCGGCCATCGGCCCGGCGGACCGGCCCGCGCCCGGTTCCCCTTAAGCACCCCCCATGCCAAGCCGGGATGCCTTTAATACCAATGGCTTACCGGGGGTCGCGCCCCGTGTCCCGGCCCGGGCGGGCATGTCGGACACGCCGGACAGGCGATGACGGCGGCCCAGGGGCGGGCATCCTTGAGAATTATCAAACAATCACAGCATGAGAAGTCCATTGCCGGGGAAAACTCCACGGCATTTAATGGGGAATATCGATCGAAGATCACCACATTTCACATGTAGAATGAGGTGCGGCCTTGTCCCTGACCATAGACGATCCCCAGGCCCAGGCGCTTGCCCCGGCACCCCGGCAGGCGGGCGCTTCGCTGGCCCGTCGGGTGCTCGCCCGCTTGGGCAATTCCCGCTGGACGGTGCCGCTGGCCCTGCTGCTGGCCTGGGAGATCGGGTCCCGGGTGGGGCTGGTGCCGCCGCGCGTGCTGGCGGCGCCCAGCGCCGTGCTGGCCACCTTCTGGACCTTGCTGGTGTCGGGGGAGCTGCCGTCCAACCTGCTGGTGTCGCTGGCCCGCGTGGCCACGGGCCTGGGCATCGGCGTGGCGGTGGGCACCGGCCTGGCCGTCGTCGCCGGCCTGTTCCGCCGGGGGGAGACGTTGGTCGACCCGCTGATGCAGATGCTGCGCACTCTGCCGTTCCTGGCGCTGGTGCCGCTGTTCATCGTCTGGTTCGGCATTGGGGAGGTGCCCAAGGTGGCGCTGATCGCCCTGGGCGCCGCCTTCCCGACATATCTCACCCTGTTCTCCGGCATCCGCGCCATCGAGGCCAAGCTGGTGGAGGCGGGGCGCAGCTTCGGCCTGTCGCGGCTGGAGCTGATCACCAACGTGGTGCTGCCCGGCGCCACCCCGTCCTTCCTGGTGGGCCTGCGCTACGCCCTGGGCCACGCCTGGCTGAGCCTGGTGGTGGCGGAGCAGATCAACGCCTCCGCCGGGCTGGGGTACCTGATCAACAACGCCCGCGACTTCATGCGCACCGACATCATCGTCGTCTGCCTGGGCGTCTACGCCGTCCTCGGTCTTGGCACCGATTTCCTCGTCCGCTTGCTGGAGCGCCACCTGCTGGCCTGGCGCCCCACCTTCCTGGAGCGCTGACCCATGGCTTCCACCACCGCCCCCCTCCCCGTGTCCAGTAATGGCGTGTCCAGCCCCGCCGCATCGGGCGCCGCCGTCCCCGGTGACGCGCCCAGGGACGGGAACGCCGTCCGGGTGCGCGGCTTCACCCGCCGCTTCGGCGACGTCACCGTGCTGCGCGACCTGGACCTGGACATCGCGCCGGGTGAGTTCGTGGCCCTGCTGGGCCGCAGCGGCTCGGGCAAGACCACGCTGCTGCGCACCCTGGCCGGCCTGGACGCCGCGCCGGCGGACCAGGTCTCCGCCCCCGCCGCCCGCGCCGTCGTCTTCCAGGAGCCGCGCCTGCTGCCGTGGAAGCGAGTCTGGCGCAACGTCACGCTGGGCCTGGGCAGGGGGCGCCTGAAAAGCGGCCTGGGCCGGGTCGAGGCGGCGACCGCCCTGGAGGAGGTGGGCCTGGGCCACCGCGTCGACGCCTGGCCCGCCACCCTGTCGGGTGGGGAGGCGCAGCGCGCCGCCCTGGCCCGCGCCCTGGTGCGGGAGCCGCGACTGCTGCTGCTGGACGAACCCTTCGCGGCGCTGGACGCCCTGACCCGCATCCGCATGCACCAACTGGTGCTGTCGCTGTGGCGGGCGCACCGGCCGGCGGTGCTGCTGGTCACCCACGACGTGGATGAGGCGATCACCCTGGCCGACCGCGTGCTGGTGCTGGCCGATGGCCGCCTGGCGGTGGAGGAGAAGGTGAGCCTGCCCCGACCGCGTGAGACGGGGCCGGAGTTCCAGGCCCTGCGCCGCCGCCTGCTGGGCCACCTGGGCGTGGAGCAGGCGGGGCCGCGCGACGGCGCCCCCCTGTCCTTCATCCCTCCCGCCGCCGGCATCCGTACCGCCTGGAACCGGGCGGCCGCGGTGAACGGCCATGGCGTTCCCTATCATGGTGCCAATGGCGCCCAGACCAATGGCGCGCAAGTCGCCGGGGGGCTGTCATGACCGCCGCCGCCCTGCGCCGCGTGACGGTGGAGGAGGAGGGCCGGCTTGACGGCCCGGATCTTGATGCGGTGCTGGCCGGGCTGACGGCCGAATTCGCCGCCAGCGCCCCCCTGCATGACCGCGACAGCAGCTTCCCCTTCGAGAATTTCCGCAGCCTGCATGCCCAGGGCCTGCTGGGCCTGAGCGTTGGTCCCGCCTGGGGCGGTGCCGGCGCCGACCTCGCCACCACGCTGAAGGTGGTGCGGGCGGTGGCCAAGGGCGACCCCGCCACGGCCCTGGTGCTGGTGATGCAGTACCTGTTTCACGCGTCCCTGGGGGCCGCCGCCGACAACCAGGCCATTCCGGACGCGCTCTATGCCCGCGTGGCCCGCGACGCGGTGGAGAACGGCGCCCTGATCAACGCCCTGCGGGTGGAGCCTGACCTGGGCACGCCGGCGCGGGGCGGCCTGCCGGCCACGGTGGCGAAACGCACGGCCGACGGCTGGTCCATCAGCGGGCACAAGCTCTATTCCACCGGCATCCCGGCGTTGACCTGGCTGGTGGTGTGGGCCCGCACCGATGAGCCGGAGCCCCGCGTGGGCGGCTTCCTGGTGCATCGCGACAGCCCCGGCATCCGGGTGGAGGAGACCTGGGACCATCTGGGCCTGCGCGCCAGCGGCAGCCACGACGTGATCCTGACGGACGTGCCCACGCCCCTGGACCACGCCCTGGACCTGCGCAAGCCCGGCGACCTGTCCCCGCGCGACGCCCTGTTCGGCGCCTGGGCGGCGGTGCTGACCGCCGGCATCTATGACGCCGTGGCGGAGGCCGCGCGCGACTGGCTGGTGGGCTGGGCGCGCCAGCGGGTGCCCTCGAACCTGGGGGCGGCGGTCGCCACCCTGCCGCGCTTCCAGGAGGCGGTGGGCGTCATCGACGGCCTGCTGCTCAGCAACCGCGCCCTGCTGGCCGCCGCCGCGCGCGGCGACACCAGCACGGTGGAGTCCGGCCTGGTGAAGCACCTGGTGACGGAGAACGCCATCCAGGCGGTGGAGACGGCGGTGCGCCTGACCGGCAACCCCGGCATCACCCGCCACAATCCCCTGGAACGCCATTACCGCGACGTGCTGTGCGGCCGCATCCACACGCCCCAGGCGGACGTGGTGCTGACCAGCGCCGGCCGCGCCGCCTTCGCCGCCCACGCGGCGGCCCATCCCGGCGCCTGAGCGCCCCCCATCCCTTCTTCCTGAGGAATCCCCCCATGTCCGACACCTTGCAGTTCATCGGCTTCATCGGTTCGCAGGACGGCTCCGAAACCCGGCCGGGCAGCGGCCCGGTCATCGACCGCGACTATGTCGGCACCGTCGCCCGTGCCCATGAGTACGCCGGCTTCGACCGGGCCTTGATCGCCCACTCCAGCGCCTCGCCCGACGGCTTCCAGATCGCCGCCTATGCCGTCCAGCAGACGGAGCGCCTGAAGGTCCTGCTGGCCCACCGCCCCGGCTTCGTGGCGCCCACCCTGGCCGCCCGCCAGCTGGCCTCGCTGGACCATTTCAGCCAGGGCCGCCTGGCCGTGCACATCATCACCGGCGGGTCGGACGAGGAACAGCAGCGCGATGGCGACTTCCTGACCAAGGCGGAGCGCTACGCCCGTACCGACGACTATCTCGACGTGGTGCGCAAGGTGTGGACCAGCACGGCGCCCTTCGACCATGACGGTCCCTATTACAAGTCCCGGGGCTCCCACTCCTATGTGCGGCCGGTCAACGGCACGCTGCCGGTCTATTTCGGCGGCTCATCGGACGAGGGCATCGCCGTGGCCGGCAAGCATGCCGACGTCTATGCCCTGTGGGGCGAACCGCTGGACGATGTGCGCGAGACCATCGCCAAGGTGCGGGCGGCGGCGGCCCTGCACGGCCGGCAGGATCACATCCAGTTCAGCCTATCGCTGCGCCCTGTCCTGGGCCGGACGGAGGAGGAGGCCTGGGCCAAGGCCGAGCGCATCCTGGAGGAGGCCAAGCGCCTGCGCGCCAGCCAATCCACCTTCAAGCCCGTCCGTGTCGGTGAACCGCAGAACGTCGGCTCCCAACGCCTGCTGGCGGCGGCGGCCGGCGGCAAGGTGCGGGACAAGCGCCTGTGGACGGAGATCGCGGCCCTGACCGGTGCGCAGGGCAACTCCACCGGCCTGGTGGGCACGCCGGAGCAGGTGACGGAATCGCTGCTGGATTACTATGATCTGGGCGTGCGCACCTTCCTGATCCGGGGATTCGATCCGCTGGTGGATGCCATCGAGTACGGCCGCGACCTTATCCCCCTGGTGCGCCAGGCGG
>NZ_BACU01000112.1 GCF_000333275.1 Azospirillum sp. B4 | reverse complement strand
ATCCTTCCGGGTGGGCTGGGCGGCGGGGTATCGATCACTCGGCGACCTGGCCCATATGCCGCCGGACGCTATGGCGGTTGGCCGGGACCGGCAGCCCCAGGTGGCTGCGCAACGTCTGTCCGGAGTACTCGCTGCGGAACAGACCGCGGCGTTGCAGGATGGGGACCACCTGCTCCGTGAACCGGGCGAAGGCGCTGGGCTTGGAGACATGGATGTTGAAGCCGTCGGCGGCGCGGCCGACGAACCAGCGTTCAATCTCATCCGCCACTGACTCCGGCGTGCCGATGAAGCCGGAGCGGCAGCGCCCGAAGCGCCAGGCCGCCTCACGCAAGGTCAGGCCCTCCTCCCGCGCCGTGCGGATGATACGCTCCGCATGGCCCTTGTAGCCGTTCAGGCTGACGTGGGACAGGTCGGGGAAGGGGGCGTCCAGGTCGTACTGGCGGAAGTCGTGGTAGTTGAACGGCCGGCCCAACTGCACCAGCAGCTTGTCCAGGTCCAGCTCCGCCTCATGCGCCGCCGCCAGCCGTTCCGCCTCGGCCTGGGTTTCCGCGATGGTGACGGTCAGGCCCGGGAACACGAGGATCTGGTCCGGGTCGCGGCCCTTCGCCACCGCGCGGGCCTTCAGGTCGGCGTAATAGGCTTGGGCCGCCTCGAAACTGTCGGCGCTGGCGAAGGTGGCGTCGGCGATGGTGGCGCCCAGGTCGCGGCCGGCGTCACTGTCGCCCGCCTGGAAGATGACCGGTTGGCCCTGGGGGCTGCGGGTCAAGGCCAGGGGGCCGGCGACGGAAAAGAAGCGGCCCTTGTGGTTCAGGGCGTGCTGCTTGCCCTTGTCCAGGAACACACCGGTCGCCTTGTCGCGGGGGAAGGCGTCGTCCTCATAGCTGTCCCACAGGCCCTGGACCACGGACACGAACTCGGCCGCGCGCTGATAGCGCTCGGCATGGTCGAAATGGTGGTCGCGGCCGTAGTTGCGGGCCGCCCCCTCCAGCCCCGTGGTCACCACGTTCCAGGCGGCGCGGCCGCGGCTGATGGTGTCCAGCGAGGCGAACTGCCGGGCGACGTTGTACGGCTCCCAGTACGAGGTCGTCAGCGTGCCCACCAGGCCGATGCGGGAGGTGGAGACGGCCAGCGCCGACAGCAGGGTCAGCGGCTCCAGCCGGTTCAGGAAATGGGGGGCGCTGTCGGGCGTGATGTAGGGGCTGTCGACGATGAACACCAGGTCGAACTTGGCGGCTTCGGCCCGGCGGGCGGCGTCGATGTACCAGTTGATGTCGACGCTGGCATCGCCGGGCAGGTCGGGGTCGCGCCAGTCGTCATGGGTGGTGCCGACGCCGGCCAGGATGGCGCCCAGATGCAGTTGGCGGGTTTGCGGGATGCGGGGGGCTGCGCTCATGGGGGGCTCCGTTTGATCAGGGGGTGGGGGCGGCGACGGGCTTGCGCCCGCGGGCGAACAGCTCGCCCATGCGCCAATGCAGGTTGGGGGATTGGCCGGCCCATTCGTGCCAGCCGGAATCACGGCGGAACTGGCCCAGCAGGCCGGAGGCGACGATGGCCCCGGCGTCCACGGCCACCGGTTCATCGCAATTGGGCGCCACGTACAGGGCGTCGGACTGGCAGTAGAGCTCGCACAGGAAGCAGGTCTGGCAATCCTCCTGCCGGGCGATGACAGGCGGGCCGCCGGGCCGGGCGTCGAAGACGTTGGTGGGACAGACCTGGACGCAGGTGTCGCAGTCGGTGCAGCGGTCGGCGAGGATCAGTTCGATCATGGCATCCTCAGTGTCTCAGGCGACTTGCGCGGACGCGGCGGTGGCGTCGGGTGTCACCCACACGCGGTCCAGCCCGCCGCTCAACAGCCGGTGGGCCTGGCCGGGGTCCAGCGCGGCCGCGTCCTCCCGCCGGTGCAGGCCTCGGCTTTCGGTGCGCAGCAGGGCCGTGGCCGTGGTCCAGCGGGCGCAGGCGACCAGGGCCGCCGCCTCCCGCGCCCGCACCCGCGACGTGGCGTCGGCGCCGGGGGTCAAGTGGTCGCGCGCCACCCGCCACAGGCCGTCCAGGGTGTCCAGCGACCGGGTCAGCACGGGCGCGCGGCGGAACAGGATCTTGTCGTAGGGCAGCATCTCCGCCCGCACGCCCTCGGCCAACTGGCCGTTCAGATCGGCCGCGTCCGGCGTGCCGGCGGGGCGCAGGCCGGCGCCGCCGGTGGCCTCCGCCACCTCCCGCGCCCGCCGTCCCCGGACGCGCGCCAGCCGGACCACGGCCTGGCCGGCCCAGGTGCCGGAGGAGAGGGCCCAGGCGGAATTCTGCGCCCCGCCGCCGGAGACGGCACCGGCGATCAGTTCGCGCGTGGCGGCGTCGCCGGCGGCGTAGAGGCCAGGCACGTCGGTCTGGCAGTCCTCATCCGTCAGGCGCAGGCCACCGGTGCCGCGCACCGTGCCCTCGCCATGCAGGGTGATGGCGAAGCGCTGGGTGAAGGGGTCGATGCCTTGGCGTTGGAAGGGCAGCAGGATGGCCGGCTGGATCTGGGGCAGGATGGCGCGCAGGTCCGCCGGCATGCGGGCCAGCGTGGCGTAGACCGGCCCGGCCAGCAGGGCGCGGGCGATGGGCAGGGTGACATCCGGATCGGCGCCGGTATCGATCTCCCGCCCCTCGGCATCGAAATAGTCGGCGAAGGCGTAAGGTGCGGAGCGGGTCTGGGTGGAATGCCGCTCCGCCACCGTGTGGTATGTCGAGAATTCCATGCCCGACAGCCGCGCCCCGGCCTCCGCCGCCATCAGGTGGCCGTCGCCGGTGTTGTTGCGGCTACCCAGCAGCTTGGACAGGAAGGCGCAGCCCCCCGTGGCCACAACCACCCCGGCGGCGCGCACCGTCCAGTCCCGGCCCGTCGGCGGACCTTCCTGCCGTCGAAGGCCCCGCGCACCGGCCACGGCGCCATCGGCATGCAGCAGCAACTCCAGGGCCGGGCTGTGGTCCAGGATGCGCACGCCCCGCACCTCGGCATAGCGGCGCAGCGCCCGCAGGTATTCCGGTCCCCGCAGCGACTGGTAGTGGGGCACGCCGCCGTCGGTGATGGAGTGCTGGTAATAGTCGGCCAGGGTGGGCAGGGTGCGCCAGGTGGTATCGATGATGCGCGCCATCCAGCGCGGGTCGGCCAGGCCCAGGGCGCGATTGTTACGGTCGCGAACGGCTTGCGTCCGCTTCTCCGCATCGGGCGGCACCCACCAGTGGTTGGGGCCGGCGGTGGCGGTGACGCCGCTGGTGCCACAATAGCCCTTGTCCGCCAGGATCACGTCGGCCCCGGCCTCCGCCGCCGCGATGGCGGCCCAGCACCCGGCCAGGCCGCCGCCGATGACCAGCACATCCGTTTCAATCTGCAACGCCATGGGAAGGCCGCTCCGTCAGCGCAGGGGGAAGCCGAAGTCCAGCAGGGTCTGGCGCAGGCGGTGGCGGCCGGTCAGGGCGGCGGGGCCGCGCACCCGCGCCGACACCGTCTGGCTCCAGTCCGGGGCGTTGATGCCCTGGTCGGCATAGAAGGCGCGCACCTCGCCGTCATAGGCGGCGATGGCGGCCCCGGCACCCGTGGCGTCATACCGTTCATGGTGCAGCACCACGCTTTGCGGCAGCCGCGGCTTCACCGCCGCCGGTCGTGCCGGATCGGCGTAGCCCACGCAAAGCCCGAACAGGGGCAGCACCTTGGGCGGCAGATTCAGCTCCCTGGCCACCGCCTCCGTCTCATTGCGGATGGCCCCGATGTAGACGGTGCCCAGGCCCAGGGATTCCGCTGCCACAACGGCGTTCTGCGCCGCCAGCGTCGCGTCGGTGACGGCCACGATCAGGGTTTCCAGATAGTCCAGGCCCGCCGCCTCGCCCACCGTGGCCGTGGCCAGCGCGTCCAGGCGCGACAGGTCGGCCAGCCACACCAGGAACAGGGGCGCCTGCGCGATATGGGCCTGGTTCTGCGCCCAGGCGGCGAAGCGGGCCTTGCGGTCCGGGTCGGTGACGGCCACCACGCTCCACGCCTGCAGGTTGGAGGAGGTGGCGGCCGACTGCGCCGCCGCCACCAGCGTCTCCAGCGTGCCTTCGGGCAGCGGGTCGGGGCGATAGGCCCGGACCGACCGATGCGATAGCAGGGCGGTCAGGATCTCGTTCCATTGGTCGGGGCCCAGGGCCTCGGCATCCAGCGGCGACGCCGCGCCATAGCGGCGGGCCAGAAGCTCGGCGGCGGGGTGCGGGCGCTCCTTGCGGATGGGAAAGGCCGGGGCGACGGCGGCAAGCGTCATGGGATCGGTCTCCGTAAGGGGTCAGGGCGTCAGGGCGAAGCTGCGGTCGTAGGTCGGGGCGACATCGACGCGGACGGGAATGACTCCGGCCTCGAAGTAGAGGTCGGCCACGGCCTGATGCACCGCGATGGCATCGTTGGTCACGGCGGGCAGCACCGTGATCTGTTGGCGGGCGAAGGTGAGGGTCGCGACCTCGATGGGTGTGCCGGTGTCCTTGGCATAGGCCTCCGCCTGTTCCTTGCGGTGTGCCTCCGCCCACTGATAGGCGCGGCGGACGCGGCCGATGAAGTCGGTTAGCTGGGCGCGTTTGCTGGCGATGGCGCCGTCACTGGCCACGCCGCACTCCACCTCGCGCACGGTGCCCTGGCTGCCCACCAGGATGCGCATGTGGTCCTGCAGCTCGGCGGCGGCGACGTAGGGATCCCAGATGGCCCAGGCGTCGATGGACCCGCGGCCCAGCGCCGCCTTGGCATCGGCCGCCGACAGGTAGACCAGGGTGACGTCGGCCAGCGGCACCCCCGCCTGCTTCAGCGCCGCCACCACCAGCAGGTGGCCGGGGGAACCGCGCACCAGGCCCACCCGGCGGCCGCGCAGGTCGGCGACGGTGTGGATGGCCGCCTTTTCGGGCACGACGATGGCGGAACCCCCCTTGCCGAAATCCCAGACGTTGATGGTCTTCAGCCGGGCACCAGCGGCCAAGGCGAAGGTGGTGGTGGCATCCCCGACATAGCCGAAGTCGATGGCGTCGGCGTTCAGGGCCTCCACCAGGGGCGCGCCCACGGGGAACAGCGCCCACTCGATGCGGTAGGGCACCTGGTCCAGTTCCCCCGCCGCTTTCAGCAACACCTGCACCGCCCCGCGCTGGTCACCCACGCGCAAGGGGGCAAGGTCGGCGGCACCGGCGCGGGACGCCAGCGTCCCCAGCACCGCCGCCCCCACCACGGCCGCCAGAGCCAGGCGCTTAAAGGTCCGCATGGTGGCTCTGGTCGGCGATCAGCACCCGCTCCACCACGCGGGGGAAATCGCCATAGTTGCGTACCGCGTAATGCACGGCGGCGCGGTTGTCCCAGAAGGCCAAGGAATTGGGGCGCCAGGAGAAGCGCACCTGGTACTCCGGCCGTTTGTACTGGTTCAGGATCAGATCCAGCAGCTGCCGGCTTTCCGCCAATTCCAGGCCCAAGATCTGCGGCTTTTGCGAATAGTTGACCCACAGGATGGTGGCGCCCGTCTCCGGATGGCGGCGGGCGACGGGATGGGCGACGATGGGGTAGTCCTTGCCCGCCTTGTTCAAGGCCTCCCGGAAGTCATGGGTGACGTGCAGGCCTTCCAGCCGGCGCTTCACGTCGTCGGGCAGGCCGTTGTAGGCGGCCTCAGCGTCCACCCAGATGGTGTCGCCACCCACTTCCGGGATGGTGACGCCGCGCAGCACGGCACCCCAGGCTGGCACCAGGCGCCAGCTGGTGTCGGTGTGGTACTTGTCCTCATGGGCGGTGTCGGGCTTGCCGGCCTTGGCCGCCGCCTCCTTCCGCGCCTGTTCGTGCTTGGCGAAATCCGCTGCCGTGATGCCGTGGATCTGGGGATGATGGTCGACACCGGTGGTGGTGGGGTGGGTGTAGATCGGGCCGAACTGGCGGGCGAAGGCCAGGTGCTGGTCGCGGGTGATGTCCTGGTCGCGGAAGAACACCACCTTGTGGCGCAGCACGGCGGCCCGGATGGCGTCGCGCGTGGCCTCGTCCAGGGGCTGGCGCAGGTCCACGCCGCCGACCTCCGCCCCGATGGTGGGTTGCAGGCGGCGGATGGTCAGGCTGTCCGCCCGGGTGTTGTCGGCCTTCTTCAACGATACCACGCCCATGTCATGCCTCCGGCTGGGCGGCGGCAAGGGGCTTGCCGCCGGCGGTGAACGATCGGGAAAAGGGGCTGCTTGTCTTGAAGTGTAGCGTGAAAGGGGCAGCGGGAAATTTTAGAAATCGTGCTGATTCCCTTTTGGCGTGCGCATGAATGGTGGTCAGAACTTCACCGACAAGCGGCTGTAATAGTAACCGCCGGTAATCCCGAAGGGGGAGAACAGGCCGTATTTGTTCAGGCCCGTCTTGGCGTCGACGATGCCAATGGCGTCGGGATAGACGTCGAACAGGTTGTTGGCGCCCAGGCTGAGGCTCAGGCGGTCGGTCAGGTCCACGCCCACATCCAGGTCGGTGATCCACTTGGCGCCGAAGGTGCGGTCGTTGGCGGCCACGGTGCCGGCCTCGGTATAGCTGCCGTAGCGGGTCAGCCGCGTGCCCACGCGCAGGCGGTCCCAGTGCCAGTCGGCGGACAGGATGGCCTTGCCGCGTGGCGTGGCGTCGGTCAGGTCCGCCTGCTTCTGCCGGTCGAACAGGGCGTAGCCCAGGGTGGCCAGCTGGGTGGGCGTGGGTTTGATGTGGGTGATGTAGGTGCGCGTCCAGCTGTAGGCAGCACCCAGGCGCACGTCGCCCGCCTGGCCCAGATCAACCAGGTAGTTGGCGACGGCGTCCACGCCCTCTGTCCGGGTGTCGACGGCGTTGGTGTAGTACTGCGCGGACAGGCCCGGGGCATAGCCTGCCGCCTGCAAGATCCTGGACACCGCGGCGCCGGTCAGCAGGCCGGTCTGGACGATGCGGTCCTTGATGTCGATGCGATAGGCGTCCAGCGTCAGTTGCAGGCCGTGCGCGGGTTCCGCCGTGACGCCCACGCTGTAGTTGGTGGAGGTCTCCGGCGTCAGCGGCGTGGCGCCCAGGGCCTTGGCCTCGCCGGAGGTGGCGGGCAGCACCTTGATGGGTAGGGTGATGTAGTTGCCGGCCGCGTCCACCGTGCCGGTGAAGGTGGAGGAGGCGTAGATGGTCTGCGCCAGCGAAGGGGCGCGGAAGCCGTTGCTGACGGTGCCGCGCAGGGCGTAGCCGGGGGCCAGCTCATACCGTGTGGCGATCTTGCCGCTGGCGGTGTCGCCCACGGCGCCGGTGTAATGCTCCACCCGGCCGGCGGCGTCCACCGACCAGGCGGGCGTCAAGTTGGTGGCCAGGTCGATGTAGGCGGCACCATTGTTACGGGCGATGGCGCCGCTGTCGGCGGGCGAGGTGCCGGAGTAGGATGCCAGGCCGGGGGCCGGGTGCTGGCCGGCGTAGTAGCCGGATGGGATGACGTACGTGCCGATGGCGTAGCTGGCGGGGTCACCAGGGCCGATCTCATAACGTTCATACCGGTGTTCCAGGCCCCAGGCCAGGGTGACCGGCGCGCTCCACCCCAGGTCCAGCGGGCGGCTGACGTCCAGGTTGGTGCTCACCTGGTCGAAGGTCTGGTCGGCCAAGTGGAAATATGTGGGGCTGGTGGGGCCCAGCGTGGCGTTCAGCGTGTTCTCGCCGTCCAGCTTGGCGTCGTCGCGGCCGTAGGTGGTGCTGAGGTCCCAGGCCCAGGCGCCGATGCCGCCCCGGCCGCCCACCGTCGTCTGGAAATCCGTCTCCCAGATGCGGCGCAGCGCGTTGAAGCCGTTGGGGTAGACCTCGGCCAGGGAGTTGAGGTTGTTGGGCAGGAAGCTGCCGGTGTTCTTGCGCGACCGCCGCTTGGACACGGTGGAGAAGGAATAGAGCGTGACGTCATCACCGATCTTATCGCCCAGGGGCAGCTCGGCGTTGTACGACCCGCTGTAGATGGTCTCCTGCCCCGGGCCGTAGCCGCCGCCGTAGAAGGTGCGGTCGGCCGTGGCCTCACGCGGGTCGCGGCCGCCGCCGGGCAGGGGATTGTACAGGTTGGCGACGCTGGTGGGCGCCGCGCGGCTGGCCGACTGGTTGTCCTTGTAATCGGCGGACAGGTTCAGGAAGCCTTGGCGGGGCAGATCCAGGCCGTAATTGGCCGCCACGTGCTTGGTGAAGCCATCGCCGCCGTAATTCTGGCCCAGGCCGCTGTCGACACTGCCGCCCCCGGGCTGCTTCTTCAGGATGATGTTGATGACGCCGGCGATGGCGTCCGACCCGTACTGGGCGGCGGCGCCGTCGCGCAGCACCTCGATATGGTCGATGGCGGCGACGGGGATCAGGTCCAGGTCCACCGGCACGCCGCCGTTGGCGATGCGCGCCAGGTTGTTGATCAGGGCGGTGTTGTGCCGGCGCTTGCCATTGACCAGCACCAGCGCCTGGTCGCCGTTCAGGCCGCGCATGGTGGTGGAGCGCACGGTCCAGCTGGTGCCGCCGCCGTTGACGCCCGGCAGGTTGAAGGAGGGCACCAGCTGGTTCAGCAGCTCCTTCAGGCCAACCTTGCCCGTCTCCGCCAACTGCGCCGCCCCCACCACATCGACGGGGGAGGGGCTGTCGATGGCCGCCCGGTGCGCGCCACCACGTAGGCCCGTCACCACCGTTTCCTGCACGGCATCCAGGTCGGCGGCATCAGTGGCAGGGGCGGTCTGGTCGGCCGCCTGGGCGCAGACGGGCAGAGCCAGGGCGGTGGCCAGCAGCAGGAACTTGTGGCGCTTCAGAAGGACGGCGGCGTGCATGTAAAACCCCCTTGGACCCGGCTTGGCGCGCCTGCCGGGCTTCCGCGATGTTGAATAAAGCGATGAGGTTTTTAGACAGGGTGCCGCCGCGCCCCGTAAATCGACTTATCCTTGAGGGTTTGATGAGGCGACTAAATTGGTAGTCCGGCCCCCTATCATTGCCCCCGGGCGATCACCGCCGAGCCTTGGAAAGGTTAGAAACTTATAATACCTTAATTATATGTGAAATGACGAGCTATGCGATATATTGTACATCGCTATGCTGCGGACTCATGTTGCTGGCTTGCGCCGTGGTGTGTGTAAATAAGGGTAACGAGAACCCCTGGACAGTGAGGACCGCGCCCCATGCCCCCCAATCTGCCCACCGAGCTGCTGCGCACCTTCGTCGCCATCGTCGACGCCGGCACCTTGCAGAAGGCGACGGAGCGCATCTTCCTGACCCAGTCCGCCCTCAGCCTGCAGATCAAGCGGCTGGAGGACCTGCTGCAGACGCCGCTGTTCCTGCGCGAAGGCCGGCGGCTGACCCTGGCCCCGGCCGGCGTGACGCTGCTGGGCTTCGCCCGCAAGATCCTGGAGATGAACGAGCAGGCGGTCAGCGCCGTCACCTCCGGCGCGTTCGCCGGGCCGGTGCGGGTGGGCATGGTGCAGGACATGACGGATACGCTGCTGACCGGCGTGCTGGCCAGCTACGCCCAGATCCATCCCCAGGCGCAGCTGCACGCCCGCATCGCCGGCACGGCGGAATTACTGGATCTGCTGGGGTCGGACCGGCTGGATGTGGTGGCGGGCTTCGGCCCGGCGGGCGACCCCAACGGCGTGCTGACGGTGCCGGTGCGCTGGATGGGCAATCCGGAGCTGCTGGGCGCCGACGTGCTGCCCCTGGCGGTGCTGGAGACGCCCTGCCGCTTCCGCGAGGCGGCGCTGTCGGCGCTGGACCGTATCGGGCGGCCGTACCGCATCGTGGTGGAAACGCCCAACCTGTCCAGCCTGCGCGCCGCCGTGCGCGCCGGCCTGGGCCTGACCTGCCGCGCCATGGCCTTCGACCCGCTGCCGCCCCTGCCGCTGGGCGTGCTGCCGCCCCTGGCCCCCGTCAGCGTCACCCTGGCCCACCGCGCCAACCCGTCGGAGTCCATCGGCAGTCTGATCGCCCTGGTGCGTCAGGCGATCGTCGCCCAAGGTGCCGGGGATGATGACGACGAGGAGGATGAGCCGCGGGCCAACGCGGCGTGAGATAGGTACCAGTGCACTGTATCCGCTGCACATCTTTCATGTTGGCTGATATGCTGCTGTCCATGACGGTCCCTATCCCTCCTGAAGATGGCAACGAGTACGCGGCTCTTCTGGCGGCGCTTAAGGAGCGTATTGGCACCGCCCGTCTGAGGGCCGCAGCAGCCGTCAACCAGGAATTGATCCTGCTTTATTGGAGTATCGGCCGCGATATTCTGACGCGTCAGAAGAAGGAGGGCTGGGGCACGCGTGTCATTGATCGTCTGGCGGCGGATCTTCGACGCGACTTTCCGGAAATGACGGGTTTGTCATCCCGAAATTTGAAATACATGCGGGCTTTCGCCGAGGCATTCATTGATCCTGAAATCGTGCAACAGCTTGTTGCACGTTTACCCTGGGGACATGTGGTCAGGCTGATCGAGGGGGTGAAGGGGGAACAAGCCCGATTTTGGTATGCCCGGCAGGCATTAGACCATGGCTGGAGCCGTAACGTCTTGGTCCATCAGATCGAGAGTGATCTATACGGTCGCCAGGGGAAGGCTCTGACGAATTTCTCCCGGACTTTGCCTGCTCCACAATCCGATTTGGCCCAGGCGCTGATCAAGGACCCTTACAGCTTCGAGTTCCTTGGTGTTAGTGTCGAGATTTCGGAACGTCAACTTGAGCGCGGCCTTCTGGAGCATTTACGAGCGTTGATTCTTGAACTGGGCAAGGGTTTCGCGTTTGTGGGCAGCCAGTACCACTTGCAAGTCGGGAACCAGGATTATTATCTGGATCTACTTTTCTATCACCTTCGTCTGCGCTGCTTCGTCATGGTCGAATTGAAGATCGAGGATTTCAAGCCGGAGTTCGCCGGCAAAATGAACTTCTATCTCTCAGCGGTGGATGATCAGCTTCGTCATGCGGACGATGCCCCGAGCATTGGCATCATTCTCTGCAAAGGAAAAAACTCTGTCATTGTTGAATACGCTCTGCGGGATTCGACCCGGCCCATGGGGGTGGCGGAGTATCGGTTGTCCACAAAATTGCCGGAGCGCCTCAAAGCCGCGCTGCCAACCGAGTCTGAGTTTGCGCGGGAATTTCCGTTGCTGTCCCTAATTAAGCTACGCGTTGAAATTGAACGTGAGCTCAGGGCTTTGGCAAGCCATCAAGGACTTACCGACATTCCCCTAGGGATACAGGCCACCATAACGGCGTTATCCCGCGCGGGCCTGGCGCTGCGAAATGTCGACCGTTTCCTTGAGATAGCAGGTGTCCTGAATCGAGCGGCGCACGGTTTAGATTTGGAAAACTTCCAGGCCGAGGCTGCCGTCGCGACTGCAGCGGATTTTCTTGCGGAGTTGCAGGCGTTGCGAAAAGAGGCGTAAGCGTACCTTGCGCCACTTGCACAGGTGGGGCAGCATTCACACGTCATATCCCGGCGATTCCCGGGCCAGGCGGCGCAGCAGGCCGGCCCAGGGCAGCTTGGCGTGGTCGGGGCGGTGGTTGGCCACCTGCTGGCGGACCTCGGCCTGGGCGTGTTCCGGGGCCAGCAGGATGCCGTCGCGGCCGGCGCTGAGGGTGCGGACCTGCAGGGTGGCGGAGCGCTCCAGGGCGTGGATGCCCAGGAAGGCGTGGGCGGCGGTGGGGCCCAGGGCCAGGGTGCCGTGGTTGCGCAGCAGCATCAGGCTTTTGTCGCCGAGGTCGGCCACCAGCCGCTCCCGCTCATCCAGGTTCAGGGCGATGCCTTCATAGTCGTGATAGGCCAGGCGCGGGATGACGGTCAGGGAATGCTGGTTCAGGGGCAGCAGCCCTTCCTTGTGCGCCGAGACGGCGATGCCGTCGGCGGTGTGCAGGTGGATGACGAACTTGGCGTCGGGCCGGGCGCCATGGATGGCGGAATGGATGGTGAATCCCGCCGGGTTGATGCCGTACTCCGTCTCCCCCCCTTTTGCGTCGTTCCAGGCCGGCGCCTGCAGGATGTTCCCGTCCAGATCCACCTTCACCAGGCTGCTGGCGGTGATCTCATCGAAGTACAGGCCGTAGGGGTTGATGAGGAAATGCTCCTCCGGCCCCGGCACGCGGGCGGAGATGTGGGTGTAGATCAGGTCGGTCCAGCCGAACAGCGCCACCAGCCGGTAGAGCGCCGCCAGTTCCACCCGCACCTGCCATTCCGCCTCATCCACCCGCCCCTTCAGGGACTGGATGCCAAGATAGGATCCATCGGCCATCGTCGTTCTCCGTTTCGCTGGCGTCGTTTCGCTGTTGGGGGCCAGGGTCGGCCGGAGGCACGCGCGCGTCAAATTGAGTAATTTAAAGCGTCGCTTCAGCTGGGCGCGTGGATGGTGCCGCTCAAGCGATGCTTGAGACTTATCAAACAGTCGGGCGCGCCGCCGTTCTGTAGCCTGGAGCTTCACTTAACGGCGAAGGCTCAAGGGACATGGCATTCGGGGAACAATGGTCGCGGCGCGGCTTTCTGCGGGCTGGGGCGGGGTTGGGGATGGTCGTTGCGACCCCGGCGCTGCTGGTCGGCTGCGATGGCAAGAAGGCCCCGGCCGTGCTGAAGGTCGGCGACCAGCGTGGCGGCCTGCAGGCGCTGCTGAGCGCTTACCCGGATGACAAGCCCGGCCTGTCCTACCAGGTGGAGTGGGCACAGTTCCCCAACGCCGCCCCGGTGATCGAGGCGCTGAACGCCCAGGCGGTGGACGTGGGCGCCGTGGGTGACGCCCCCTTCGGCTTCGGCCTGGTGGGCAAGGCCCAGATCAAGGCGGTGGCGGCCTATCGCTCCAGCGGGCAGGGGACCGCGATCCTGGTGAAGGGTGACGGCCCGGTCCGCGCGCTGGCCGACCTAGCCGGCCGCACGGTGGCGACCAGCAAGGGCTCCATCGGCCATTTCCTGGTGCTGCGCGCGCTGGCGGAGGCGGGGCTGACGGCGGACAAGGTCACCGTCGCCTTCCTGGCGCCCAACGATGCCAAGGCGGCCCTGGTGGCCGGCAGCGTCGACGCCTGGGCCACCTGGGACCCCTACACCGCCCTGGCCGAACTGCATGACGGCCTCCGGGTGCTGGTGAACGCGGAGGGGCGCATGCCCGGCCTGTCCTACCTGCTGTCCACCCCGGCCGCGCTGTCCGCCCGCCGCGACCTGGTGCGCGACTTCGTCGGCCGCGTCAATCGCGCCCGGGCGTTCACCCAGACCCAGCCGGAGGCCTACGCCACCGTCTTCGCCCAGCAGACCGGCCTGCCACCGGACGCGGCGGCGCTGACCGTCCGCCGTATCAGCGGCCGGCCCGTTCCCCTGGATGACGGCATCATCGCCGACCAGCAGAGCGTGGTGGACCAGTTCGCCAAGGCCGGGCTGGGCGGCGACGGCCTGGACGTGCACCCGGCGTTCGAGCGCACACTGTAACCACCCCGTCGCGGGCCTTCCGGCGGGGTGGCCGCAGGGACGCCGCGGGCGAGGGTTCCAGGCCCGCCACGCGACGCCCCGCGGCCGTCATGTCAGCTGGCCGTCACATTGATGAACGGGTCCCAGGACATGTAGCCGATGGCGGAACCGGTCGCGGTGTCGATGAGCATGAAGGACCAAGAGTACTGAACCGAACCGGGATTGAGGGCGGTGGCCACCCAGGTCGTGATCAGCGAGGCGTTCTGGCTGGGCTGCGACGGGTTGGCGGGGTTGTAATTGTAGTAAAGCAGGGGGGACAGGTTGGCTGTCGGCTGCGTGATGACCTGTTGGCCCCCGTCGTTGGACGTGAAGTTGTACAGCAGACAGTTGTAGGTATAGTCGGCGGAGGGGTTCGTCATGCTCCACCGGATGACGGAGTTCGCGGCGCATTGAATGGTCAGTTCCGACTTTCCCTGGTCGTTGGTGACGTAGTCACCATCCGCGATCATGAAGATGTACTTATCGGACGTCGTCCATGCCCCCAATGACGTCGGAGCGTCGAATGTTCCGGCCTCAAGCGTCCCGTTATTGACGGCTTCGGCGAGCGTATTTGCATCAACCACCACCATGATATCGACGATTCCATTAGACATGATATTATTCTCCGTTCTCGTATGACATTTGTCGGGAAATGCGCATCCACAGTGGCGTGGGGCGACCATGTCCTGGTCCCATCCCCTGCGGTCACTGCGGCACGGACAGAGTGCGACCTATCGGCAAAATATATTTGTTCTTAAATTCTTCCCGGTTTAAGTGCATGACAACCAACGGGATTTGATCCTACGGCCACGGATTTTCCAGGCAGCCGGTGGGTCACGGCATTTCCGCCCCCGTGGCCGCCCCCGTGGGGTTGACCGGGTCGAGGTGGGCCCCGCCTGTGAGAAAATTGTTCTTTATTACGCCGATGACCGAGGGGGACGTGGCTGGTGCTGGCCAATGACGACGGTGAGGGCTAGCCCGCCAATTACCGTGCCGGGGTGGCTCGTTCGGTGTGACCGCGCTTCGCTTTAGGCGCTGTCGTCCGATACATCCTTGGCCAACTGGGTCAGCACCTCCGCCCCGCGCGTCAGGGTCAGGTCGACGGGGCACCGGTCGGCGATGGACAGCAGCTTGGCGCGCTGCTCCGCGTCCAGCGGGCCATCCAGGGTGATGGTGCGCGTGAACAGGTCGGCGGGCAGCAGATCGGCGCGCTTGGTGTGCACCACCCGCGTCTGGGCGCGCTCCAGCGGCAGGCCCTTGCGCTCCGCGTACATGCGCATGGTCATGGTGGTGCAGGCGGCCAGGCCCGCCGACACCAGGTCGTAGGGGCCCAGCCCGCTGTCCAGGCCGCCCACCGCCACCGGCTCATCGGCGATGAAGTGGTGGGCGCCGCTGCGCATGGCCAGCTGGTACTTGCCCCGGCCGGTCTCCACCGCCAGCACCCCCTCCGCCGCGCCGTGCGGATCCGGGGCCGCGGCGGGTTGCCCCAGATAGCGCCCGGCCCAGGCGGCGATGACCGTGGCGGCATAGTCCGCGTCCGCCGGCCGGGTCAGCAGATGGTCGGCGTCGTCCAGCGACACGAAGCTCTTGGGATGCCGGGCCGCCAGGAAGATGCGCGAGGCGTTGTCGATGCCCACCGTGGTGTCGCCGGGGGCGTGCAGCACCAGCAGCGGGCGGCGCAGGTGGGCGATGCGGGTGGCCAGGTCCTGCTGCCGCGCGTCGTCGATGAAGCTTTTGCGCACGATGAACGGCCGGCCGGCCAGATTGACCTCCGCCTCCCCCTCCGCCTCGATCCGCGCCACGGCGTCGGGGCCCAGCGTGCGCAGGATGTGGTCGACGTCGGCCGGGGCGGCGATGGTGGCGACGGCCTTGACCGTGGGCATGTCGCCGGCGGCGGCCAGCACGGCGGCGCCGCCGAAGCTGTGGCCCAGCAGCAGGCTGGGCGCCATGCCCGCCCGCGCCATGGCGGCGCCGGCGGCGACCAGGTCGTCCACGTCGGCCGCGAAGCCCCCGTCAGCGAAGCGGCCGCCGCTGCGCCCCAGGCCGGCGAAATCGAAGCGCAGCACGCCGATGCCTTGCAGGGCCAGGGCCCGCGCCAGCCGCACGGTGGCGCGGCTGTCCTTGCCACAGGTGAAGCAATGGGCGAACAGGGCCCAGCGGTGCGGCGCGCCCTCTGGCGGCTCGATCCGGCCGGACAGCCGGTAGCCCTTGGCGCTGTCGAAATCAAACGGCTGGCTGGTCATGGGCGGCGTCCTTTCCATCAACCGCCGATGTGTACCACCCGCGCCGCCCTTTCCCCATCAGGCCAAATGGGTGATGCGGGCGCTACCGCCGGGCCACCCGGCGCAGGTGCCGCTTCAGGCTGTCCTTGGGCGTCTTCAGGTCGTGGGCCCAGGCGTCCATGTCGCCGGGGTGGCGGTGCATGACGTCATTGATCTGCTCCGCCGGTATGTCCTCCGCGTTGCGCAGGATGGTCGAGCGTTCCATCAGCCGGTAGAGGCTGGTGCGCGAGACGTCCAGGATTTCGGCGGCCGCCTTGATGTTCCATCCCGACGCCTCCAGGGCCGTAATCAGGTCCACCTCGCTGACCGTCGCCGGGTCGCGGCGCTTCCGCTCGGTGGAGGAGGCGGACGGGCGCGCGGCCGGCGCCGAACCGCCCGCCGCCCTGCTCGCGGACCCTGCGGCCGACCCGCCCGCCGCCGACCCGGTGGCCTCGGCTTCCAGGGGTCACCGGCGCGCCCAGGCGGATTTGCCGGGCGACGCCGATCAACTCACGGATGTTCCCGGGCCAGGCGTGCAACAGCAGGGGCAGCACCTGGCCGCCGGGCAGGGTGGCGGGGTCGAACCGGTCGAGGTGGGGTTCCGGGCGCGTCAGGAAATGGCGCAGCAGCAGCCCGATGTCGACCCGGCGCTCCCGCAGGGGCGCCAGGCGGATGACCACGCCCTCCAGCCGGCGCCGCAGCGGCTGGTTGAAGGCGGCGTCGTCCAGCGGCCGGTCGGTGGCGGAGATGACGCGCACGTCGGCCCTCAGGTTCCGGGAATCGCCCACCTTGCGGTACTCGCCACATTCCAGGGCGCGCAGCAGCATGGGCTGCACCTCCTTCGGCGTGTCGCCCACCTCATCCATGAACAGCGTGGCGCCATCGGCCAGGGCGAACAGGCCCGTCCGCTCCCGCGTGGCGCCGGTGTAGGCGCCGGCGGTGGCGCCGAACAGTTCGGCCTGCGCCAGCGACGGGGCCAGCGCCGCCATGTTGACAGTGTGCAGCTTCTGCCCCGCCCGGCCGCTGTGGGCGTGGATGGCCGCCGCCACCAGTTCCTTGCCGGTGCCGGTGGCGCCGCTGAGGAACACGGGCAGGGTGGTGGGCGCCGCCTGGCGGATCAGGCCCCAGGCCGTCTGCAGGCCCTGGCTGATGCCGATCAGGCCGTGCTTCTCCGCCTCCGTCCGGATGGGCAGGCAGGCCTCGAAGATGGCCAGGATCACCGTGTCCGACAGGCAGATCAGGATGTCGGCGCCCAGCTCATCCAGGCTGGCGGTGGTGGTGGCCGTGATCTCCCGCCCGTTGACCGAGACGGTCATGCGGCTGTCGGGCGGCGTGATCTCAAAGGTGCGGGGGCCGCGGCGGCGGATTTCCAGGGGCTGGCGCGAAACGTGCCGGTCGTCCAGCGCCCGCTGCGACCGCCCGTCCGGCGCGCGGAACAGGGGATGGACCCGGTTCAGGACGAAGACGCCGCCATCGGTCCCGCTGGCCGACCCACTGGCCGACCCACTGGCCGACAGCGGGGCCAGCATGCCGATCATCTCCGGATCGGGGTGCCACACCACCGCCACGCAGGCGACCGCATGGTCCTGGCCGGCCCATGGCGCCGGCCCCCGCAGGGTGGGCGACGCCGTCGTGTCGTCTTTGTGCAAAATTGTATGCATGGCGAATCCAAGCCGAAAACGAATAAAAGCCCGCCAAGCGCCCCACCCACGTGTCCATCATGGTAACAGCGTTGTAAAAACGGGTCTATATCTATAGATAGACGACCAAATGGTAATGTTACTTTTGTAGCGCTGCCGATAGTGGTATTAATCCCGCATCAACGCCGTGACGGGGGATTGGGGAGCCCAGATGCTCGCGCAACGGATCGGCAAGTATGAGATTGGCCGGGTCATCGGCTCCGGCTCCTACGGCACCGTCGTGCAGGCGACGGACCGGGTGCTGAACCGGCCGGTGGCGTTGAAAATCCTGCGCCCGGGCGGCTCCTCCGCCAGCGACCTGAAACGCCACCTGCGGGAGGCGCGGGCCCTGGCCCGCCTGCAGCACCCCAACATCGTCGCCATCTTCGACCTGGCGGAGGAGGGGGGGCAGACCTTCCTGGCCATGGAGCATATCGAGGGGCAGACGCTGGCCGCCCGCCTGGCCCAGGGGCCGCTGCCCCTGGACATGGCGCTGGACATGGCGGCGCAGCTGGCCGACGCCCTGGCGGCCGCCCATGGCCAGGGCGTGGTGCATGCCGACATCAAGCCGGGCAACGTCATCCTGGACGGGGCGGGCCGCCCCCGCCTGGTGGATTTCGGCCTGGCCCGCCTGTCCGCCCAGACGGCGCAGGACACCCTGGCCGCCGCGACGGAGGCGGAGGGCTTGCGCGGCACTGTCGCCTACATGGCGCCGGAACTGTTCATGGGTGCGGCCCCCGACACCCGCACCGACATCTTCGCCTTCGGCGCCCTGGTGTTTGAGATGCTGGGCGGCTGCCGCGCCTTCGACGCGCCCAGCGATGGCGCCGTGATGCAGCGCATCCTGAACGGCCGTCCGGAGCGTCTGTCCACCCCCGGCCTGCCCCCCGCCCTGGCCGACCTGGTGGCCGGCATGCTGTCCGCCTACCCCGCCGCCCGCCCGCCGACCATGGACCAGGTGCGCGACACCCTGCGCGCCGCCGGGAGCGGCGCCGACCGCACGACGCCCGCAGTCCACTGGCGGGCACCCCTGGCCGCCCTCCGCCGCCTGGCCAGGCGGCCGGGCGCCGTCCCGCCCCGCTCGCGTCGCCCCCTGTGTGCGGCCGGCGGCCTGGCCGGCCCTGCTGCTGGCGCGTGTGCTAGGCCTGGTGGGCGCCTAGGGCGGACTGAACCGCCCGGCCGGACCGCCCAGCCTGCAA
>NZ_BACU01000113.1 GCF_000333275.1 Azospirillum sp. B4 | reverse complement strand
AGGTCGCCCGTTCGCTGGGCATGTTGGCGTTCGATAACCAGGCGCGTGTCTGACACGGACCGACGGTGGCCAGTTTGGCCCCAACATTCGGTCGCGGTGCGATGACCAACACCTGGCAGGACATCAAGAACGCCAATGTCGTGCTGGTGATGGGCGGCAATGCCGCCGAGGCGCATCCTTGCGGTTTCAAATGGGTGATCGAGGCCAAGATCGAGAACAAGGCCAAGCTGGTCGTTGTCGATCCCCGCTTCACCCGCACGGCCTCCGTGGCCGACGTTTACGCCCCCATCCGGCCGGGCACCGATATCGCTTTCCTCAGCGGCGTCATGCGCTATCTGCTGGAGAACGATGCGATCCAGCACGCCTATGTGAAGGCCTACACCAACGCCAGCCTGATCGTTAAGGAAGGCTTCGGCTTCGAGGATGGGCTGTTCACCGGCTATAACGAGGAAAAGCGCGGCTACGACAAGTCCAGCTGGGATTATGAGCTGGATGAACAGGGCTACGCCAAGTCCGACGACACCTGGGCGCATCCGCGCTGCGTCATCAACCTGCTGAAGCAGCATGTCGACCGGTACACGCCCGAGCTGGTGTCCCGCATCTGCGGCACGCCCCAGGACAAGTACCTGGAGATCTGCAAGATCTTCGCCAGCACGGCGGCGCCGGACAAGGCGCTGACCAGCCTGTTCGCGCTGGGGTGGACGCAGCATTCCGTGGGGGCGCAGAACATCCGCGCCATGGCCATGGTGCAACTGCTGCTGGGCAACATCGGCGTCGCTGGTGGTGGCATGAACGCCCTGCGCGGGCATTCCAACATCCAGGGCCTGACCGACGTCGGCCTGATGTCCAACCTGCTGCCGGGCTACCTGACCATTCCGAAGGATTCGGACGTCACCCTGGATAAGTATCTGGAGACCAAGCAGTTCAAGCCGCTGCGGCCGGGGCAGACCAGCTACTGGCAGAACTACCGCAAGTTCTTCGTCAGCTTCCAGAAGGCCCTGTACGGCGATGCCGCCAAGGCCGAGAACAACTGGGCCTACGACTGGCTGCCCAAGCTGGACGTGGACGGCTACGACGTGCTGCGCGCGTTCGAGCGCATGGATAACGGGCAGATGAACGGCTACATCTGCCAGGGCTTCAACCCCATGCAGGCCTTTCCCGACCGGGGCAAGATCCGCCGCAGCCTGTCCAAGCTGAAGTATCTGGTGGTCATCGATCCGCTGGATACGGAGACGGCCAACTTCTGGCAGGACTACGGGCCGCAGAACCCGTCCAAGCCGGCCGAAATCCAGACCGAGGTGTTCCAGCTGCCCACCACCTGCTTCGCGGAGGAGGAGGGCTCGCTCGTCAACTCCGCACGCTGGCTGCAGTGGCACTGGAAGGCGGCGGACGCGCCGGGCGAGGCCAAGCCCGACCTGTGGATCATGGCCGGGCTGTACCACCGCCTGAAGTCCCTATACGCCAAGGACGGCGGCGCCTTCCCCGACCCCATCCTGAACCTCAGCTGGTCCTACGCCGACCCGGCGGAGCCGCAACCGGCCGAGCTGGCGCGGGAGATGAACGGCCGCGCCCTGGTCGACATCAAGGACGACACGGGCGCGGTGGTGCTGAAGGCCGGGCAGCAGCTGGACGGCTTCGCCCAGTTGCGCGACGACGGCACCACCATGTCCGGCTGCTGGATTTTCGCCGGCAGCTGGACGGAGAAGGGCAACCAGATGGCCCGGCGCGACGCGTCGGACCCGCGCGACGCCGGCATCGCCCCCAACTGGGCGTGGGCCTGGCCCGCCAACCGCCGCATCCTGTACAACCGCGCCAGCGCCGACCTGGACGGCAAGGCGTGGAACCCGCACAAGCCCGTCATCCAGTGGAACGGGTCCAAGTGGGTGGGCTTCGACGTGCCGGACTATGGCCCGACCGTGAAGCCGCAGGACGGGGTCGGCCCCTTCATCATGAACCAGGAAGGGCAGGGGCGCCTGTTCGCCCGGGGCCTGATGGTCGAGGGTCCGTTCCCCGAGCATTACGAGCCGTTCGAAAGCCCGGCGGAGAACCTGCTTCACCCCAAGGTGAAGAGCAACCCGGCCGCCCGCGTCTTCCCCAACGACCGCAAGGCGATGGGCACGGCGCAGGACTTCCCCTACGTCGGCACCACCTACCGCCTGACCGAGCACTTCCACTATTGGACCAAGCACGCCCTGATCAACGCCATCCTCCAGCCGGAGGAGTTCGTTGAGATCGGTGAGGCCCTGGCCAAGGAGAAGGGCATCGAACAGGGCGGCTGGGTCAAGGTGTCGTCCAGGCGCGGCCAGGTGATCTGCAAGGCCTTCGTGAACAAGGGCATCAGGCCGCTGATGGTGGACGGGCCAGCGACGCACGTCATCGGCTGTCCATCCACTGGGGCTTCACCCGGCGTGGCCCGCAGGGGCTATGGCGCCAATACCCTGACGCCGTTCGTGGGCGACGCCAACACCAACACGCCGGAGTTCAAGGCCTTCCTGCTGAACATCGAGAAGACCGGCGCGCCGCCAGCCATCGATGTGGCCAAAGGGCCCCGCAACAAGAAGACGGGGAGCGCGTGATGGCCGACCTGCAATCCCAAGACTACATCCGCCGGTCGGCCAGCAACCTGACGCCGCCCTCGGTCCGCCACCATGAGCTTGAGGTGGCGAAGCTGATCGACGTCAGCCGCTGCATCGGCTGCAAGGCCTGCCAGTCCGCCTGCATGGAATGGAACAACCTGCGGCCGGACATGGAGGAGTTCCAGGGCGCCTACGAGAACCCGCACGACCTCAACCCCGGCACCTGGACCCTGATGCGGTTCGCCGAGTATGAGGACGAGCAGGGGAACCTGGAGTGGCTGATCCGCAAGGACGGCTGCATGCACTGTGAGGATCCGGGCTGCCTCAAGGCGTGCCCGGCCCCCGGGGCCATCGTCCAGTATGCCAACGGCATCGTCGACTTCATCAGCGAGAACTGCATCGGCTGCGGTTATTGCGTGAAGGGCTGCCCCTTCAACATCCCGCGCATCAGCGCCGAGGACCACAAGTCGTACAAGTGCACCTTGTGTTCCGACCGCGTCGGTGTCGGGCTGGAACCGGCCTGCGTGAAGACCTGTCCCACCGGCGCCATCATGTTCGGTTCCAAGGACGACATGAAGGACTGGGCGGGGGAGCGCATCGCCGAACTGAAGGAACGTGGTTTTCAGAACGCTGGGCTGTACGACCCGCCGGAGGTGGGCGGCACGCACGTCATGTACGTGCTGCACCATGCCGACAAGCCCTCACTCTATTCCGGCCTGCCGGACAAGCCCCATATCAGCGCGCTGGTGGGGGCGTGGAAGGGCTTCCTGAAGCCGGTGGCCCTGGCGGGCCTGGCCTTCGCCGCCATCGGCGCCTTCGTCCACTCCATCGTCTCCGGTCCCAATGAGACGACGGAGGCCGATGAGGCGCACGCGCGGGCGGAGATGGAGAAGGCGAAACGGGACGGGAGTGCCAAGTCATGAGCTATCCCAAGGGAACCATCGTCCGCAATTCCACCGCCACCCGGCTGAACCACTGGATCACCGGCATCTGTTTCGTGCTGCTGACCCTGTCGGGCCTGGCCATGTTCCACCCCGTGTTCTTCTGGCTGTCCAACCTGTTCGGCAGCGGGCAGTGGATGCGGGCGGTGCATCCCTGGCTGGGGGTGACGCTGGTCGTCAGCTTCCTGGGGCTGTTCGTGCAGTTCTGGCGCGACAACCTGTGGAACCGCGATGACACCGCCTGGGCCAAAAGCCTGGACAAGGTGCTGGACAACCGCGAGGAGGAGGTGCCGCCCGTCGGCCGCTTCAACGCCGGCCAGAAGGTGGTGTTCTGGGGCATGGCCCTGATCATCCCGGTGCTGTTCGTCACCGGCATCCTGATCTGGGAGGTTTATTTCGGCCACGCCACGGCCATCGAGACGCAGCGGGTGGCCCTGCTGATCCACAGCCTGGCCGCCATCGGCGCCATGCTCATCTGGGTCGCGCATGTCTACGCGGCGATCTGGGTGAAGGGCTCGATGCGGGCCATGCTGCACGGTTGGGTGACACCCGGCTGGGCCTTCCGGCACCATCGCAAGTGGTTCCAGGGCCTGGTCGCCAGCGGCTCACCGGGGCCCACGCCGGACAGCACCGCCAAATTCCGCGATTAATGTTTGTTGAAAGTTCCCTCAGGTGCCGGGCGCCCGCATCCGCGGGCTTGGCTGGTCCTCGAGTTCCAGTTCGCTCCGCTCCCCGGAACTCTCCGGCGGATGCGGTCGCATCCTACAACGGCATGAGGCTTGTCCTCATGCCGTTGGCAAGGAGCGCGGAGAAGGCCTATCTATCACGGGGGCGCGATCCGGCAAGGTCGCGCCCCCGAGTGCTTTTTCAGGAGTACCAGTCATGAGACAGGGTGAAGTGGCGCCCAAGGCGCCGTGGATGGGCAATCCCCAAGGCGGGGTGACGGCGCCGGCCCCCATTATCCTGCCCGACCCGGCCACCCGGTTCGCCCGCACCTCCGGTCGGCTGGGCCTGCTGGCTGTCGACCATCCCATGGCGCAATGGCTGGAGTTCCTGTGCGAGCTGTCGCAGGCCCAGCACGACGCCGCCGACATGATCGATGTGACCGCCCCGGATGCCGACGACGTGGCCACGGCCACCGATGCCGGCATGCCGCCCCTGGCCGCCGATGGCCATGAGCGCGACATCGTCTGGCGCGAGGCGCTGACCCTGATCCTGCGCCATTTCGACCGGTTGCCCGAGGTGCCGGACCTGGTGGCCTCCGTCATTGACAGCCTGAACGAGGTGGATGGCGACACGTTGGAATACCTGGCCGGCGACTTCCTCAGCGGCAATGTCGCGCCTGAGGATGCCGGCCGCGCCGTCTTCATCGCCGCCGCCTTGCAAGTCTATTTCACCAAGCTGGCCGCCAGCCTGGACGTGGATCAGGTCCACCTGCTGCCGGAGCGGGGCCTGTGTCCCTGCTGCGGGTCCACGCCGGTAGCCGGTATCATCACCGCCTCCGGTTCCACGCCCGGCGTGCGCTATCTCTATTGCTCCCTCTGCTCCACCGCGTGGAACCATGTGCGGGCGGTATGCATCACCTGTGGCCAGTCGGCCCACCTGTCGCTGAAAAGCGTGGAGGGGGAGAATGGGGCCGTGCAGGTGGAAACCTGCGACGACTGCCACACCTACGCCAAAATGCTCTATCTGGCGAAGGACCCCAAGCTGGACGCTTACGCCGACGATTTGGCCAGCCTGGGCCTGGACCTGATGGTGGCCGAGGTCGGCTGGCTGCGCCACGCGCCCAACCCGCTGTTGCTGGCGTAGAGGGAGCGGCCCCGGTTCGAATAGACCGGGGCCGCATCCGTTACAGGGTAACCACTATCTTGCCGAACTGCTGGTTCGATTCCAGATAGCGGTGAGCCTCCACGATGTCATCGAACGCGAAGCTGCGTGCGATGATGGGCTTGAGCGCGCCCGAGGTCAGGCCCTCCAGGATGAAGTCCTTGGCTGCCTCCAGCCGCACAGGGTCGGCCGTGACCTCGTGCACCAGGTAGCCGCGCAGCGTCAGGCTCTTGCCCAGCACGTTGAACAGGGGGAAGGGCGTGGGCTCGGGGCTCAGCGCACCGTACTCGATCAGGATGCCGCCCCGTGCCATGGCGGCGGTCAGGGATGCGAAGGCCGGACCGCCGATGGGGTCGAACACCACCTGTACCCCGGGCCGCACCCCCCCAGACAGCCCGCCCCCTGGCCCAGCGATCTCCGTCAGCCGCGCTTCCAGATCCTCTTCCTCTGAAGCCACGACGTGGGCGGCGCCGGCATCCCGCAGCGCCTGGCGCTTGGCGGAGGTGCGGGTGACGGCGATAGGCGTGGCGCCCACCATGTTGGCGATCTGGATTGCGGCCAGGCCCACGCTGCTGCTGGCCGCTGTGATGGCGACGACATCGCCTTTGCCCAGCCTGGCCAGGTCGATCAGGGCGCCGTGGGCGGTGACGTACTGCATCCAGGTGGCCGCCGCCTCTTCCCAGCTCAGCGACGCGGGGTGCTTCACCACCAGGTGCTGCTGGAAGTTGGCCAGCTCGGCATAGGCCGGCCACTCGATCTGGGATACCGCCGGCACCACGCTGACGGCGTCGCCGACGGCGACGCTGTCCACGCCCGGGCCCACGGCCGCGACCACGCCGGCGGCCTCATAGCCCAGGCCGCTGGGCCAGGCCTTGGGCGTCTCGATATAATTGTTGGTGCGCAGCATGACCTCGGCCCGGTTCAGGCCCAGCGCCTTGACGCGGATCTGCACCTGGCCAGCGCCGGGCGGCGGCACATCGGCCTCCTCGATACGCAGGACCTCGGGGCCGCCATGCTCATGAAAGCGGATAATGCGTGCCATGGTCATTCACTCCAAATCAATTGACAGGAATGAACATGAGCGTGACCGCCAGGTGGGATAAATGGGCTAGGATGCAGAACACTACGAACCAATGGTTTTCAATATGGACCGGTTGGGCAGCATGGCCGTCTTCGTCAAGGCGGTGGATCTGGGGTCTTTCGCCGCCGCCGCGTCAGCGCTTGGGGTGTCCGGCCCCATGGTGGGCAAGCACATCCGCTTCCTGGAGGAACGGCTGGGCGTGCGGCTGCTGAACCGCACCACGCGGCGGCAGAGCTTGACGGATTTCGGCCGGGCCTATTACGAGCGCTGCCGCGTCGTGCTGGCGGAGGCGGACGCCGCCGACGCCCTGGCCGCCGACCAGCTGGGGGAGCCGCGCGGCCGGCTGCGCGTCACGATGCCGGAGCATTTCGGGCGCCGCTGCGTCGTGCCCGTGCTGCTGCAACTGGCGCGGCGCTATCCTGCGCTGGAGCTGGATTTGTCGCTGGGCGATCGCCTGGTCGATTTGGTGGAGGAGGGGTTCGATCTGGCCATCCGCACCGGCGGCTTGGCCGACCGCGCCGGCCTGATCGCCCGGCGCGTGGCGCGCCAGCGTATGGTGGTCTGCGCCGCCCCCGGCTACCTTGCGGCGCATGGCGCGCCGACGGATCTGGATGACCTGGCCCGGCATGAGGGCATCATTTACCGCCGCTCCGCCCGCATTCCGCAGTGGCTGTTCCCACGCGACGGGCAGCCGGCGGTGGAGGTGCTACCCCGCCATCGTATCCAGCTGGACGACCTGGAGACCATCGCCGACTTGGCCGTGGCCGGCATGGGGCTGGCCTGGCTGCCCTCCTGGCTGATCGGTGACCGGCTGCGCACGGGGGAATTGGTCATCGTGCTGCCGGACCAGCCGGAATATCTGTACGATGTCCATACCCTGTGGGTACAGACGCCACACCTGCCCCTGAAGGTGCGGGTGGCGGTGGACGCCCTGGCCGCCGCCCTGCCCACCCTCATGGGGCCCCGGTGGTGCGGATCAGAATAGGGCCACCGCCAGATAGCCGCTGACGATGCCCAGCACCACAACGCCGGCGATGACGGCGGCCAGGGCCTTGGGCTCGAAGGAGCGGGCCAGCATGGCCACGGACGGCAGGCTGATGGGCGGCAGGGTCATCAGCAGGGCGCCGGCCGGCCCCACGCCCATGCCCAGCGACAGCATGGCCTGGATGATGGGAACCTCGCCCGCCGTGGGGATGACGAACAGGGTGCCGGCGATGGCGAAGGCGGCGATCCAGATGAAGCTGTTGCCGATCTCCGGCCCGATGGCGGGGAACAGCCAGGCGCGGGCCGCCCCCAACAGCAGGACGATGACGACGTATTCCGGGATTAGCCGCAGGGCCATGCGCCCCAGGATGCGCAGCCAGCGGGCGAAGGGGTTCTCCGCCTCGGCCTCCACCTGCAGGGCGTGCAGCGCGGCCTCGGAATTGGGGATGGGGCTGAAGCGGTTGACCAGCACGCCCAGGCCCAGGACCATCACCAGGCCCAGCGCCAGGCGCAGGCCGGTCCACTGCCAGCCCAGGACGAAGCCGATGAAGACCAGGGCGGCCGGGTTCAGGATGGTGTTGCCCAGCCAGAAGGCCATGGCGGCGCCGGGCGACGCCTGTTGGCGGCGCAGGCCCATCACCACCGGGGCGGCGCAGCAGGTGCACATCATGCCGGGCAGCGACAGCAGGCCACCGGCCAGCACGCTGCCGAAGCCGGTGCGGCCCAGGGCGCGGGCCACCCAGTTCACCGGCAGCAGCGCCTGGATGGCGGAACCGAGCAGCAGGCCCAGCACCATGGCCTGCCAGATGGCCTTGCCGTAGGCCAGGGCATAACCCACCGCCGCTTCCCATGACGGGGCAGGGGCGGCGGCGTCGGTGCCCATCAGGATGGACTTGCCGATGGCGTGGTTGGCTGCCGCCACGAAGGCGCGGGCGTAATAGGGCGACCATTTCACGTAGAACAGGCCGGCCACGGCGATCAGCGCCACGATGGCGGGGCCGATCCAGGGATTGAGTTTGTGCGGCTTCTGTGTGGAGGTCAGGTCCATGGGGATGCGTCCGTGGCGTCAAATCTGGGGCCGCGCGGACAGGCACCCCGTCCGCGCTTTGGACCCGACCGGGCCACGGTTCGGCATCAAGACGTCCCGTCATGGGGGCTGGTCGCACGGGAGGTGCCACCCCACTTGATAGACATCGTCGATGGAACAAATACAGTCTTAACGCCGGCCCCGATCATTGGCAATGTTGCCGTCGTATAGGCGGGCATCTTGCCCGTGAACATTACAAAGACGGCGTTTTTCTACAATCAAAGGCAATGAGAATGTCAGAAACCCCCGTGCGTTTGACCGACCTGGCCCATGGCGGCGGCTGTGGCTGCAAGCTGGCGCCGGCCGTGCTGCAGCAGCTGCTGGCCGGCCAGCCCCAGACGGCGGCCTACGCCAACCTGCTGGTGGGGACGGAGACGGGGGACGATGCCGCCGTGTGGCAGCTGGATGAGCGCCACTGCATCATCGCCACCACCGACTTCTTCATGCCGGTGGTGGACGATCCGCGCGACTTCGGCCGCATCGCCGCCACCAACGCGCTGTCCGACGTCTACGCCATGGGTGGCCGGCCGCTGTTCGCGCTGGCCATCCTGGGCATGCCGCTGGGCAAGCTGGCGCCGGAGGTGGTGCGGGAAATCCTGGCCGGCGGCGCCAGCATCTGTGCCGAGGCCGGCATCCCCGTGGCCGGCGGCCATTCCATCGATAGCGGGGAGCCGATCTACGGCCTGGCCGTCATCGGCGTGGCCCCGCCCCAGGCCATCCGCCGCAACGCCAGCGCGCGGCCCGGCGACGCCCTGATCCTGACCAAGGGCCTGGGCGTGGGCATCTATTCCGCCGCCTTCAAGAAACAGAAGCTCGACGCCGCCGGGTATGCCGAGATGGTGGCCAGCACCACCCTGCTGAACAGCATCGGCGCGGTGCTGGCGCAGGATGCCGACGTGCATGCCATCACCGACGTCACCGGCTTCGGCCTGCTGGGCCACGGGCTGGAGATGGCGCGGGGTGCCGGCGTGACGCTGTCGGTGGACTGGGACCGTCTGCCCTTCCTGTCCCAGGCGGCCCAACTGGCCCAGGCCGGCTTCATCACCGGCGCTTCCAACCGCAACTGGGCCAGCTATGGCGAGGAAACCCGCCTGCCCGCCGACCTGGCCCCGTGGCAACGCGCCCTGCTAACCGACCCGCAGACATCCGGCGGCCTGCTGGTGGCGGTGGCGCCGGAGCGGGCGGAGGAGATCTGCCGCCAGATCGTGGAAGCGGGCTATCCGATGGCGCGTGTCATCGGCCGGGTGACGGAGGGGGGGGCGATGGTGCAGATAGTGTCCCACGATAGACGTCAATGAGTGCAAAGTCTTTTCATTTTAGCATGTCGATAGTTGGCGATGCAGTTGAGTAGAGCGGTCCTCATTGCCTCTAATCTTCCGGCTATGTTGCCGGCCGAGTGGGCGGCCGCTATTGACAACCACGCAGGTCATTCTCAATCAAAATCGAACCGCATTTCATAACTGACTGGCAGAAGCTCTGAGTTCTTGTATTGATCCTCGGCGCGCACAGGCATCAGGGAGATCGGTTTCCCGTCTGAACTAAGCGAAACTAGATAGAAATAATACTCGGTAGCATGATCGGAAGATTTGGACACATTATACTCGGTTTCTGACACGAAGCACCGGTACCCACCACCCCTTACCTTTCCCACGGTCTTCACTTCGATGAAGCGTGGTACTCCGGGCGACGAAAAGGACCGAAAGTCGTAGCCATAACCTGGACGGCTGCGCCGATCGTCGATTTGTTTGGCTAATTGCGGCCAACCGTGGCCTCGAAGGCGCTCTTCCTCCCATTTCTGTGCAAACTTCTCGCTTTCCCGTCCGATCCTGGCCCATGCAGCCTGAAGATCCTCAAAATCAACAGTACTGGGCCGCTTCTTCGTTGGTTTGCGAATTGAAGAACCGGCAGCGCCGCGCTCTGGCATGTAGGTGGCATAAAGGAATGCCATGAATTTCGGATTGCTCCAGGATCGCGTGGCGGAATCCCTCAACTTTTGGGCCACCAGATAATTTTGGTATTCGCTGACATATCCGACGCCCTGGAAGCCAAGCTTCGACGCGAAAATTTCGAGATGTTCGCGACTGCAAACATTAATGAAGCGATCTGGGAAATATAGGCTAAGGATTTTCGCCTTAAACATTTGAGATAGCGAATTAGCGTCAATCTCTTCGAAATTTAGACTGTCTTTTTTTCCTGCCGCGACCAGATCGATCAGGGCGGATTTGACCATCTCGAATGCCTCGCTCTTTGTTTTTCCGAATCTTGGGGTCGGCCGATAGGTGCTTTTCGGATCGCTCTTGGTACGGCCAAAATAGATACCGAATTTGGCCGCAGTCGCGCCCTGAATAATTGCCCAGGATCGGGTTTTCACTTCAATGTGATAGCAGAATGTTGGTTGTTGGAGGCCTATTACATAATTTTCGACGGTAAGGTTAGGGAGTGCATCTATCGGGAACGCATCGAGAAAGGCTCCCCGAGTTTGGTGCGCCTCATCCTCAAAGGTTGGATTGTAGTCTTTTTCGAAGGCTCGCAGAGACTTCGCGCGGAACGGTCTTTTTGCAAAGCCTGTCGTTCCTTCGAGTGACATATGGCCATTCCCCCGATGTGTCGATTGCTCAAGATTGCCCTCTTGCGCTTTGTCTGCAGCTAAGAGGAACGCCTAATCATTGCCAGTGCTACTTACTCAGCTTTGCGTTGGAAGCACACAAGCGAGTATCGGCCTATTACGAGCACCAAAGGCAAAAATGGTATTGTATTTCGAGAATGAATCCTCGGCTATCAGTCGAAGTCCTGAGGTTGCCCCCACGCTTACCCAGCGCCTCACAGCAAACAAAAATCTGGCGGAAGGGAATGGGAGTCGAACCCACCCGGGACAGTCTCGCTGCCCCACCCGGATTTGAAGTCCGGACGCCCCACCAGGGGCGATTCCCTTCCGTCTCTAGCCGCTAAAGCTCACAAAACCACAGGCGGGCCGAACAAGTCCAGCCGGTGCGGGTTGATGCGGCGCAGGTCGCCCCGGCGCAGGGTGATGCCGTGGCGGTCGAAGAAGTCCAGGATCTGGATGGCGACCTTGCGGCCGTTGTCCATGCGGTCGCGGAAGGGGGCGACGACGAAGGTGCCGTCGGGCGCCTGGGCCGCCACGTCCACGGCGATGGCCACCATCTCGCGCACCGTGTCGCGCAGGAAGAAATGGTCGTGCGCCACCTGGTCGGCCCAGCCCATGCGGCCGGCCAGCTTCAGGATGCGGCGCACCTCCGGTTCCGGCCGGCCGGTGTCGGTGGCGATGTCGCGCACCCGGGGCGGGCGGAAGCGCACCTCGCCACCCAGCAGGGGCGCCAGCGCGCCCCAAGCGGCCTCATCCTCCGGCGCCAGGCGCACGGTGTGGCCGGCCAGGCGGATGAAGGACCCGTCCAGCGCCACCAGGCCCTGGGCCACGGCCCGGCCCACGGCGACGGCGAACAGCGGGGCGGGCAGGCGCGGCTGCACGCCCAAGCGCAGCTTCTCCCGCCCCATGCCCTGCAGGTCCGGGTTCTCCGCGTGATAGGCGGTCAGCTGTTCCGTCAGCTGGCTCAGGAAGGCGGCCCAGTGGTCGGCCGACAGGGCGGTGCGGGCATCGCCCTGTTCCAGCACTACCAAGCCCAGGTCCCGGGCCAGCGCCTCCGCCCGGTCGGTGGGCAGGGCGTGGTCGCGGACGAAGGCGGTAAGATCCACGGCGTAGGGCGGCACGGCCAGCAGGGCGGCCAGCGCCGCCGCCGGGTCGGGCAGGGCCAGGGCGATGCGCTGGGCCACCCGTTCCCCCGTGCGGCGGCGGCGGGGCGGCGGGCGCAGGTCGATGAAACGGCCGCCGCCCAGGGTGTGCTGGGCGGAGACGTCGCGGATGACGTAGCGGTCGCCCACCGCCGCCGCGATGGGCCGCTCCAGCACCAGTTGCACCTGCGTGGCCCCGCCCCCCGCCAGCGCCTCTTCCGACAGCAGCACGACGCGGGCGCCCACCTCCGCCGCCGCGTGGTGCAGGCGCACGGGGAACCATTGGCCCAGCGCCTTGGCCCCCGCCTCGCGCGGCAGCAGGCGCAGGCTGGCGTCGATGCGGTCGGTGGGGGCGTGCAATGCGGGGGCCAGCACCATGTCCCCCCGGTGCAGGGCGTCCTTGGTGATGTCCGGCCCGGCCAGGTTCAGGGCGCAGCGGTCGCCGGCCCGCCCTTCCTCCGCCACCGCGTTCTGGGCGTGCAGGGAGCGGACGCGCGCCGCGAGGCCGGAGGGACTGATGGTGACGGTGTCGCCCACCCGCACCCGGCCGGACAGCACCGTGCCCGTCACCACCACGCCCACGCCGGTCAGGGTGAAGGCGCGGTCGACGGCCAGGCGGAAGGCGCCGGCTTCCGTCCCATCCTTCTCTCGTGCCTGGGCGTGGGCGGCGTCGGCCAGCCGTTGGCGCAGATCATCGATGCCGGCGCCGCTGAGGGCGGAGACGGGCAGGATGTCGGCGTCGGCAAGGCTGGTACCATCCAGGGCGGCCGTGATCTCCGCCACCACCGCCGCCAGGCGGTCGGGGGTGGCCAGGTCCGCCTTGGTCAGGGCCACCAGGCCGTGGCGGATGCCCAGCAGGTCGATGATGGCCAGATGCTCACGCGTCTGCGGCATGACGCCATCGTCGGCCGCCACCACCAGCAGGGCGAAGTCGATGCCGCTGGCCCCCGCCACCATGGTGTGGACGAAGCGCTCATGCCCCGGCACGTCGACGAAGCCCAGGGTGGGGGCGTTGGAGAGGGGCAGGTAGGCGAATCCCAGGTCGATGGTGATGCCCCGGGCCTTCTCCTCCTTCAGGCGGTCGCCGTCGACGCCGGTCAGGGCCCGCACCAGGGCGGTCTTGCCGTGGTCGATATGGCCGGCGGTGCCGATGATCATGGCTGGTGCAGCTCCGCCAGTGTGGCGGTGAACGCGTCCTCATCGCGCAGGCAGCGCAGGTCCAGCACCAGGCGGCCATCCTCGATGCGGCCGATGATGGGGCGGGACAGGGCGCGGAAGGACGCCGCCAGCCGGTTCAGCGCCGCCCCGCCGGCGGCGATCGCCAGGCCGGCGCTGGGCAGGGTGTCCAGCGGCAGGGCGCCGGAGCCGATCTGGCTGTCGCAGTCGCACACCGTGACGGCGTAGCCGGCCCCCAGGGCCTGGGCCAGCGCCGGCGCCAGGCGCCGGGCCTGGTCCGCGATCTCCGCCTTGGGGCGGGACAGCAGGGCCAGGGTGGGCAGGCGTCGGGCCAGGCGGTCGGGGTCGCGGTACAGCTTCAGCGTCGCCTCGATGGCGGCCAGCCGCACCTTGTCCACCCGCAGGGCCCGCTTCATGGGGTTGCGGTTGACGGCGGCGACCAGGTCGCGGCGGCCGACGATGAAGCCCGCCTGGGGCCCGCCCAGCAGCTTGTCGCCCGAGAAGGTGACCAGGTCCGCCCCTTCCTCCACCGCCTCGCGCACCGTGGGCTCGCGCTTCAGGCCATAGGGGGAGAGGTCCACCAGGGTGCCGGATCCCAGGTCGTTCAGCAGGGGTACGCCGGCGCCATGGGCGATGGCCGCCAGCTCTGGCGCCAGCACCTCCTTGGTGAAGCCCTGGATGCGGTAGTTGCTGGTGTGGACCTTCAGGATGACGCCGGTTTCGGGTGTCAACGTGCCCTTGTAATCCTTGGCGTGGGTGCGGTTGGTGGTGCCGACCTCCACCAGCCGGGCGCCGGCCTGGGCCATGATGTCCGGCATGCGGAAGGCGCCGCCAATCTCGATCAGCTCCCCGCGCGAGACGATGGCGTCGCGGCCCCGGGCCAGGGTGTTGAGGGCCAGCAGCACGGCGGCGGCGTTGTTGTTGACGACGGTGGCGTCCTCCGCCCCTGTCAGCTCGCACAGCAGGGCGCGGACATGGTCATCCCGCTCCCCGCGCGTGCCGCTGTCCAGGTCGAACTCCAGCGCCACCGGATCCCCCATGGCGGCCAGGGCCGCCGCCTTGGCCTCCTCCGCCAGCAGGGCGCGGCCCAGGTTGGTGTGCAGCACCGTGCCCGTCAGGTTGAACAGGGGGCGCAGGGCGGAGCGGCTGGTGGCTTCCAACCGGGCCAGGGCCAGCGCGGCCACCCCGTCGGCGTCCGGCCCCCCTATACCCCAAACCGCGTCGCCGCCGGCCAGCAGAGCGGCCCGCGCCTCGGCCAGCAGGGCGCGGACGGCGTCCGTCGCCGCCGCCCGGCCGTGGCGGTCCAGCAGGGGGGATGCCGCCGGGCAGGTGAGGACGGCGCTGATGGAGGGCAGATCGCGGAGACGCACGGGCGGGGCACTTATCGGGAAAAGGGTGTCGCCCCTTGTGGCGCCATTTAAAAATTTGGTCAATCGTCACGGAAATCAAAACGTTGGATCACCCTATCAAGGGATGGTCTTCGCATCAGAACGCCAGGCCCAGGCCCACGGTCCAGCCGCGCACCCCGTTGCCGATGATGGCGGATCCGCGCAGGGTCACACCCTCCACGCCATAGCCCAGGTGGGGCGTCATCACCTCCAGCCCCCCGCCCACCTCCAGGAACTTGTCGAAGCCCAGGAAAGCCTGTTGCGAGCCGATCAGGATGTTGCCACGGCTGAAGGCGATCCAGCGCAGATCGTCCGCGAACAGATGGCCCAGCGGCCCATCCAGTTGGGCGTTGACCGTGGCGAACCCGAAGCTGCCGGTGGATTTGAGGGAAGGGTCGCTCACCCGGCTGGGAATGTCGGCGAATTCGCTGAAGCGGCCCATCAGATGCAGGCGCAGGTCGTCGGGCAGGGTCCGTTCATGCAGCACCTCCACCCCGCCGCCGGCCAGGAAGCTGTCGATGCGCATGCTGGTCAGGATGCCGCCGGTGGTGTCATGCAGCAGGTCGGCGTTGGGGCCGGCGAACTCCCCGCTGCCACGGATGCGGGTATAGCCGCCCAGCGCCACCGGCCGGATGGAGGTCGACGTGCCCACCGGGATGTCCAGGCCGAAGCCGCCCAGGGCGGAGTAGGACTTGTAGTTTTCCCTCACCAGGTCGGGGCCGCCGGTGTCGGCACCCAGGCCCGTCTGCTGCCACGCGGTCTCATAACCCAGCGTCACCTCCAGGTAGGGGGCGACGCCATCGGCGTCGTCCTTGTCGCGGAAGCTGTGGGTGATGGGCAGCTTGTAGCCGTGCAGCGTGATCTCATTGCTGCTGTAGCGGGCGGCGCTGGCGTCGGGCGTGCCGCCGAAGACGCCCAGGGTCTCGAAACCGTGGCCGATGTCCTCGGCCTTCAGCTGGTCGCGCACCGCATCGCGGATGGCCTGGGTGTCGACTTGTTGGGCTCCCGCCAACGGCGGGAACAGCAGGCTGGCGAGGCCCGCCAGCAGGAGGGCTTGCCGCCTGAAAGCGGAAAATGCCGAGGGCCGTTCGTCCATGCGCTTGTCCCGGTTTGCGTCACATCTGTCAGGAAATGGCGCGACAGGCCCAGGCGGCAATGCATCGGGAGAATAACAAGAAATTTAGTGTATATTATGCCGTATTGACGATCAACTTCGGCGATGGTTCAAATAATCCCACTGTTCGGGCATGCGACGTGAGGATGGAAATGGCGGCGATGGTCAAGGCGGAGCGGCGGACGCAGCTGTGGGTCGAAGCATGGCTGCCCCTGTTGGCGTTGCTTTCCCTCATGATCGTTGGCCAAGTTGGCGCGATCTTCGTCTTGTGAGACGGATCTGGATCCCCGAAGGTGGGCTGTGGAATAAGGCCGGACCAGATATCAAAACGGCGGCGGCCGCGGGATGACCCGGGCCGCCGTCCGCATGTCGGGGCGTTGGTGCGCCCGCGTCAGTTGGTCGCCGGGCGCTGCGCCGTGCGATCCACCAGGCCGCCCCAGTTGCTGACCGAGATCAGGTGGCAATAGACCAGGTGCAGCCAGCCGCGTTCCCGCCAACGCTGGAATTCCTCGGCCGGCAGCTGGTTGAACTTGGCCTCGTCGATGACCTTGAAGCCCGCCAGGCTCAGCTTCTGGCCGTCCTTCAGGGTGACATCGGCGCGGTTTTCCACCAGCAGGTCGGCCTTGATCAGGGCCTGCACGAATTCCGTCGTGGCGTTGTAGTGGCCCTGGTAGTCGCTGCAGAACGCCAGCGCGTTGCGGGTCACCTCGGTGGGCTGGCCACCGTCGAACAGCTTGTTGGCGCCGCCCTGGGTGACGGTCGGGGCCGCCTCATCGATGCACAGGGTGAATTCCGCCTTCTCCCGGTTCTCCAGGAAGATGAAGGGGTAACGGCGGACATAGGCCGGGATGTAGCTGCCGGCGTCCCAGCCGCCCTCGGCGTTCACGAACAGGTTTTCACCATTGCGCAGGCCCAGCAGCGCCACGGCCTGGGGCGGCGCGCCATCCAGGAACAGGATGGGGTAGTGCTTGCACGCCAGCGTGAATTCCGCCGCGATCACGGGCACGGAATTGGCGCCGGACGCGAACCGGTAGTCGGTGATCGGGGCCAGCGACAGGTCGCCGTCACGCTCCGCCGCCAGGGGACGGGGGCGCTGGTAGAAGGCGGGAAGGGTTTGCGTGCTCATCTCTGTTCCAAATCCCGGATCAATGTCATTTCAGGCGCCGCCCGCACCCTCATGCGTCAAGAGATGCCGGGATCGCTGCGGTCAACGTCGACGACGGGGCAATGCCCGCCGCAGGCACGCTACCATCAACTGCGCGCGGGATGGCACAGCAAATCATCACCACCTGATCGATAGTCC
>NZ_BACU01000114.1 GCF_000333275.1 Azospirillum sp. B4 | reverse complement strand
CCCCATCGCGCGGGTGCAGGCCCATGTCATGGGGCATGTGGCGGAGAACCATACGGTGGCGGCGCTGGCCCGGGTCGCGGGGATGAGCGCCCGCCACTTCGCGCGCATCTTCGTCCAGCAGGCCCAGGTGACCCCGGCGGAGTTCGTGGAGCGTGCGCGGGTGGACGCGGCCCGCAATCTGCTGGAGGGTGGCGATCTGCCGCTGAAGTCCGTGGCCTATCGAAGTGGCTTCGGCAGTGCCAACCGTATGCGCCTGGTCTTCGTCAAATGCCTGGGCATGACACCCAGCCAATACCGCGCCAGCTTCCAGCCCGTTGCCGCCTAAAGCGGAACGCCTCAGCCGGCGGCGGCGAACAGGTCGCCCATGGCCGCCTCGCGCCCAACCGATCGCCGCCCTTCCAGCGACAGCAACTGTTGCTTGATCGCCAAACCGCCGGCGAAGCCGGTCAGGGCGCCGTTCATGCCCACCACGCGATGGCAGGGCGCGATGATGGAAATGGGGTTGCGCCCGTTGGCGGCGCCCACGGCGCGTACCGCCGTGGGATGGCCGATCTGGCGGGCGATGTCGGAATAGCTGCGCATCTCGCCATAGGGGATGGTCAGCAGCGCCCGCCACACCCGCTTCTGGAAGTCCGTGCCGGCGAAGGACAGTGGCACGGTGAAGGTCTTCAAGGTGCCCTGGAAATAGGCCCGCAGCTGCTTCTCCGTCTCCACCAGCACCGGATGGTCCGGGTTCGGAACCAGGGTGGGTAGGCGGACCCGTCCCGGCTTGTCATTCTCCCAAAGAATGGCTGTCAGGCCCTCGGTGCCGGCCAGCAGCGTCAGCCTGCCGACGGGGGAAGGCATGGACATGAACGCATAGGTCGTGTCACGGATCATGGCGGGCATTCACCTTCGCGGGCATGGCACCGGTCGAACGCCGGCCGTCGGGCGGCGGATTTCGGCGGGTCTTTCCAGGATCTCAAACCGCTGGCCCGCCGGACAAGGGCGAAAATCACAGGGCTTGCGCGGTCGAGCGGCAGGCCGGTCTTCGTCAGGCGCTATATTCATATAGATATAACGAGGCGGCAAAACCCGAAAGCCGCGGGATAGGGCGGAAAACACCTAAGGTTGGGCAATAAACTTTGCGAATGACGCAACCAATTTTCTGAATTTAGTTAATGCGAACCGTTATCAATGGGCGAGGTTCATTTGGACACCGACAAATTCGCCGCCAATAACTTGACGGGTGATGGCGGCGTCTTATGATGCATTCATCCGTCTGCCGGCGGTTGCTTGCCCCGTGCGGGTAGCCGCGCTGTTCCGGCGGAACCGACTTTCACGGGAGCGTGTGAGACATGGATCTCAGTCGTCGCGGCTTTATCAAGCTGACCGGCGCGGGATTGGCGGCTTCCAGCCTGGGTGCGTTGGGCTTCGGCCTGGCGGGCACGGCGCTGGCGGCATCCGTCCGGCCGTTCAAGCTGACCGCCGCCACCGAAACCCGCAACACCTGCACCTACTGCTCGGTGGCCTGCGGTATCCTCATCTACAGCCAGGGCGATCGCGCGAAGAACGTGAAGTCCTCGGTCATCCATATCGAGGGTGATCCGGACCCATCCCGTCATCGCGGCACGCTGTGCCCCAGGGCGCCGGCCTGC
>NZ_BACU01000115.1 GCF_000333275.1 Azospirillum sp. B4 | reverse complement strand
ACGTCATTCGCTGGCGCGTTGCTGACGGACGCCATTTTCACCGACGCCATCCTGGAGGATGCCAACTTCCGCGGGGCCATCATGGAAACCGGGTTGATTGGCCGGCTGCGGGGCAAGGGCGCCGTTCTGCCGGGCGAGGGCGGGGACAGTGTCCGCCCGGTGGCCGAGGTGGTGGACGATCATGCGACTTGGGTGGCCGCCGCCGGCCGTTCCGGCAACCGCGCCGACCTGTCGGGCCGTGACCTGACCGGCCTGACGCTGTCGGGCCGCAACCTGACGGCGGCCAAGATGGCGTACGCCGTGGCCCGCCGCCTGGTGCTGACAGGCTCGTCCCTGGTCATGGCCGATTTGGAATGCGTTGATTTGCAGGACGCGGTGCTGGTGGGCGTTGACGCCCGGGGCGCCAACTTCGAACGCGCCCACCTGAACGGCGCCGACCTGCAGAACGCCAACCTGGGCCTGTTGGAAAGTGCCGAGCAGCCGGACCGCAAGTGGCCGGCGCGGCTGACCCGGGCCCGTTTGCGGGGCGCGAACCTGCGGGGCGCCAACCTGCGCGGTGCCGTCCTGCGGGAAGCCGATTTGACCGGTGCCGACCTTAGGGACGCCCAACTGGAGAACATTGTCCTGGATGGCGCCAACACCGCCCAAGTCCGCTCGCGCTGAGGTTTGTCTCCTCAAGCGCCGGGCGGACGCGGTCACGTCTTGAGCACGGTGGGTTGAACGTGAAGAGGCCCGGGGCGTCGCCGTCCCGGGCCTCTTCACATCAGGCGGCTTCCCCGCTGAGCGCTCCGCCGTCGAGCGCGTCCCCGTCGAGTCCCCGGGGCGCTCGACGGGGAACCGGTACCTGTTTCAGGCCACCAGCTTGTCCAGCTCACGCAGGATGCTGTCGCCCATGACGGAGGTGGAGCAGCGGGCCATGCCGGGGGACATGATGTCGGCCGTGCGCATGCCACCCTTCAGGACGTTCTGCACCGCCTTGTCCAACAGGTCGGCCTCGGCGTCCCGGTCGAAAGAGTAGCGCAGCGCCATGCCGAAGCTGAGCAGCGAGGCGATGGGGTTGGCGACGTCGCGGCCGGCGATGTCGGGGGCGGAGCCGTGCACCGGCTCATACAGCGCCTTGCGGCGACCGCTGGCGTCGGCGGCACCCAGCGAGGCGGAGGGCAACATGCCGATGGAGCCGGTCAGCATGGCCGCCTCATCCGACAGGATGTCGCCGAACAGGTTGTCGGTGACGATGACGTCGAACTGCTTGGGATTGCGCACCAGCTGCATGGCGGCGGCGTCGGCCAGCATGTGGCTCAGTTCCACATCCTTGTACTCGGCGGCGTGCAGGGCCGTGACGTCCTGGTTCCACAGCAGGCCGGATTCCATGACGTTGCGCTTCTCGCAGGAGCAGACCTTGTTGCCGCGCTTGCGCGCCAGCTCGAAGGCGACGCGGGCGACGCGCTGGATTTCCGGGGTGGTGTAGACCTGGGTATTGATGCCGCGGCGGATGCCGTTGCCCAGATCCTCGATGCCGCGCGGCTCACCGAAATAGACGCCGCCGGTCAGTTCGCGGACGATCATGATGTCCAGGCCGCGCACCACGTCGGGCTTCAGGGTCGAGGCGTCGACCAGGGCGTCGAACACCACCGCCGGGCGCAGGTTGGCGAACAGCTCCATCTCCTTGCGCAGGCGCAGCAGGCCGGCCTCGGGCCGCTTGTCGAAGCTGACGGTGTCCCACTTCGGGCCGCCCACGGCGCCCAGCAGCACGGCGTCGGCGGCCAGCGCCTGTTCCATGGTGGCATCCGACAGGGGCACGCCGTAGGCGTCGATGGCGCAGCCGCCCACCAAGC